>CABXXO010000007.1 GCA_902516235.1 uncultured Alphaproteobacteria bacterium
AAAAAATATTACAGTTGAGGGATTAATCCCTGCAAATGACTCAGTAAAAATTCTAGCAATCGATACGGCAGGATTTGCAAAACTAGCTGAGGATGTAAAAATTATTGCAGCTGTGATGTAAATACCAACATTAAAAGCAACAATATTTTTACCACCTACTTTTGATAGCAAAATAACCATCAGTAGTCCAAAGGAAGCAAAAATCTCTGAAATATAAATATTTGTTCTACTTCTAATATTTGAGGAGATTTCTACAATGCTTAAACCAAAAATATAATTTGCAAAAATTGTTCCAAGAATAGCTGCAGTAATTTGTATAGAAATATATAGACATAGATCTTTTACGCTTAGCTCTTTTTGTAAGAAAAAAAATATTGAAACAATAGGATTAAAATGTGCTCCAGAAAAATTAGCAAATATTCCAATTATAAAAATAAGTGTTAAACCTATGACAACAGCATGACTAAACAAAATAACCATTTGATCATTTGTATATTGTTGACCTGCAATTCCAGAACCTACGATGGATACTAATAAAATAAAGCTACCTATAAACTCTGATATGTATTTTTGCATTTTAAAAGGCTTACTGTATTATTGCTTTAATTTAAAGCGATGTATTATGAATTTTTAGTTACACACTTAGACGCCCCATTTTTATTACTTTCAGCAGTAACTACAGGCTTAATAATTCGTATCTTTTATAAACAATACATGAGTACAAACCTTGCAATGAGGGTTGTAATTTCAATAGCTCTTTTTCTTATTAATGCAATTATTATTGTTCCAGGAATAGTCTTCATATACAGATGGATTATGTTGTGTGGTTTTTATCAACCGAGTGGTATTTTTGAAACTGGATATGGCTGTAGCGGGGATGTCTTTAGTCTACGTGTTCCAAGGCTTTTTTTACTTTCGTAAACATTTCATCAACTTGACTATCGTTAATGATTAAAGGGGGGGAAAATGCAAGAGTATCTCCATTGGCTCTAACCATAAGACCAAGATCCCAAGCCTTCTTCATCGTCTCAAAGCCTCTGACACCTACGGCACCTTTTTTAGGCTCTAGTTCTAGAGCAGCAATAACGCCTAAATTTCTTATATCGATAATATGTTTAGTGCCTTTGAGACCATGGGCAGCTTCTTCAATAACAGGAGCTATATGAGCTGCATTATCAAAAAGCCCTTCTTCTTTGTAAATATCTAGTGTTGCCAAAGCTGCTGCACACGCAACAGGATGACCGGAATAAGTGTATCCGTGAAATAATTCTATTGGAGCATCTGCATTCTCTATCATCGACTCATAGATAAAGTCTTGAACAATCGTGGCACCCATTGGAATAGTCGCGTTCGTGATGCCCTTAGCACATGAAATTATATCAGGAGTTACGCCAAAAAATTCTGATCCGGTGGCTTTTCCCATACGACCAAAAGCTGTTACCACTTCATCAAAGATTAATAAAATATCATGCTTCGTGCATAGTTCTCTGAGTCTTTTAAGGTAACCTTTTGGAGGTGGGAGCGCACCAGTTGATCCAGCAATTGGCTCAACGATTACAGCAGCAATAGTTGATGCATCATGTAATTGGACAAGACGCTCTAAGTCGTCTGCAAGTTCAGCGCCATGTTCAGGTTCACCTTTTGAAAAAGCATTCAGTTCCAGATTATGAGTATGACGTAAATGATCAACACCATTGAGCATTGAGCCAAAGTACATTCTGTTTTTCACCATACCCCCGACGGATATTCCACCGAAGCCAACACCGTGATATCCTCTCTCACGGCCAATCAATCTAGTTTTAGAAGAGTGTCCTCGCGCTCGCTGATAAGCAAGAGCAATTTTTAAGGCACTATCTACTGCCTCTGATCCTGAATTAGAAAAGAAAACATGATTCATTCCTTCAGGAAATATTTCAGCTAAGCGATTAGCTAGTTCAAATTGTTTAGGATGCCCAAATTGAAATGGAGGAGAATAATCCAGATTTTCAATTTGTTCATTTACCGCTTCTTGAATTTTTTTTCGACCATGACCAGCGTTTACACACCACAGTCCTGCAGTGCCATCTAAAATTTCTCTATTATCATCACTGATAAAATGCATATCCTTGGCTCCGACAATAATTCTAGGATCTTTTTTGAATGTCTTGTTGGGAGTAAAAGGCATCCATAGCGGTTCTAAGTTATTAGGTTTATTCATATATTGTTAAAAATCTTATTCCTGAATTTGCATTCTGTCTATGATTGTTTTTAAGATTTATAGCCCGACAAATAAATATCAACCATTACAGATATCATTACTTTAGAATATTCATTCTTATAGAACTCAGGATAATGACTGTCCTCTTTTAAGATGCCTTCATAATCCCATTCTAGGCCAAATGCTTTGTATTCACCTTTTTGAAGTAATTTATAAAAATACTCTTCGTTTATTTTTGAAAAACTATCCTCCATGATTTTATGTTTCTTGTTCCTGAGTAAAAAATACAGATAAAGCGCGAATATATTAGTTTTTTCCCTATCCAAATTAGATTTCATCCTTAGATTTTATGATGGCGTTTATAAATTTCCATACTATTTTTAACTATGTCTGAATTATCTATAAACTTAAAATGGAAACTTGGAGAGGGTGAATTAGTACCAGGCAAATTCTCCAATTCTCATGAAATTTCTTTCAATGATAATTATAATATTACTGCAGATGCTGCCCCTGATTGGGGAGGGAACCCAGATTATACAAATCCAGAACAAGCCTTGGCAGCATCAGTTAGCAGTTGCCACATGATGACTTTTTTAGCATTAGCAGCCAAAATGAAATGGCCAGTAAATTCCTATGAAGATAAGGCTGACGCTTATTTAGGCAAAAATTCCAAAGGGCAGATGGCTGTGACTAAGATAGTCCTTCATCCTGTTGTGACATTTAGTGGAGAATTTACGATTAGTGACCAAGATATGAAGGACATGCATGATAGATCTCATCGATATTGTTTTGTTGCTAACTCGTTGGCTGAAGAAGTTGTATTTGAAGTTAGTTTATGAGCACAGATAGACAATCATCACTTGTAAAAATCACGGAACTGGAAAACGGGATATTTGAAATCATCCTCAGCGATCCAAGTCATCAAAACACCTTATCAGAAAAAATGATTGATGAGCTACAATCTGCATTTGATCGTTTCAATTCTAGTCCTAGTAGGGTTATCATTTTATCCTCTACAGGAAAAGTTTTCTCAGCTGGTCATGATTTAAAAGAACTTAAAGCTGCTCGGTCTCATCCTGATAAGGGCAAAGAGTATTTTCAATCAATTTTAAAAAAATGCTCAAGATTAATGCAAACAATAGTCAACCATTCGAAACCTGTCATAGCCCAGGTAGATGGAGTTGCTACAGCTGCAGGATGCCAATTGGCACTAAGTTGTGATTTGGTTTATGCCTCTTCTAACTCAAGGTTTGCTACACCAGGAGTAAACATTGGCCTTTTTTGTTCAACTCCAATGGTGGCCCTTTCTAGAAATACAACCTCAAAAAACTCCATGGAAATGCTTCTTACAGGGGAGCTAATATCTGCTGATGAGGCAGAGAAAAAAGGTCTTATTAATAAGAGTGTAAATGAGGAAGAGCTAGAAAACCTGATATTAGAAAAAGCCACTAAAATCAGCTCAAAATCTGGTACCACATTAAAAATTGGTAAAAAAGCATTTTATCAACAAATTGAAATGTCTTTAGCTGAAGCATATGAGTATGCTTCAAAAGTAATGCTTGAAAACATGTTGGACCAAGAGGCTAAAGAGGGAATAGAAGCTTTTTTAGAAAAACGATCTCCAAATTGGAAAGAATAAAACCTTAAGATGGTCAATCCCTATAATCAGGATTTGGATGCAAATTCTGCTAACTATCAACCTCTCACCCCATTATCATTTCTAGAAAGAGCCGCAGATGTATTTCCAGAGTTTACTGCAATTGTTCATGGTAATCTTCGAAGATCCTATGCTGAATTTTATCTTCGCTCTAAAAAGTTAGCCTCAGCTTTATCTCAGCAGGGCATGACAAGAGGAAGTACAATATCAACTTTGTTGTTGAATACACCTCCAATGCTCGAAGCGCATTATGGAATTCCAATGTGTGGAGGAGTAATCCATGCTATCAATACCCGACTCGATGCCGCGACTATTGCCTTTCAACTTGAACACGCTGACTCACAGTTTTTATTATATGATCGAGAGTTATCATTAACTGTAAAAGAAGTTTTGAGTCAATGCAAAGTCAAACCTCAATTAATTGAATTTATAGATAAAGAACACTCCTATGAGTCTCTCGATAATTTTGATTTAGATGTAATAGATTATGAGGAATTTTTGGATCAAGGAGATAGCAATTATCAATGGCTCATGCCAGAAAATGAGTGGAACGCAATTTCTGTTGGATACACTTCTGGTACTACTGGTGATCCCAAAGGGGTAGTCTCTCATCATCGTGGAGCTTATTTATTAGCTCAAGGTAATGCAATGGTTGCCTCTATGCCTAAACATTCAGTGTATCTTTGGACACTCCCGATGTTTCATTGTAACGGCTGGTGTTTTCCATGGACTATGTCAGCAATTATTGGAACTCATATTTGTCTGCGCCAAGTTAGGGCAGAACCAATATGGAATAGCATAAAAAACCATAAAGTTAGCCATTTATGTGGGGCACCCATCGTAATGTCAGTTATTTTATCACAACACCAAAAAAACAGTTTTAACATAACTCATGAGGTTCAATTTTTTACTGCAGCTGCACCACCACCAGAAAATATTCTTAGAGAAATGCAAGAGTCAGGATTTTTAGTAACTCATCTTTATGGTTTGACTGAAACATATGGACCAGCTGTCATCAATGAGTGGCATCAAGAATGGAATTCATTAGACATGAATGCACAAGCATCACTTAAAGCAAGGCAGGGTGTACGATACCTTCCTCTAGAACATCTCAAAGTTCTTGACCCTGATACTATGAAGCAGGTTCCTGCCGATGGCAAAACAATTGGTGAAGTTATGTTTCAAGGAAATATTGTGATGAAGGGTTATTTAAAAAATAAATCTGCAAATCAAAAAGCTTTTGAAGGTGGTTGGTTTCACTCAGGAGATTTAGCAGTGATGCACCCTGACGGATATCTCCAGCTAAAAGATCGATCAAAAGATATTATAATATCTGGTGGAGAAAATATTTCATCGATTGAAATTGAGGAAGTATTCTTAAAAAATGATTGTGTCAGTGCTGTAGCAGTCATCGCTATTCCTGATCAAAAATGGGGCGAAGTCCCCTGTGCTTTTATTGAACTAAAAAAAGATCAAAATTGGAATGAGATACATGCAAAACAGTGGTGCGAAGAAAACTTGGCATCATTTAAAGTACCTAAATTCTATTTTTTTGAGAACATTCCTCGAACTTCAACTGGCAAAATTCAAAAATTTGTATTAAGAGAAAAAGGAAAGAGGCTTACTGGAACAAATTGAGGGTAGCTCTCACCACCCCCAAAAAAACTTATAATTTTGAACCCACGATCCCGGCTATTAACCAAATAATCATTATTATAAAAGGGTAGTGTCCTGTGAACATGTCAGCCATTTAAAACCTCCTAGATTTCATGAAATAAGATTAAAGGTTTATGATTAATATGCAATAATTGCATATATTATTTTCAAAAATGTTGATTTTTTTGTTAATAATTTGAGTAAAAATCTTTTTTTTATGCAATTTTTAGATACCTATAAGTACCATTGTTATTTTGTAGTCCTTATAATAAGTATATTTAGTTCATGACAGTAGAATCAAAGATAATCAAATATCTCTTAAATGAAAATATTACCCTATCTACAGCGGAGTCTTGTACAGGTGGTTTGCTGGCAGCGAAATTTACATCTAAGCCAGGAATATCTAAAATTTATAAGAGCGGATTTATTACATATTCAAATGACTCAAAAATTAAACATCTAAAAATCTCCCCCAATACTCTCAAAAGATATGGTGCTGTCAGTCGCCAAGTCTGTGCTCAGATGTGTTTTCAATTACATAAAATTACAAAAAGCCAACTAACGTTTTCGACAACAGGTGTGGCTGGCCCAGATGGAGGAACTAAATTAAAACCAGTGGGTTTAGTTTTCATAGGAGTTTATTTTAAAAAAAAAATTTATGTTGAAAAATTAAAGTTTGGTCCAAGACTCTCAAGATCACAAATTCAAAAGGGTACTGTTAAGGAATGTTTTCAAATGGTAAGCGAGATACTAAATGGGTTATAAGCGAAATTATAATAGTTTGCTACCTGATGATTTTGTGTTGAGTGAGGAATTTGAGACAATTATCGAACAGTTAGAAAATACAAAAGACCATTTTTATATTACAGGAAAAGCAGGAAGTGGTAAGTCAACTTTGTTAGCATATTTTCGATCCATCACAAAAAAAAACACTGCTGTTCTTGCTCCTACAGGTGTCGCTGCAATCCGTGTCAAGGGACAAACTATTCACTCATTTTTTGGCTTCCCTCCCAAAGTTATTCAGACAAGGCACATTAAGAAAGTAAGACAAACTGAAGTGCTCCAAAATTTAGAAACTCTCATTATAGATGAAGTATCAATGGTGCGTGCTGATGTCTTTGATGCAATTGATTATAGTCTTCGTGTTCATCGCAAAAAACTTACTCAGCCTTTTGGAGGAGTTCAGTTGGTTGTATTTGGGGACTTATTTCAACTCCCACCAGTCGTCAACATGGATGAGTCAGGTCTTTTACAGCGTATTTACTCGAAAGGTCACTTCTTCTTTCACTCAAATATTTTTCAGGATGCTCAATTTAAAACCCTTGAATTATATAGTATATATCGTCAAAAAGATGATCACTTTATTCATTTACTTAACTCTGTTCGAGATGGTTCTATAACCCACTCTCAAATAGATAATATCAATGACTCTTTAATTGATCATATTGAGATGTATGAGGGAAAAATAATACTTACTACTACCAACGCTCGAGCAAGTAGTATTAATCAAAAATACCTAAGTCAGTTGAATGAAGAAGAGTTTTCCTACCGAGGACAAGCGACAGGTCAGTTTTACAAAGAGTTATTTCCCACTGATGAAATTTTAAAATTAAAAAAAGGGGCTCAAGTAATTATGATCAAAAATGATCCTGAAAAAAGATGGGTTAATGGATCAATAGGTATTATTCACGATATTGCACAAAAAAAAATCAAAGTAAAAATCGATAACAAAGTCTTTGAAGTTAAAAAAGAAAAATGGGATCGCATTCAGTATACTTATGATGATGATCAACAAGAAGTTCAAGAAGAGATAACAGGATCTTTTAAACAGTATCCAATGCGATTAGCTTGGGCAATTACTATTCACAAAAGCCAAGGACAAACCTTTGAAAAAGTAATAATAGACATGAGCCAAGGTTCCTTTGCCCCAGGACAGCTTTATGTTGCATTAAGTAGATGTATAAGTTTAGAGGGTATAGAACTTCTAAGACCTATTAAAAAATCTGATATCATTGTTAACAATCAGTTGATAGGTTTCCAGGATAGATTAATTTAAGATGAGTAAGAAAATTTTATATAGTATTGCAGTCTTTAGCATTATTGGTATTGGTTTATATATTTCCTCAACTTTTGAATACCATGAATACTATGAGGAATGTGAAAAGCAAAGTAATACCCAAGGGGGCATTGAGTCCTGTGTTGATTATAAGATAAAAGAAGCAAAAAAATGATTTACCTTAAAGATAGTTACATCAAGAATTTTGAAGAGAAAATTGTATTAATTGAGGAAGACAAAATCATTACTCAAGATAGCTCTTTTTATGCCCAAAGCGGCGGGCAACCTGGAGATAAAGGAATATTGGAAATCAATGATCAAAAATTCAACGTTATCAATACAATTAAGCATGAATTAGGTATAGCCCATGTTGTTGATACAGAAATATGTGATCTTTCGGGGGATATCAAAGGGCATATTGATTGGGATCATCGTTATCGTTTAATGAAGATGCACACCACTATGCATCTTTTGTGTGCAGCATTACCTTATTATGTTACTGGAGGTTCAATTGGTATAGAAAAAAGCCGATTAGATTTTGATTTAGGAGAGGAAACATTTGAATTTGAAACGTTAAACAAAATTATTAATGAATTTATTCAACAATCCCACTCTATTACGTATCAGTGGATTACAAATGAAGAGCTTGATCAAAAACCTGAATTGGTTCGAACACTTTCTGTCAAACCTCCAAGAACAAATGATAAAATTCGTTTAGTTAAAATTGGAGATATTGATTTACAGCCATGTGGAGGAACTCATGTAGCTAATACTAGTGAGATTGGAGAATTTAAATTTATTAAATATGAGAGTAAAGGAAAAATGAATAAGCGTGTTCAATTTACTCTTATATAATGCACAAAGCGTCTCTTAAAGATTTTTTACTATTATTTGTATTAGCTGGTATATGGGGTAGTGCCTTCTTTAATATTAAAATCGCCTCAGAAAGTTATACTCCAATGGCTCTTGCTTTTGGTAGAATTTTTTTTGCTGCGATTGTAATGCTTATTTACTGTTGGATTAGAAAAATTTCTATTGAAGCATTTGGAAAAAACTGGCTATGGTATGCAACTATAGGATTTGTAAATTTAGTTCTGCCTTTTTTTTTTATCTCATTTGGAATAGTAAAAGTTCAAAGTAATCTAGCCGCTATCTTGATGTCCACGGCTCCAATAGCAGCAACAATATTGGGTCATTTGTTTATTCAAAATGAAAAAATTAATCTTTTAAAATTTCTTGGAATACTAATTGGCTTTCTAGGGATTGTTTATCTGTTCTCAGATAATATTTTAATTAATCAATCAAATATCTTCTATGCATTTATGGTAATTTTAGGTCCAGTTTGTTACACCATTGGCGGTCTATTTTCACTTAAGCTAAAACACATAAAAAATGAAGTACTCACTTCTAGTATTCTAATATGGGCTGTAATTATCTTACTTCCTATTATGTTTATCTTCGAAAATCCAACAGAATTAAGACCCTCTTTGAACGCTACAATTTCTCTTATTTATCTTGGAATTGTTGCTACTGCTATTGCGTGGCTAATGAGATTTTATATTCTTAAAAATAATGGGTTAGTATTTCAATCTCAAGTTGCCTACATCATCCCAATATTTGGCCTAATATTTGGCTATCTCTTTTTGGATGAAAAAATAACTTATAAAATAATAGTGGCATTGATTGCTGTTTTGATAAGTACGTACTTAATTGAAAAAAGTAAAAAAGTAAAAGTTACAGATAAACTATCTTGATGTTATTGACTTATAATATACTGTACGCAATCTAATTATGTCAGCAGATATTCTAATTAAAATTGAGAATTTAAAGAAATCATTTCAGGGGGGCCTAGAGGCTCTCAAGGGAGTTAATTTGGAAATTCAAAGAGGTGAAATTTTAGCACTCTTGGGCCCTAATGGTGCTGGAAAAACTACACTCATTAATGCAATATGTGGAATAGTCTTACCAACCTCTGGTAGTATTACAGTTGATGGTCACGACGTAGTAAAAGACTATAGAAGAACAAGGTCCATGATTGGACTTGTGCCCCAAGAACTTCATTTAGAGGCTTTTGAAAAAGTTTTTCAAAACGTATCTTACACCAGAGGCCTTTATGGCAAGAAAAAAGACCCTGCTTTTATTGAAAAAATTTTAAGAGATCTCAGTCTTTGGGATAAAAAAGATAGTAAACTTCGAGAGCTTTCTGGGGGTATGAAGAAAAGAGCTTTGATCGCCAAAGCCCTAAGTCATGAACCAAAAATATTATTTTTAGATGAACCCACTGCAGGTGTTGATATTAATTTGCGAAGAGACATGTGGAGAGCAGTTAGAGAATTAAAAGAAAAGGGCGTAACAATAATCCTCACAACACATTACATCGAAGAGGCAGAGGCAATTTCTGATAGAGTTTCTGTGATAAATAATGGTGAAATAATAATTACAGATAATAAAAACGATTTAATGCAGAAAATGGGCCAAAAGAATTTAACCATAGAATTCCAAGAGCCCTTTAATGAAATCCCATCTTCTCTAGGAACGTACAACCTTAAAATGAATAATAATATTTCATTAACCTATACTTATGACTCTCATGGGTCCTCAACAGGTATTACCGCACTGCTTCAAGATATAAAATCAGCTGGGCTTAAACTAAAAGATTTGAATTCCTCCCAGACATCTTTAGAGACAATATTTGAAAAATTATTGGAGGAAAGCGCATGAATTGGACAGGGATCATAGCAATTTACTTGCATGAAATGGACCGTATGAGAAGGACAACAGTTCAAAGTATATTTTCTCCTGTTATCTCCTCCTCTTTATATTTTGTTGTATTTGGTGCAGCAATTGGTAGTCGAATACCTGTAATTGAGGATATTTCATATGGATCTTTCATAGTTCCAGGAATGATAATGTTAGCCCTACTTACACAGAGCGTTTCAAACGCTTCGTCTGGAATTTTTTTTCCTAAGTTTTTAGGCACTATTAATGAAATCTATGCCGCGCCTTTATCAACTACAGAAATTGTTATTGGTTTTGTCGGAGCAGCTACCACTAAATCTATAATTCTGGGGAGCTTAATTCTGGCAACGGGTTTATTTTTTGTTGAAATTTATATTATGCACCCATTTGCGATGATCCTGATGCTTGTTTTAACATCTTTAACTTTTAGTTTACTTGGTTTTTTGATTGGAATGTTGTCAACTAATTGGGAGGAACTCTCTATATTTCCTACTCTTATTTTATCACCACTTGTTTTTCTTGGGGGTTCACTGTACTCCATAAACTGGCTACCAGAATTTTGGCAGAATGTGTCCCTCGTAAATCCCGTGCTTTATTTAGTGAGTGGCTTTCGATGGAGCTTTTATGAAATGGCTGATGTAAGCATTACTACAAGTCTAATTATGATATTTACGTTCCTGATACTTAATATTACTGCAATTATTTATATTTTCTCTAAGGGCTTTAAAATCAAAGATTAATTACAGATGTCAAATAGGATAGTCTGGTTTAAAAAAAATTTAAGGTATAAGGATAACGAAACCTTAATCGATGAAGATAAAAAATCGATCTTAATTTATATAATTGAACCTGAACTCTGGAAACAAAAGGACATGTCTTTAAGACAATGGCAATTTACTTTAGACAGCTTAAAAGATCTTCAACACCAATTAACAAAAAATAATTTACATTTAAATATTTTATATGGAGATGCCTTAGAGATATTTAAGTTTTTAAAGGATAAATATAATTTTGATAGTGTCATAAGCCAACAAGAAACAGGAATTAAATGGACTTTTGAAAGAGATAAAAAATTAAAATCTTTTTTTCTCCAAAATGATATTCATTGGATTGAGTGTGCCTATCCGGGCGTAAGACGTGGACATCATGATAGAAATCAATGGGCAAAATTTTTCAGAAAGGATATTCTTAGATATCCAAATTTACCTATCATAAAACAATCGATAAGTTTAGGATTAAAAAATTACGATTTACCAAAAACTTTCTATGACACAACTCCTTGCCCTAATAGGCAGAAAGGGGGCTCACGAGAGGCAGAAAAATTATTAAGCACTTTTCTTAACAATAGAGGTGAAAACTATCAATATGAAATGTCTAGTCCTATAACTGCAGAAAAAAGTTGCTCAAGATTATCGACTCATTTGACTTACGGGACGATATCGCACCGTTCAGTTTTCCAAGAAGCTACTCAAAAAAAAGAAAAGATACAATTGACTAATAAAAATTTTGCTAAATCTATAAATTCTTTTTTATCTCGTTTGCATTGGAGATCACATTTTATCCAAAAATTGGAGGACCAACCATCAATTGAGCACGAGAGTTTTATTCCAGTCTATGACCAAATACGTGATAAAGATTTTAGAAAATTAGATGCTTGGATAGAGGGAAAAACAGGCGTGCATTTTATAGATGCATGTATGATTTATCTTCGAAATCATGGATGGATTAATTTTAGAATGAGGGCGATGCTAGCCTCGTTCGCGTCCTATAATCTATGGCTAGATTGGAGATATTTCGGCCCACGCCTTGCAGCTTTATTTACTGACTTTGAGCCTGGAATACATTACAGCCAGCTACAAATGCAATCAGGAACGACCGGAATTAATACAATTAGAATGTATAACCCATATAAACAAGCCTTGGATCAAGACCCTGAGGCGAAATTTATAAAATCACAATTACCTGAGTATAATAATTTTCCACCCAGCTTTTTTTTCAAACCCCCTGAGCTATCTAACAATGAAAATTTATTTAACGACTCTAAACTTGAGACAATAGTTGATGTTACTAAAACAGCAAAGTTCGCAAGAGATAAAATTTTTAGAATCAGGAAGCTCCCAGAACATCAAAAGATGGCCAAAAATGTTTTTATCAGACATGGTAGCAGACAGAATAGATAACAATTTTAATAGATTTTTGAAGTTTACTTTTTTTAAAACAACCTATTAACTCATTTTAGATGTTTGAAAATCCTGATTATATTGTAATTGGTTCTGGATCGGCAGGATCTACAATAGCTTACAGGCTTGGGGAGAACCCAAAGTTAAAAATTCTAGTTTTGGAATTTGGTGGACTAGACAAAAGTCCATTTATCCAAATGCCAGCAGCTCTTTCTTACCCCATGAACATGGATAAGTTCGATTGGGGCTATAAAGCTGAACCAGAGCAAGCATTAAATGGAAGGTCTTTAGCCTGTCCAAGAGGTAAAGTTATTGGAGGTTCCTCTTCAATTAATGGAATGATTTATGTAAGAGGAAATGCTGGTGATTATAATCAGTGGGCAGAAAGTGGAGCGAAAGGTTGGGATTATCCAGATGTTCTTCCATACTTTCAAAGAATGGAAGCAAGCCATGGAGGAAACTCTGAATTTAGAGGGAAATCAGGCCCATTAAATATAACTCATGGCAAAAGAGATAATCCTTTACATAACGCTTTTGTAAAAGCAACTGAACAAGCAGGATATACATACACCGAAGATTATAATGGTTTTCGACAGGAGGGCTTTGGGCCAGCTGATATGAATGTTTGGAAAGGTTCACGTTTTTCAACAGCTAAAGCTTATTTAAAACCCGCATTAGCAAAGAAAAATGTAAAACTTATCACTAAAGTTTTAGTTGATAAAATTATATTTAGTGAAGATAAGGCTAAAGGGGTGGAAGTATTTCATCAAGGACAAAAAAAAATTTTTAATGCCAAAATTGGAGTTGTTTTATCAGCTGGTGCTATAAATAGCCCAACAATTCTCCAAAGGTCAGGAATCGGAGAGGGAAATGATTTAAAAAAATTAGGGATCGAGGTTATTAAAAACTTACCCGGAGTTGGTAAAAATTTACAAGATCATTTAGAAGTTTATTTTCAAGTTAAGTGTTTACAACCTGTAACACTTAACAAGTACTTAAACCCATTTTCTAAATTACTAATTGGTATGCAATGGATGTTTCTTAAAAGTGGACCAGGCTCAACAAACCAATTTGAAACACTTGGATTTATTCGTTCAGATAAAAATATTCCATATCCTGATATTCAATTTCATTTTCTTCCTGTTGCAATAAGATATGATGGCAAATCTCCAAGTAAAGGTCATGGTTTTCAATTGCATGTAGGACCCATGCGTTCAAAATCTCGAGGATTTGTAAAATTAAAATCTAGAAACCCCTTTGAAGCACCATTAATAAAGTTCAATTATATGTCTCATGAAGAGGATTTTCCAAATTTTAGAAAATCACTAAGACTTAGTAGAGAAATTCTTAACCAAGATGCATTAGCTCCTTTTAAGGGAGATGAAATTCAACCAGGAGATAATGTTTTATCTGATGAGGGACTAGACGAATTCGTAAGAAATAATTGTGAAAGTGCCTACCATCCATGCGGTACATGTAAGATAGGAGAAGAAGATGATCCCTCATCTGTTGTTAAAAATGATTGTAAAGTAAAGGGTTTTTCAAATTTTTATCTTGCAGACTCCTCAATTTTTCCTCAAATATGTAATGGAAATCTTAATGCACCCTCCATAATGACCGGCGAAAAAGCATCAGATCACATCTTGCAAAAACCTCTTTTAGCTCCATCTAATTTACAACCTTATACTCATCCAAACTGGCAGAATTCTCAGAGATAAAATTTATGATCAGGCTCATTTTCTTTTTTTTGATACTCCCACTAAATGCCCATTCAGATAAACATATTCCTTATTTTAAATCTCTCGCTCACGATGAATCTTGGCTTCGGCACTATCCAGAAAATCAAGATTTGAAAAAGCAAACAGAGAAATTCCTTCTTACAGAAGAAAATATGCCTGTAAAAGTTATTGAAGAGTTTCAAAATAATTGGAGTGATTACACCGATTGGTACCGCATAGAGTTATTCAATGGGATACAAGGTTGGATAGCCCATAATCAGTTGTCCAAGAAAAGAACTTTGTTAGTATTAAAGGATACTAAATTATATGCATTGAAATCTTA
The DNA here is from genome assembly GCA_902516235.1 of uncultured Alphaproteobacteria bacterium. Taxonomy (GTDB): domain Bacteria; phylum Pseudomonadota; class Alphaproteobacteria; order HIMB59; family HIMB59; genus HIMB59. The sequence goes on from CABXXO010000007.1 coordinate 14,547, forward strand.
TGATCCTGATTCTTGGTTAACTATTCAAAAGGGATTAATTCTTGCGCCAAAAATTGTAAACTTATTAGAGGTAGATGAAACAATGGTAAAAATAAGTGTTCCACGAGGTAAAAAATCTTCAATTAAAGGATGGATACCTTTAGATAATGGAGTATGGGGAGTTTCAAATAAAGAATTACAACCTCTGTATGATTAGATACTTATTATTAATTTTACTTATGGTACAAAACTTGATGGCTTATAGCGAGTCTCCTTATAAGATTGTTTATCAAACTGATACTTATGAAATTCGATATTATGAGGAACGCTTAATAATAGAAACTCAATACTCCAATCAAAATAATGGATTTCGAAAACTATTCAAATACATATCAGGTTACAACAAACAAAGTCAAAAAATTGAAATGACCACACCAGTTAATGTCACAGAAATTGAAAATCAGTTTGTTATGCAATTTTACTTACCCAGGAAATTTCAAAAAAATGAGATACCTCTTCCTTCAGATAAATCATTAAAAATTTCAACAATAGAACCAGGCTATTTTGCAGTAATTAGATATACAGGCTTTGCCTCTGATAAAAATTTTCACAAACATAGAGAAATTTTAAAAAAAAAGTTAAATTTAGATAATATAAGAGTTTTAGGTGCTGCCATAAAAGCAACATATGATGGTCCCTTTACACTTCCTAATCTTCGGAGAAATGAAGCAATTTTCTTAGTCGACTGGAAGGAGCGTCTTTAATGCAAATTAAAAACTCAGATAAAAATTTTGGATTTGGTACTCAAATCAGAAAATCTCCTTTTTTTGATGCTACAGTTCGATGGGGAGCCACTGGCTTTTCAGTTTACAATCATATGTATATCCCAAGAGACTTTGGTGACCCTGAGAAAAATTTTTGGAATTTAGTAAATGATGCGATTTTATGTGATGTAGCAGTAGAAAGACAAGTTGAGATAACTGGACCTGATGCATTTAAGTTTATTCAACAACTTACACCGCGTGATCTTAGCAAATTATCTATAGGGCAGTGTAAATATGTGCTAATTACCAATGAACAAGGCGGAATACTTAATGATCCTGTTTTGCTACGTTTAGGTGAAAATCATTTTTGGTTGTCTCTATCTGATAGCGATATCTTATTGTGGGCTCAAGGCGTTGCAGTTAATTCTGGACTAAATGTTAGCATCGATGAACCAGATGTCTCTCCTCTTCAGTTGCAGGGACCAAAGTCAAGAGAGATTATGGTTAAACTATTTGGAGAAAACATAAGAGATTTAAAATATTACTGGCTCAAAGAATTAGAATTAGATGATATTCCGTTAGTCGTATCCCGCACAGGATGGTCTACAGAGCTAGGGTATGAATTATTTTTACGTGATGGAACTCAAGGTGATAAATTATGGGAAATGATTATGACAGCAGGTAATGAATATGGTCTTAAGCCAGGTCACACATCAAGCATACGTCGTATTGAAGGAGGGATGTTGTCTTATCACGCAGATGCTGATATACACACTAACCCATTTGAGATGGGACTTGATAGACTTGTAACCTTAGATAGTGATATTAATTTCATAGGTAAAAAAGCACTAATTGAAATACATAAAAAAGGAATTAAACGTCAACAAATTGGTTTGGAAATAGGGGGTGATTTTTTTAAAGGACCTAACACTGTATTTTGGCAAATATTCTGTGATGACAAAATGATTGGAAAAGTAACCTCAGCAGTATACTCACCAAGATTAGTAAAAAACATAGCATTGGCTATGGTTGACAAGAATTTTACAAAAATAGGCTTAAAAGTATCAGTTGAAATTAATGGGGACTCAAGAGATGCAATAATAGTTGAGAAACCCTTCTTTGATCCTAAAAAATCACTACCAAGTTCTTAATATTCTTGAAAATGCTGGTTTTATTTAGCTAATTTTAGATATTCACTAGATGCATACTTTTATTAACTTCTTAGCATTATTTTTTTTTTGATTCAGAATTTATAAAATGCTTACTAAAAATTAATAGAAGAAAGGTAATTATGAAACTAGTAACAGCAATTATCAAGCCCGATAAAGTTGAAGCTTTGAGACAAGCACTAACAGGTGTGGATATTCAAGGTTTAACTATTGTTGAGGCTAAAGGATATGGGCGCCAGAAGGGTCATACCGAACTGTACCGAGGCGCAGAATATGAGGTACATTTTCTCCCTAAATCTCGAGCAGAGGTTTTAGTAGATTCTGCAGACCTTGAAAAAGTGATCACCACTATTTCTGATGCAGTGAAATCAGGAAAAATTGGAGATGGAAAAATATTTGTCACAGAAGTGCAAGAAGTTGTCCGAATACGTACCGGAGAACGAGGCGCTGAGGCAATTAAGTAAATAAGGAGATCTTTATGAAAAAAATAATAACTTTTTTAATTCCTGCTTTGTTTCTCTCTGGAGTTGCGAGTGCAGAAGTATCCCCCGAAACGGCATTTGTATTTAATACATTTTTGTTTGTCTTCAGTGGAGTCTTAGTGATGTTCATGGCATTAGGTTTTGCCATGTTAGAAGCTGGATTTGTTCGAAAAAAAAATACTTCAGCAATTTTATTAAAAAACATAGCACTTTATTCAATAGCTGGAATAATGTTTTATCTTATTGGATACAGCTTAATGTATGTAGATGTCTCTGGCTATATAGGATCATTAAGTGGAATGTTTTATGATACAGCTGATGACTTAACTGCAGCTACTGAAGAAGGTGGTTATTCACTTGCATCAGATTGGTTCTTCCAAATGGTGTTCTGTGCTACTGCTATATCTATAGTTTCTGGTGCTTGCGCTGAAAGAATCAAAGTATGGCCTTTTTTAATATTTGCCGCATTGATGACAGGCTTCATATATCCAATATATGGCGCATGGACATGGGGTGGTGGATGGTTGACAGAGATGGGCTTTTCTGATTTTGCTGGATCAACTATTGTTCACTCAGTTGGTGGTTGGGCTGCTCTTACTGGTTGTTTCATTCTTGGACCAAGGGCAGGAAAATACTCATCTGATGGTAAAATCTCACCTATAGCTGGAGCTAATATGCCTTTAGCTGCTCTTGGTACATTTATCCTTTGGTTTGGATGGTTCGGATTTAACGGTGGTTCTCAACTTGCACTAGGTAGTGCCGCTGACGCGTCTGCAATGTCTATAGTCATTGTTAACACTAACATTGCCGCTTGTGGTGGTGTTGTTGCTGCAATTATTTTATCACAGCTATTGTATAAGAAGATTGATCTATCGATTGCTCTTAATGGTGCTATAGCCGGTTTAGTTGCAATTACAGCTGGACCAGATTTAAGTAACCATTTCTTATCTATGATTATTGGTGCTATAGGTGGCATTCTTTGTACCCTAGCTATCCCAATGTTTGACAAAATGAAGATAGATGATGTTGTTGGTGCTATTTCTGCTCACCTAGTAGCAGGTATATGGGGAACTTTAGCTGTAGGTATATTTGGCGGAGGTAACTTTTTAGTTCAGCTCATTGGTATACTTGCTGCTGCTGTATTAGTTGTTCCTCTTAGTGCTATCTTCTTTTACATTCTTAAAGCGACTGTTGGCTTAAGAGTATCTGAAGAGACTGAGGCTTCTGGTCTAGATAGTGCTGAACTTACTACAGATGCTTACCCTGAATTTAAATAATCTAGTTTAAGTACTCCAATATAAAAGGGCGCATAATGCGCCCTTTTTTTATATTAAATTATCGATTAAATTTGTTATTTTTGAACTATCGGGCTTAGTGATTGAAGTCCAACTTTCAACTAAATTTCCATCTCCATCAAAAAGATATTTATAAAAATTCCATTTAGGTGTTTCGTTATACTCAGATGTCATCCAACTGTATAGTGGATGCGCATCTTCCCCGTTGACATCGACAATTTCAGAAATAATAAATTTTGTATCATAGTTAATTAAACAAAACTCTTTGACTTCTTCCTCATTACTTAACTCTTGATGAAAACTATTTGAAGGAGTTCCAATAATTACTAAATTTTTATCTAGATATTCACGATGAAGATTGGACAAGTTAGCATACTGCTTTGTGAAACCACATCTACTAGCAGTATTCACAAGAAGTACAGGTTTACCTTTAAATTTATCTAATTTAATTTGATTACCATCAATGTCTTGGATACTAAAGTTATGAAGGTTTTGTGCCATAATAATTCCTATATTTGTGAGTAAAACACTCAAGGTTATCAAGAGAATTCTCATGTCTTTTTATACTGACTTTAAATAATCTGGATTTGCTGATATTAAATTTTTGGTAATCCTAAAACTTCGCTTTTTTTAATAAATTCTTCTTTATATGGAGGTCTTTTAAATATCTCTTTTATCATGGGTTTAAAAAAATCTAGATCTTTGTTCTCATACTCTGGGTCAAAAGATTTTTGATCCCATCGCTCGCAGAAGTCAGCGCATGTTTGAAAATAAATATTATCTTTAAATTTATCCCGAGCATTTTTATCCCAACCATAGTGATGGGCATAATAAATCATTTGAAAAATTCCATGATGCTCAACTACCCAAGTTACTTCTTCTCTTACATAAGGTCTTATGACCTCAGCAGAAAATCTATCGTGATTTTGAGGAGCAAGTCCATCACCAATATCGTGAAGTAATGTTCCAACAATCCAATCAATATCAGCCCCATCTTTATAAGCCCTTGTTGCTGATTGAAGTCCATGATCCAGTCTGGTAATTTTATAGCCCTCCATAGTATTTTGTCCTTGTCTTGACAGTTCTTCGATAATTCTCTCATAAGTCAAAGAGACATATCTTTCCTCATATTCTTGAAGTAATAAATAATCATCTTTATCACCATCTTTCATATGTTTAAATTTTACATTCTTATTAACCAAAATTTTTAGATCCTTTTTGTATATATTTTTTATGCAAATGCCTAAGTTTGCCATCAGTCGAGTCAAAATCTAGATAACAACCTTGGAGGTGTCTGGCACCTTCATTAGCATCGTATGCGGTTCTACCATGAAGCAGTCTGTGATTATCAAACATCATAACATCTCCAGGTTTTAACTTAAACTTAATCTCAAAATCTGATGAGGAATATAAATCACTTAGTAGTTTTCTAGCTTTATAGAAAGTTGTTAGTCTTTCTTGATCAATTGGTGGAACATAATCAACTCTTGTGCTATATCTTACTTGTTTGTAGTCTCCCTCCTTATCCAACTCAATAAGCTCTCCCCAATTTTCTAAAATAATATCTTTGTCTTGAAATTGATATCTAAGATTAGTTTTAGTCAAAGACTCAAAGGCTTCAGGGTTATAGATTTTAATATAATCAGCAACTGCAAAACCATCTACCAGAGTTGAACAACCACCACTCACCTCATTTTTCAAACAATGTAAAAATTGAATTCCAGGTGCAGCTGGTTTTCTATAGGGATTGTCCGTATGTGGAGGAAGAGCAATAGGCTTATAAGCTAAATCATTGGGGTTAGGTTTAGACATCACGTCAAAATACTCTCCAAAATTAGTTACTTTTACAGGGCCTATTGAATTCACAAATTTTAGTAAATATTGATCTTTTGTTGGAACATTTTTAATAATTATAAAACCATATTTATAAAAATCCTTTAGAAGTCTATACATCGACTCTTTCTCAACCATATTTTCTTCAAACTCTATATTTGGTAACACTTTAAAATTTGAGTTCCAAAGTATTCTTTTAGGTATAGGACCACGTTTGTTTTTGTCGTTATCAAACTCTATTAAAAGATCTTGAATAATGTATTTGCCTTTGGCCCCATCATTGAATTCAATATCAAGTTTTTCTTCAAAAATTTTTGCTGTTTTAATTTGTAAATCTAATTTTATGGAAGAGGGTTCATAGAGTCTTTGATTTGTATCTTTGTCAATATAGTCATTTCCTGGTAATCTTTCCCTTAACCAAATAGGATGTAATTCATAATCATGATTTTGGTGTGTCACTTTTAGTGAGTCACTAGAAAAATGAACCTTCATGGCGCTACCCTCAAAATTAATCCTTAAAAATATCTTTGGTTAATTAATGATATTTGTCAATTAAGAAATTAAGGAGATACTTTAAATATAGCTTCAATTTCAACTGAGAAGCCTAAAGGCAGAGAGCTCACCCCAACTGCTGCACGAGCATGAATACCCTTTTCACCAAATATTTTTTGCATAAGATCTGAGCAACCATTAATAACATGAGGTTGTTGGGTAAAATTATCTAAACAGTTTACAAAACCTGTCAATTTTATTAATTGTTCTACTCTATCTAGATCTTTAATTTCATTTTTTAGTGCAGATAATATTGCCAAACCACATTTTTGTGCATGTTCTTGAGCTAATTCTAAACTCAAATCTTTACCTACAACGCCTTTTGCAAAACTTCCATCCTCAAGGAGAGGGCCTTGGCCTGAAATATAAGCAGTATTATCCACCAATACACAAGGTTTGTAACTTCCAGCTGGTTTTGCGGGTTGGGGTAAGATAATTCCTAACTCTTGTAACTTATTTTCTATAATCACTGTGAGACTTCCTCTTCAATTTTATTTATAATTTGTTCTGTGGCTAATTGCATTCCAATTGAAGAGGTATTTCTAGGAACAATCATTGAAGGTGTATTTTCTTCATAGATATCACTAGTTCTTCCCACTATAATTCTAAAATAATTATAAGGAGCCACTACAGAATACACAACTATCATATAAATAAAAAAACCATAGGGTCCAAAATAAGCCATAAAACTTGAGGCTAGCATAGGACCTGCTACCATACCTAAAGCATTAACAAGTGTTAATGTTGAACTGGCTGAAACAATCTCGTCTTTTTCCAAGAAATCGTTCATATGTGAAATAACTACAGCGTAATAAGGTAATGAAACAGCAGAATGAATACCAATAAATACTAATAGAAAATAAAATGAGAATGAACCAAATATAAAGGCCAGTATTAGAGAGCCAATAGCTATCAAATTTAGTACAAATAAAATAGTTCTTCGATCATAACGATCTGAGATTTTTCCAATAGGATACTGAAAAATAGCTCCAATAAACATATTTACAAAAACTAAAATTGAAATTTGAAATATACTAAAACCAATTTTAGCACCAAAAACTGCAATTAAACCGAATAAAGCACTGTAAATCATTCCAATTGAAAAAGAGCCAACAAAAGCCATAGGTGATTTATTATACAAGTCTTTAAGACTTAAAAATTTAGGTGTTGTGAATTCAGGAGCAGGTTTCTTAGTAAGCAATATAGGAACCAAAGCAAGGGATATCAACAAAGATGATAGAATATAAAGGTGCGCTTCTGTAGTTGTCCCTATATTTATTAACATTACTCCGATACTCGTAGAAATATATAAAACAATCATATAGAAACCAATTAATTGGCCTCTTGTTCGGTTATCTGCTCGATCATTTAACCAGCTCTCACAAACTATATAAATGGCAGCATAGGAGAAACCAGTGATCATTCTAAAGATTAACCAAAGAACTGGATCAACAAAAATCCAATGCAATAAAATTGCTATTGATCCTAAAGATGCAAATGCTGCAAATACTCTTATATGCCCAACATTTTTAATTAGTTTAGGACATTGAATTGAGCTAAATAGAAATCCTATGAAATATCCTGTAAATACATAACCAATCTCAAAGTCTGTAAAATTAAAAAAAACAGAATTTATGTTTAGTAAAGTTCCTTGAAGTGTATGAGCTATCATTATTAGCCCAAAGCCACTAAAAAGTGCCCATGAATTTAAAATAGTTCCAAACACTCGCGAATATGTAAACTTTTAGTTTAAGAATGCAACAGCTATTTTGAAAAAGGTAATGTCGTCATCTGTGATTGCACTTCTAGATTATCAATCAACAGTGTCTTAACTTCATTAAAATTTTGAAACTCGGTTTGCATCATAGCGATACCAAGACAACACCCAAAATCAGGACTAAAACAACCAGATCTTAATTCACCAATAATCTGGCCATCTAATTGAATAGGTAGGTATTTTGTTATAGTTAAAATATCAAGCTTGAGTTTTAAACCAATTAATGACCTTTGTACTCCTTCTCGATTTTGTTTTTCTAGTATTGATTTTCCTAGGTAATTTATATCTGGATTAAAAGAAACAAAAGGATTTAGACCACATTCTAGGGGAGTATCTTCCATGGTCATATCATTCCCAAAAGAAAGCAGACCTCCCTCAATCCTTTCAATTAAATTTGGACAGCCAGGTCTGACATTTAAATCTTCTCCATTAGTAATTAGGCTATCATAAAGATTTAGACCAATTTCATCATCATCAACATAAATTTCAAATCCACCTTGTTTCGACCAACCTGATCTTGCGATTAACAATTTATGACCTTGAAACTCATACCTTTTGAAATTAAAAAATTTTAATTTTTTAATTTCTTCTCCAAAAACTCTCTCCATTAAATCAAAAGATTTCGGGCCTTGTACAGCTAATATATTGACATTGGGCTCAGTAATTTCGACATCTAAATTCATACCGATGGTAATACCTTTTGCATATAATAAAATATCTGAGTCAGCTATAGATAACCACCAAGTATCATCACCAACTTTCATAATTAATGGATCATTAAGAATTTTTCCTTTTTCATCAATAATTGGGGCATAGTAACAAAGATAATCTTTTGCATTAGATAGATCTCTACAAGTAATTAGTTGTGTAAGCTTAGCAGCATCAGGGCCTTTAAATTGAACTTGTCTTTCTACTGATACATCCCAAACTTGGACATTGTTTTTAAGATGAAGGCAGTCTTCCTCTACCCCTTTAAAAGATGCTGGTAAAATCATATGATTATAAACTGTATAAGATTGAACCCCATATTCTTCTATTCTTTTGGTATAGGGTGTAGAACGAAGTCTGGCACTTTTTGCAATTAAATGGTTCATAAAATTTCGAATTTAGTTAATATGTATTCTTGATACAAAGCAAACGATATTTTTTTATAATTTTAATTTTATTATTATATCAAGTTTGTACATCTCAGGTACATGCAAACAGCAATTCAGATCGTGTAGACTATTTAATAGAACTATTAAAAGAACCACTAGATGAGGAATCCCAAAAAGAAATTAAGGGTGCTATTATGAGAATTTGGAAAATTTCAAAAAGTGAAGAAATACAACAAAAAATGAGTAATATCGGACATTTTATAAGGTTTAGGCAATACCAAGAGGCGGAAGATTACCTCTCTCTCATAATTCTTGAACAAGATGATTTTATGGATGCTTATTATCAAAGAGCAATCGTTCATTATTATCAGGGTGAAATCAACAAGGCACGTACAGACCTCCTGAGTGTTTTATCTTTTGAGCCCAGACATTTTGATGCATTAAGAGTTTTGGCTTTAGTTTACGAGAAACAAAATAAAAAAAGTGAAGCTTACTTTACATATAAAGAGCTTGAAAAAATACTTCCCCACGATGAAAAAGTAAGAGGTAAATTAAAATCTTTAGAAAATTTAATTTAATTAGATATTAAGTCCTAAAATAGAAATTAATATACATACAGTAAAAAAACTTACAAGACTATAAACCATTCCAATTACTATAGGGACAGGGCTTTGACTGAATATTTTTTTCAAATTAATTGAAGCTCCAAGAGCAGTTAATGCCAAACCAAACAAAATAGTAATGACATTTTCTAAAATTTCTAAAATATTGATCCAAGCAACAGAATTTAAATAGTAATTATCAGCTATTGCACGAATAATAATTAAAACAATAAAACCTATTATAAATAATGGTATGGAATTTTTAATATTTTCTAAAATTGATAAACTTTTAGAGGTATTTTTTTCTACTCCATTTTTAAAAAAAAATAAAGATGGAACTAACAAAGCTAGAAATAAATTTCTGAGTAGTTTAGTAATGGTAGCTATTTCAAGAACTTTATTGTTTTGGTATAAATCACTATGCACCATTGCAGCAGCTAAAACCTGACTTGTATCATGAATACCAACACCTAAAAAAATCCCCTTAGCTAGATCTGATATAAAATACCATTCTATAAAAAATGGATAAATTAATATAGCTAAGCTACCCCAAAGAACGACAATCAACACTGCTGTACTAACATCATAATCTTTGGATTTTAAAACACTTGAAGAGGCCATTATTGCTGTAACGCCACAAATAGACGTTCCAATTGCTAGTAATATTGATACCTCTTTTTGAATAGGCCACAACTTTGAAAGAGCAAAATATGTCAATAATATCAACATAATTGTAATTATTATTATTCCTATTGATTGAATACTAACATTGGCAAGTTGAGAAAAACTTATTTTGATACCGAGTAACGCAATTGCCAATTGAAGGATATTTTTTTTTATGAAGTCACGTCCCATTAGTGTTTTTTCTGAAAATTGGAATAAATTAAAAAACAATATTCCTGAAATTAGACACAGTAAACTTAGCGGTAAAACTGATAAATTAAAAATATAACTTAAGGGCTGTTTTAAAAAAATTGTAAATATGTAAATTAGACCTATGACTGTAATTCCAGTTAGATTTCTACTAATCATTATCTGTTAAACCAGCACCTGCTCCAGAAATTTTCTTCTCTTCTGTTTCCTCAACAAAAGTTTCTAGTGATAGTTTATATAGATAGTCCCAAGAACTTTGATTATAAAAGTTTTTTCTTTGAGATGATATTGTTAAAGAAAAATCTGATAAATCCTTAGGAATTATATTTTGATCTATAAAAAAAATATCCCCAGGACTTATCGTAAAATTTAAAATCGATGACTTAAAATCAAAGTAGAGTAAATTATTTTTAGCTGACTTAGATAAAAAAGGAAGAATTAATAGGGGCTCGTTTATATTTTTAAAATTATGAATACGGTGTAGGTCTTCATTATGAGATTGGTCAAGAAAGAAAATTCCAAAATGAATGGGACAAAGGTTACTGGTATCAGATTGACCCACGTCTAAAAGTTTATTAAGTTTTGTTAGACCTAAATCAACAAGTCTCTTAAAACTCTCTAATCCTTGAAATTCTGCTTGCTCTAATACTCTTACTGCCTTTCCAGCCTCTTCAGAAACGCCCCAACTTAATCCCTTAGCACGCGATGATCTCTTTATTGTTGTTTCAATTTCATATAAGGAGTGCATTAAGCTATCTTTTTGTAAGACCACGTATCGTTAGATGTACGTATTTCTTTCATTAAGGGAGCACCTTGATACATAGTAATTCTTACCCATCGATCAGAGCGAGGATCAAATCGTGTTGCACCAAAAAAGGATAACTTTAGTCGTATCATATCAACTGGGATTAAAGTTTTTGAGATAGTGTTATCTTGAATTTCTGAGTAGGGCAGTTTTTCACATACCAGAACTCTTCTTAATATATGCCGATATTCTTGACTTTTTAACAAATAATAGCCTAAGTCTCTTTTTAAATCATAAGATTTTAAATCACCATAAAGTGCTCTTATATCTCTTGCTATAGCTAGGGGCAGCTCTAATTCTGAGCCTTCCTCAGAAAATCTATCTGACATCCGAGGCTCTTGTTTATTTTTTGAGTAATACCAAAAATTAAAAATATTTTCTTTGTTATCAAAATCAATATTTAGCAACCATGTATATTGATTTTCAATTAATTTACACACCTCATCAATTGTCTTTGATGTATCAATATCAAAGTACTTATCTTCATCTATAGACATTTCATAACTTAGAGGTTCTACAATATCTGGATAAACCTCCATCATTAATGAAACAATAAACTCACAGCATTCAGATTGAGTATTTGCTTCTGTCCACTCGTAAATAGAATTCCAAAAATAATTTTTCAAGGTATATGTTGAATAAAAATTTTGAAATCTATCTAAGTCCTTTAAAAGCTGTTTATTTTTTTTCTTTTGGTAATCACTTTCCGTATTCCAATATTTAATATTCTCTTGAATAGCAGAAAGATATGACCCAAAAATATCTTTATCTTTTTGACTCACAGATAAAATTGATCTAATGGCTTTTAATGCTTTTTCTTTTGCAATGATCCATTGATTTAATAAAGCTGGATGATTTACTATAAAGGGTGCCATTCCCAAACCTGTAGAATTACCAATACCTAAATTTCTAGCAATATCTTCGCTAAGTTTAATTGCCTTACTTGGAGAGCGAAAGTGAGCCACATGATTGACGACATCGAAAGTAAATTGTCTTGCAAGGTATACAAGCATCATCTCCAATCTAAATGGCCCTTTAAGCTCTTCTCTATATTGAATCTTAATTCGATCAGCTAATCCAAATTTTCCAGAGCCATAAACAGCAGTAGTTCGATAAAGATAACCCACGCTGTATAGAAGATCAGTATCAGGTTGTATACCTTTAGACAGTTTATCTACTACATGTTCAAAAACACGTACCGATTTGTTAGCTCGAGATAGGCAAAGTTCCTTTTCACTCACTCTTCCCTGCTCTTGGAGAGGAACATTAGCTTTAAGCCTTTCAATATCCTCTTTAGCTGGAACTCCATCAAATAAAACAAAAGATGCATCCCATTTCGTAGCTATAACTCGATCAGATCTTTCACTATCTTCAATATGATTTGAAAAGCAAATTAGGGAGTATTGTTTTTGCCCATTATTTACAACATAAACAATATGACCAAAACCTCGATTATCTAAGTTGAATTCATTAGTTTTAAATTCCCAATTCTTAAATTCTCTTATAAAACTTCTTAGAAAAGACAATTTAGATTGATGAAAGGAGCCTAATCGGTCTAATTTCATGACTAATTCTGGTTTTCTTAAATCTATTTGCATTAATCAAATTTCTTATAAAAATTGTACCAATTATTTCCCAAGATGTCGTGCGTCTCATCTTCGCTGAAGCCAACATCTTTTAAACCTTTATGGAGATTTTTAAAACCTCTGGCATCTTTAAACCATGTGGGCTGTGGAGGAAAACCTGCGTTATTAGCTGTTCCTTCACCAAAATCTTTTGTTTTTGTCCAAGTACCATTTCTCATCCATTCAACTACGCTATCAGGATGATGAATGCAAAGATCTGAGCCAATACCAATTTGCTTAACAGATATTTTTTTTGTACTTTCTGCAATCATCTCACAAAATGATTGAAGAGTGCAATTTGAAGTATCTTTAAGATGGTGAGGATATAATGAGAACCCGATCATTCCGCCACTATCGTTTAATGCTTTTAATACTTCATCTGATTTATTTCGAAGCCCCTGATGCCAGAACAAAGGATTGGCATGACTTACAACAATTGGCTGAATAGAAATTTCAATTGCTTCTAAAGTTGAAAATTCTGCTGAGTGGGACATATCAATAATCATATTTACCCGATTCATCTCTTTAATAACCTCTTTTCCCATTCGAGTAATACCACTATCACGTTTTTCATAACACCCAGTTGCTAGTAATGATTGATTATTGTAAGTAAGTTGCATGAATAGTACGCCTAATTCTTTTAGAGACTCTACATAATCAATATTATCTTCAACAGGAGAGCAATTTTGTAAGCCATAAAATATAGCAGTCTTATTCTCTAGCTTAGCTTTAGCAATATCTTTTGAACTTTTGCCTTGAAAGATTAAATCTTTGTTTTTTTCAAAATAAGTATTCCAAGTCTTTATATTAGAAAGAACCTCGTCGTAGTCTTCGTGATAACAAATTGTTGCATGAACTGCATCTAATTGAGCTTCATGATTTATTTCAAATATTTCTCTAGACCAGTTACAATACTGAAGATTATCGACTCGAAAATTCATTCGAGAATTATACGGATCCAGAATTAATGTAGGAAGTCTTTACTTGAGAGTAAAAGTCTCTGGCGTATGTTCCCTGCTCACGAGGACCAAAACTTGAAGCTTTTCTTCCTCCAAAGGGTACATGATAATCTAAGCCAGCAGTTGGTAAATTGACAGTCGTTACACCAGTTTTAATATTTTGTTTAAAAAACTCAGCTTTTGCTAATGAATTAGTAATAATACCACTGGATAGTCCAAAATCTGTAGCATTAGCAATTTCAAGAGCGTGATCTAAGTTCTTTGCAGGAATAACACATGCGATTGGTCCAAACATTTCCTCTTGGTTAATGCGAGATTTATTATCTCCATCAATGAACAAGGTTGGTTCCATATAATATCCAGGTGTCCTCATATTCATAGGGTTTCCTCCAAACACAAGTTTGGCTTCACTTTTACCAACTTCGATATAATTTAAGTTTGACTCAAACTGAGATTGATTTGAGGCAGGTCCCATTTGTGTTCCTTCATCTAAAGCATGTCCTACTTTTAAGTTTTTAATACTCTGTAATAAGCCTTTTACAAAATCTTTATAAATATTTTCATGAACAATTAATCTCGAGGAAGCAGTACATTTTTGACCTGTTCCACCATACGCCCCATTAACCGCACATGTAATGGCTGTTTTTAAATCTGCATCATCCATCACAACTAATGGGTTTTTAGAGCCCATTTCCATTTGCATTTTTTTCATGGAAGATGAAGAGTTTTGATAAAGTTGTTTTCCTACTTCAACAGAACCAGTAAAAGTTATTGCTGCAATCTCTGGATGGGTTGCTATCTTGTGGCCGACATCACTTCCAGAGCCTAAGACTAAATTAAACAAACCAGCGGGTATATCTTGCTTAGCAATTATCTCAGTTAGAGCGATAGCGCTCCCTACTGTTAGAGAGGCTGGTTTTAAGATCACGGCATTACCACACATCATTGCAGGTGCTGCTTTCCATGCGGGAATCGCTATTGGAAAATTCCATGGTGAAATAATACCAACTACACCTAGAGGTTCTCTTGATATTTCAACTTGAAAACCTGGTCTAGTTGATGGAATTTTTTCACCATATAAACGTAAACACTCTGAACCGTAATACTGAAATTGTTGACCAGCTCTTGATACTTCACCAATACCCTCATTTAATGGTTTTCCTTCTTCACGGGATAATAATTCACCAATAATTTTAGATTTTTGAATTAATTCATCACCTATTTTAGTGAGAATTTGCGATTTCTTTTCAATACCAACTGTTTCCCATTCTTTCTGTGCACCAGCTGCTGATCGAATTGATTGTTCAAATTGTTCATCAGTGCAAGAAGTATATTCATCTATTATTTCGGAAGTGTCAGAAGGGTTAATATTTTTAATTGAACTGGTACCCTCGACCCACTGGCCAGCAATATAGTTAGATTTTTTCATAAGTTATCTTTTTAAGATCTCAGAAAGTTTTTGCGTAGATAAAAAACCTACATTTTTTTTGTCTTTGTCTTGAATGACTAAGTTATCAGGTTTATCTGAAATAACTTTATCAATAAAACGATCAATAAAATCATCTTGGTCTATTGGCATAGCCCCACTGAGATCTTGGCCATTAATTTCACTCATTATATGTTTTGCTTTAATCACCCTTGCTCTATTTACATCTTCTACGAAGTCTTTTACATACTTTGTTTTTGGATTTAGCAAAATCTCTGCAGGTATTCCCTCTTGATCCATAATTCCATCTTTTAAAATAGCAATTCGGTCTCCAATTTTTAAAGCCTCGTCAAGGTCATGTGTAATAAAAACGACTGTTTTATGAAGTTCGTCTTGAAGTTCTAAAAGTATATCTTGCATATCTTTACGGATTAGAGGATCCAGTGCACTAAAAGCTTCATCCATCAAAAGAATATCACCGTCATTAGTTAAGGCCCTTGCTAAACCCACTCGTTGTTGCATTCCACCTGATAAATGTTGAGGATATTTATCCTCATAGCCTGATAAACCAACTCTTTCAATCCATCGAAGAGCACTTTTGTTTGCATCTTCTTCACTAATATTCTGTATATGAAGACCAAAAATGGTATTTTGTAATACAGTTTTATGGGGAAGTAAGGCAAAACGTTGAAAGACCATCGCAGTTTTGCTTCTTCTAAAACTTCTAAGTTCCTCTTCATTCATTTTTAAAACTTCATCACCATCGACAGTTACACTTCCATCTGTGGGTTCAATTAATCTATTGATATGCCTAATTAAAGTTGATTTTCCAGATCCAGATAATCCCATAACAACCTGAACAGATTGAGCATGAATATTTAGGTTGATTTCTTTTAATCCAAGAACATGATTGTGTTTCTCCAATAGTTCATCTTTTCCGACTCCATTTTTAACATGCTCCATAGCAGCTTTAGGATTTTTTCCAAAGATCTTATAAAGGTTTTTAATCTGTATTTTTGCTTCTGACATTTAAACTATTTTGCCAGAACGATGTTTTTGAATACGTTGACCATAAGACTGAGATACTCTATCAAAAACAATAGCTACGATTACTATAGCAAGACCATATAAAACACCTTTGGTAAAATATTGATTATATATAGATTGTAAAACCGGTTGACCTAAGCCTTTCACACCTATCATTGATGCAATAATGACCATGGCTAATGCCATCATGATAGTCTGATTAATGCCAGCAAAAATTGTTGGTAAAGCTAAAGGAAGTTGAACTTGATAAAGCTTTTGTTTTTTGGTAGCACCAAATGCATCTGCAGCTTCTAAGGCCTCTTTATCAACTTCTCGAATACCTAAATTAGTTAATCTAATCAAAGGAGGTATTGCATATATTACAACTGCAATTAAACCTGGTATTTTTCCAATACCCATCAACATAACAATAGGTATCAAGTAAACAAATGGAGGCATTGTTTGCATAACGTCTAAAATTGGTGTGACTATACTCTGTGTTCGGTCAGACCTAGACATGGCTATTCCTGTAGGTAGACCTATTACAACAGACATGATAACTGAGGTAAGAATTATAGCTATTGTGCTCATTGTTTCATCCCACATTCTAAAGTACCCTATGAATACGAAGGCTAAAAAAGTTCCAATAACTAACTTGATACTCCTGCTTCCCCAATAAGTAAGACCTAAAAGTACAATCATAAATATCGGCCAAGGGGTAGCAATTAGTGTTTTTTCAAAAAAAACTAGCATTTTTAGAAGAGGGTCAAACATGGCGTCGATAAAATCACCCCATTCTCTTGCAAAATCTTTATAACTCGCATCGACCCCTTTTTTAAATTCACGAAACTGCTTGTTCGGCATTTCTGGAAATTCTGTAAAGAAATTAGACATGTATATTAATAATTCATTTCAAAAAAACCTGGGGACATAGTCCCCAGGAAAAAAAATTTAGAGTTTTTATAGAGAGTTTTGTATATCTAGTTTTTGGTCAAATGGTACCCATTTTCCCCAAACATTAGAAAAATTCTCTAAGAAGTAGTAGGCTGTCTCTTCGGCCTCAGCTTGATTTTCTTCTTTCCATGCAAGTATTTGACTTAGAAGAGTATTGTTAAAGCTTCGTTTCTCCAAGTATCCCATAACTTCAGAATTCCCTAGCATATCTTTACCAACATAAGTTTCCACTGTTGAGGCAGGATATTTATTTCTGCCTGGAGCTTCAACATTTAAATCATTGATTTCTGAAAGCCAAGTTTCTTGGTTGTGATCAACACCTTCATCAAGTTTTGTCATATCATACTTACCAAGGATAGCTGTTGGGCCCCAATAGTAACCCATCCAACCTTCACCTTTGTTGTATGCCTCACCCATTGCACCTGAAAGAGCTCCGCCTGAACCTGGATCAATAAATTCAAATCCAGCATCAGCCATACCGAATGCCTTAAACATTTGAGTTGTAGTAATCTGACAGTTCCAACCAGCTGGGCATCCGTAGAAACCAGCTACACTTGAATCTTCAGGGTGTGGGAATAAATCAGGTCTTGCAAGAGCATCATCGATAGTAACAATACCATGTTCTTGGGCTATGTATGTTGGTATCCAAATTGCTTCTTCACCACCATCCTCAAACACTTTACCAACGTTTTTGATTAAACCCTCAGCTTCAGCAGGATCTAAGATTGGTTTAATATTTTGAGACCATAATTCAGGAGCTATTGAAGGCTCACCTTTTTCAACTAGAGATGTTGCTGTTGGCATAGTATCTCCAGGAATTAATTCCACTTCACATCCAAGTCCTCTTAAGAGAACAGCATCGATGTGTGCGATGACCTGTGCAGAAGCCCAGTTCATTTCTGCAATTGTAACATTACTGCAGTGTGCCCCAGCTTTAACATTAGAAGAAATGGAGGTTATCCCTAATGCAAGGAAGAGCGCGGTAAATAATCGTAAAATTGACATATTTCCTCCTTATGTAGATATATCTATAAATATATAACCATTTAGGACATAATCATGCAAATAGTATTTGAGTCTAAATTGTCTTATTCACTCTATTTATCTTGATTCATCTATTAAAAGCCATTTAATTAGTAATATTGCCTTATTTTAAAAAAACTCTTGCCAAAAATTTAGCTTCTGAAAAGCTATTAAAATCAGGATGCTCTCTTAAAAACTCCAAGGGTATTATTGATGGCATAATTGACGCCGAGTATTGTGGCATTAAAAGTCACGGTTTTCACTATCTACCAATATATTGCAATCATCTTAAGATAGGTAAGATAAAAGGTGATGCTTCTCCAATACATAATCAAATTTCTAGTTCATCGATCAAAGTTGATGCAGATAATGGTTTTGCACACACAGCAATTAATATCGGTTTAGAGTTTTTAATTGAAATGAGTTCCAACGAGGGAATTTCCTGTATGTCCATTTACAATTCATATAACTGTGGGGTTCTTGGTTTTCACACCAAAAGAATTGCTGAACAAAATTTAATAGGATTAGGTTTTACAAATGCACCAGCTTCAATAGCACCTATTGGAGGTATCAAGCCAGTGATTGGAACTAACCCTTATTCAATAGCAGTACCCTTAAATGGTAAGCCCTCAATTATTATTGATCAATCAGCCAGCGTTGTAGCAAAAAGTGAAATTTCTGTCAGAGCAAAAAAAGACGAGCCAATACCAAATGGATGGGCATATGACAAAGATGGTAAAATGACAACAAATGCAAAAGAAGCACTTAAAGGAACAATGGCTCCAAGTGGCGGATACAAGGGTTTTTGTACAGGATTATTAGTTGAAATCTTAACTGCGTGTGTCGCTGGGGGAAACTTAGGTACTCAAGCCTCATCATTTGCAGGGGAAGATGGTGGCCCTCCATCTACAGGCCAATTCTTTATAGCCATTAATCCAAAAAAATTTAATCAAGATTTTGAGTCTAATTTAAATCAACTTCTTAATTCTATTTCCTCTCAAGAGGGTTCCAGAATTCCCGGTTCAAAGCGATTGAATGCATTTAATGAAAATATCAAAAAAGACATTTTTATCTCAGAAGAGCTAATGAGTCGTATCGATCAAATTTAATAACTTTTTTATTTTTTTGTAACAGCATATGGGACAAAAGTAGGATCAGTTTTCTTAGTTCCTGAACTAATATTTTTAGCAGGAATACCAACCATTATTCCACCTTTGGGTACGTCTTTAGTAACAACAGCATTTGAGCCAATACGTGCACAACTCTTTACTAAAACAGGCCCCAATATTTGAGCACCAGATCCTATTATCACATCATCTTCAAGAGTAGGGTGTCTTTTAAGACCTACTTGTTCTGAGGATTTAATTGCAGGAGATATCCCACCTAAAGTTACACCATGATAAATAGTGACGTTGTCACCTATTTCAGCTGTCTCGCCGATCACAACTCCCATTCCATGATCAATAAAAAAATTTTTTCCAATTTTTGCCGCAGGATGAATTTCTATACCAGTTAAAAATCTAGATAATTGAGATATCATTCTAGCTAGAATATTTAATTTTAGATTCCAGATGAAATTAGCTATCTTATGAAAAAAAACTGCTTTGACTCCAGGGTATGTTAGAATAATAAGTAATAAAGATGTTGCTGCGGGATCCCTTGCTTTAATGGACTCAATGTATTTTTTTAAATTTTCGAACATATCTATAATAGAAATAAGGGTTATCGAACTAAGATCAAGTATTTAATCAATAAATCATATAAATGAATGTAATTAATTGTTAGGTTAATAAATATATGTTTACAATTGAAAAACCAAAACAAATACACCTTAAGAGCTGGAGAGATATAATTTATGAGAGTGCCTCATCATATTCATATCAGTTTGATGAAGTTAACTTTAGTTTATTTTGGACCTGTATATTTCAGGATGATTATTTTGCTTTTGCAGCAAAAAACGAAGATAAATTTATGGGAATTATTGTGGCTAGAATCAATGAGACATATTATGAAAAGAATATTGTAATAGATGTCTTGTATGTCTTACATGATTTTAGAAAAATTGGTGTTGCTAGATCCTTAATGAACAAAATAGAAGAAATTGCAAAAGATCAAAAGCTTGACCTAATTATAAAAGATGTAGAAAAAAGTAATTTGCTCGCCCAGAAGCTTTTAAAAAATTACACTGTGGTTAACAGAACTAGATTTCTAAAAAAGCACAATTGATTTTAATTTATTTATATTATATTTAGATATTATGGCCGATCCAAATGAAAATGGTGAAAACTATGATAAGAAAAATAGATGGGTATGGGTTATAATTATTCTGATTGCTTTAAGCTCTGTTTATGTTATGTCAAAAATATTTATTGAGGCGCCTTGGCAGTATCTGTAGTAGCTTTAAGTTTTCTCTCAAATTCTCTTAATCTTTTATACACACTAGCTAACTCAATAATTGTTGGCCAAGACTTTAATAGATATTGCATTGATCCCTCAACTCTTCCAAATGCACGAATTATTTGCTGCATTACACCTAGAGTAATTACTCCTGCAACTATTGCCGGTGCTAAAAATACATATGCACTTAAAACATTAGCCTGTAAATAAGCAATTCTCCCAATATTAAAGTATAAGTATCGTATATATGATATAAAATGAATTTTTCTTACATCGTCAAATAATTCTTCAATTGTTTTTGGACGAACTGTTTCATCATCCTCTGCAATCACTAACACTTTCCTGTAGGCAGCCTCTTGTTTTTGTAAATCATACTCAACACCGACAAGACGAAGAATTATTCCAAGAAGGATTAAAAAAATAGTTCCACCAACTGACCATATTAAAGCACCAACAACTAATCCATATTCCCAGTCCCCAAAAAAG
>CABXXO010000008.1 GCA_902516235.1 uncultured Alphaproteobacteria bacterium
TGCCAAAAAATATTTAATTTACCGTGATCGAATTCAAGAGCATACGAAGCAAAATTCTTATCTTCTTCTGTTAGAAACTCGTCTTTTAAGAGCTCATTGTTAATTTTTAATTTACAAGACCAATTTATTATGTCCATTAAGTCTTCGATAACTTTAGTTGTCTCCGAGCCTCTTTGATACATTTCGTCAAGCATTGATATTAATTTAGAAAGATCATTGTCAAGAACAAATTTTGTTAAATCATATAGGTCACTTTGCTTTGCAAAACCTAACATATTGACTATTTCTCCAACTTGAATTTCCTTTTGTGAATTAAAAATATTAGCTTGATCTAATATGCTTAATGAGTCCCTAACGGAACCATCGCTAGCTTTGACAATCATATTTAATGCATCGTTGGAGATCGAGATGTCCTCCTTTTTAGAGATATTTATAAGAAAATTGTATAAAGTTTTCTTATCAACACGTCTTAAATCAAATCTTTGGCACCTTGATAGAATTGTAATTGGTACTTTAGATATCTCAGTTGTTGCAAAAATAAATTTTGAGTGAGGGGGTGGTTCTTCAAGTGTTTTGAGAAGGGCATTGAATGCGCTTTTAGATAGCATGTGAACTTCATCAACTATGTAAACTTTGTATTTTCCTAATACAGGATTATATTTTACGTTTTCAATAATCTCTCTTGCATTTTCAACACTCGTGTTTGAAGCAGCATCAATTTCTATTACATCTGGATGTCTGTCTTCAGTAATAGCTTTAGCTTGTTCACAATTAATTAAATCAGGATTATTATTTTTATCAAATACAGTGCAGTTCAACATTTTTGCTACTATTCTTGCAGTTGTGGTTTTGCCCACTCCTCGGATACCAGTAAAAATATAAGCATTTGGTATCTTATTCTGTTCTATAGACTTTTGTATTGTCTCAACCAAATACTCTTGGCCGATAAGATCTTGAAAATTTGAAGGTCTATATTTTAATGCAAGGATATTTGATTGATGTTTCATTACTGGTTCAAAGGAGAATTACACGACCCAACCTCTTATGTTACGGCTGCTTTCTTTCGAACCTGACCGGATTGGCATAAAAAGTTGCCCATGTAATTCTCAAATTATTTTATAACAGTATTAGTTAAAAATATGAAGTTATTGTCTTACTCGATAAGGAGATTTTTCAAAAACTCCTAATTTTCTAACTTTTGAACAGTAATGATCCATATCATCAAGTGCCAATTTAGTATTTTCTTGGTCCGGATGTCCTTCAATTTCACAATAAAATTGTGTGATTACAAAATCAGCTCCATAGTTATAACTTTCTAGTTTAATCATATTAACATTATTTGTTGCAAATCCTCCCATCACTTTAAATAAAGAACCTGGTGTATTTTTAACAGAAAATAAAAAAGAAGATATATAAGTCTTCTTCTCATCGAACTTTAAGTTTTCATTTTTAGACATTACATAAAATCTTGTGATATTATTTGTAGAGTTAGCAAAATTTTCATCAATTACCTTTAAACCATAGACATTCCCAGCCAAACTTGAAGCAATCGCAGCTGTATCATATATTTTTTCATCAAATATTTTTTTTGCTGAACCAGCTGTATCAGCACCTATTAAAATATCTAAGTCCAATTTTTGAATTTTATCACTACATTGCGCCAAGGCTTGTTCATGACTAATTATATTTTTAATATTTTCTACTTTGCTATCTGGATGAATTAAAAGCTTATGTTCAACCTTTTGAAAATGTTCAAAATTAATATGCAAATTAGATTTAGGTATTAGTCGGTGGATATCAGCTACTCTGCCTGCAGCAGAATTCTCGATAGGAATCATAGCATAATCAACATTTCCCAACTCAGCTTCATTTAAAGCAATTTCAAATGTTTTACAAGGTAGTGGTTCTGCTCCGGGAAAGAAATCTTGAACAGCTAAGTGACTATAAGCACCCTCAACACCTTGAAAAGATATTTTTTTATTCATTTTTTAAAATTAGACGATTTACTCTATCTAAATCCTCTTTTGTATCAACTCCCAAAATTTCCTCTTTTACAATAGAAACTCCAATTTTATTGGTTTCAATAATTCGTAGTTGTTCAAGTTTCTCATTAAGCTCTCTCTTAGTTGGATGTAAAGAGATAAAATCATATAAAAATTGCTTACGATATCCATAGACCCCAATATGATGAAAGATATTTTTATTAATTTTTGAGTCGTTCTTTAAAATTCTAGAAAAATCTAAAGCGCAATTTTTTTTATCAATTAAAACTTTTACTTTTGAGTTATTATTAGCTTCATCTAAGTTTATAAATGGGCAAGCTAAAGTACTTATTTGAAATTGAAGGAGTCTTTCTTTTAATAAGTTTACATGATTTTCAGTAATAAATGGCATATCCCCTTGGACGTTAATGATATATTTAAATTTTATGTCTTCCTCAATTTTTTTTACAGCTTCTCCAATGCGGTCACTACCAGATAAATGGTCAGGATTGGTTATGACATATTGAAGGCCCATTTTTTTGCAGTAGTTTTTAACCTCTTGGTCACATATAGCTAGGTATAGGTTTTCAGTAAAGGTTGATACACGATTATATACATAATGGAGCATTGGTAAGTTTCCAATTTGGGCAAAAGGCTTATTTGGGAATCTAGATGCTTTTAATCTTATGGGTATAATAACTACAGTATCATTCATTAATGCGACAAATATCCGTTTTAAGAGCTATATTTTTAAACATAAACTTCTGTTTCTAATATGGAAACTAATAAAATTTTAGGAGCAGTAATCCTTGCTCTTTTACTCGCTGCCGTTTTCTCAAAAGTTGCAGAAATGGCTATACACCCAGAATTTCCAGATGAATTAGCTTATAAAATTGAAGTTCCTGAGGGTGGTATTTCTTCTGAAGCTAAAGAGGAGGTTAATATCTTTGAGGTTCTTCCTGAAATTACACCTCTTTTGGCCTCAGCAAGCATGGAAAATGGTGAGAAAATTTTTAAAAAGTGTGCCTCCTGTCATACGCAAGTAAAAGGTGGTGAAAATAAAGTAGGTCCTGCAATGTGGGGTATTGTAAATAGATCAAAAGGATCTATGTCAGGCTTTGCATATTCAGGTGCTTTGGTAGAATTTGGCGGTGATTGGAATGTTGAGGAACTAAACAAATTTTTATTAAAGCCAAAAAAATACATTGCTGGTACAAAAATGAATTATAACGGTATCAAAAAAGACCAAGATAGAGCTGATTTAATAAAATGGCTAAGTTCTCTTAGCGATTAAAGTTTTCATTCATACAATTTTCAATATCATGTAAATAATGAGTTCTGTATCATTAGATTCTAACAAATTGAAATCATTATTTGGAGCATACTATGACAGAAGAATGATACGAATTCTTCTTCTGGGTATTATTAGTGGTTTTCCCTGGGTATTAATTGCTAGCGCGCTTTCTCTATGGTTAAAAGAGGAGGGCCTAAGTAGAAGTACAATAGGTTGGGCTGGGCTTATTTTTGGAGTATACGCTTTCAATTTTTTATGGGCACCGATAATTGATCGATTAAGACTTCCTTTTTTAACTAATAAATTGGGTCACAGAAAATCAATAATTATGTTGATGCAAACAGTTATCTTAATTTGCCTTATTATATGGAGTGCCTTAGAACCAACACAAAACTTAGCTTTAATAATTGGAGTTGGGCTAGCTATTGCTATTTCATCTGCTACTCAAGACATAACAATTGATGCTTTAAGAATTGAACAAATAAAGAAAGATGAAACTTCAAGTATGGCTGCAGGTGCGGCAATGGCTGTTGTAGGATGGTGGACTGGTTTTAAGCTCGGAGGGTTTATTTGTCTTGAGATAGCTGAGAGACTAGAAATATCTGGAGTAGAACAATATTGGCAAGTTACATTTATTTTTTTAATGGCTATTATAGTTATGTGTAATGTAGGTTTAAATTTTATTCCCGAGTCTAATAAAGAGAGATTTCAGGATATCACAAAGACAGATTCATCAAATTCAAATGTTAATAGTGTAAAGAATGCTGGATATTTATTTGCCTCAATAGGAGTTTTATGTTTTTTAACTGGAAAGTTCTTTGAAAAAATTTGGTTTACGAATGGGGGTTTAACCTTTGTAATTTTAGGTGGAGCATTTTACCTTTTCTCATTTTATATAAAAAAATTTGGTGAAGATAATCCTATTTCACAAACCCTTTACTATCTAAACAACGTTGTAGCAAACCCATTAAATAGTTTTTTCAGCATTAATGGTGTGAAAATAGGTATTGCTATTCTTACTTTTGTATTTTTATTTAAAATTGGCGAAGCTTTTTTGGGAAGAATGAGTTTAGTATTTTACAAGGAAATTGGTTTTTCTAAGGGAGATATAGCTATATTTTCAAAAGCTTTAGGCTGGATTACGACAATTGTATTTACACTTATTGGAGGAGCCATCGCTATGAGATCTGGTATTTTTAAAACATTAATAATTGCGGGAATTGCAATGGCTGCTACAAATATTTTATTCTCTATTCTTGCCTGGGTCGGCCCATCAAAAACTCTCTTTGCTTTTGCGGTTATATTGGATGACCTAGCTGCTGCTTTTGCAACAGTTGCTTTTGTTGCATTTATCTCTCTACTGGTCGATCGTAGTTTTACTGCTACCCAGTATGCGCTACTAGCATCTGTTGGAACAGCTGGAAGGACATTGTTGGCATCCTCATCGGGAGCACTAGTTGATGGACTGGGTGGTGACTGGGGATTATTTTTTATAATTACAGCTTTAATGGTAGTTCCCTCGTTAATTTGTCTTATGTTAATAAAAAATAAGATTAACTTTAATAAAACTAATTAATGAGAGCAGAAGACAATTTATTATAGCCAGCTGTAAAACCAGATAACGAGTATGTAATAGTAGCCTCTCTATTATCAAGTAGTAATATTTTTATACTTATTTGGTTTCCAGCTTTAAAAAAATTAACAAAATTTTCTCCAATTATTTCTGCAACAAAACAAGCAACTTGATTACAGTATGCATAATTTAATTCTAAGGGATCTTTTTCATCGATTTGTAATAAAACTGGACTTTTTAAATTAACAGCATGAGGAAAAGCTATTTGCATCTGTGTCAAGTTATCAGGGTTTATAGTTATTGAAAGATAGCTAACTACCTCTTCCGTATTGGGATCAAATACTAATTCTCTTAATTCACAAACCTTTTGTGCTTGTTCCTCTAAGCATGTATATTGCCAGGCCTCAAAATTCTCTTGCTCTAAAATATGATTATCACCAAATAATGTTCCGATGAGTAAAAAATAAATTAGAAAAACTCTCATAAAAAAAAATATACATAATGTTAATTTTTATCCAATAAGGAAATAGTTAGTTTTTTTTAAGTTCTATATGAATTATTTCATTATTAGAACCAATTCTTATTTTTGGTCCCCATGTGGCTGATCCAGAGCTAACATATAAATGATTATTCATACTTTTATAAAGTCCATAATTTTCGCGAAACTGAAGCTTTACAATAAAATTAAAAGGAAAAATTTGTCCATTATGTGTGTGCCCAGAAAGCATTAAATTAGCATTATTAGATATTTTTTTCCAAATAGATGGTTTATGAACAATCAGAAGATTAAATAAGTCCTTTTGAGAATATTTCAGGACATAGTCAATCTTTGAATTATTTGAAATGTTATCAGAAATTCCAATTAAATTTATTCCCTCTAATTGTAATGACCGATTATCTAAAGTTTGTATTCCAACAGTATGTAAATCTTGAAGGTGTTTTTTATAATTTTTTACATAGTATTCATGGTTTCCTGTAACAAAGAATATGGGCTTATTTATTTTTTTAAATTCATTAAGATCGTGAATTTTAAATGCACTGCTATCAATTAAATCACCCCCTATCACTAGGAAATTGAAGTCAAGTGAGTTAATTGTAAATACTAATTTTTTTAATGAAGATGGATGATTTGAACCTATATGAACATCACTGATAAATACAAATCTAATACTTTTTTTAATAAGATTTGTATCCATAAATAATTTTTTAATCTTAAGTTTTTTAGAGTTCATATATCCATAAATAATAGCTGGTATTTGTATAGAGAAAAAAATAATTACCAGTTCGTAGCTAGTTAAGATTTGAAAATAGCTTATTACTATTAGAGGTAAAATAATAAAAAAAGATACTGTTCCAATTCCAAATCCCTCATATACGAAAAACTTTATTATTTTATTTGTACTTTTGGATCTAAAATAATATAGACAAAGTGTAAAAACAGTAATTGTACCTAAAATCGACTCAAGTAATGTTGTTGGCCTGCCTAACCAAAATGATAAAATATCAAAAGGGAAAATAAAAATTAAATACGAAATAAAAAATAAAGCTATAAGAGATATCAATTTAATAACTATTTTTTTTACTTTTATCGAAATAAAAAAGCATTAATCCTGCAGATATAACTATTAGTATCCCAATATAATTATATGTAGTAGGTAACTGCCTAAATACTATCCAACCTAAAAGCACACCAAAAATTATTTGCACATAACTTGTTAAACCAAATACTGAGGAAGGAAGTGTTTGAGATCCATAAATTACTGCACTAATACCAAGTCCAGCGAATACGCCACCAAGCATAGAGAGAAGTAAATGAGTAAATGTCATTGATTCAAATTGAAATTTTATTGAGAAAAGAAATATTATAACGCTTACAACCATACTAAAAAACGCAGCAGAGTAAGAAGATGTTAAATAATTGTATTTTCTCGTTATTAAATGAGTAATTGCAATACAAAAAGCACCCAAGAAAACATATAACACTCCAATAGTTGAAACTACGTTAGTGCCAAATGGCTCTGCTGAAATCACAACTCCAAAAAAACCAGTTAAAATGGCCAAAACTCTTATTGCATTTATATTATCACTTAAAAAAAAATGAGACATAACTAACAGCATTAAAGGGGAAGTGAATAATACTGGATAAACTACCGAAAGAGGTAATAGTAAAACACCTTTTAAAACAAAAAGGAATCCAACTGTATGAACTATCCCTCTTATAAATTGAAAAGTATAATTTTGATTTTTATAAAAGTGAAAGCCATGATTTTTATATATGAAGAAGAGTAAAGGTATAAGAGAAAATAGTGCATTTAAGAATAATAATTGTAAGACAGAATAATTTTCACCTAAAATTTTAATTACTGAATCCATTGATACTAAAAATAAAAAACCAGTAAACGATATAGCTGAAGGAAGTATAAATTTTTTATCTAACATATTAAATTAGCTGAAACCTTAATCTTTTTTTAATGAAACACACTTTAAATCGTATGCCCATTTTTTATTGTACTCTTTATAAGATATTGAAAAAACTAGATCTAGATTATTTTGAATAGAAATTGAGGAAATATAATCGTCTGTATCATAATTAAATATTGAATTTGAAAGATCATTATTTACTAGTTGATATTTTTTTTCATCAAAGCTACTAAAAATAAAAATATTGTTGCTATTTTGATTCTCGATAATGTCTAATTGTGTACCAGAAACTTTTTGTTTACAATCAAAGTACCTAAGTGCATTTATGCTTTTATCACAAATACAAGCAAGTGGAAATTCTTCTAAAATATCAGCGAATGTCAAATTAGGAAGAATTAATAAAAAAATAATGATAAAATTTTTCATATTAAATAATTTTATATATCATGATAAATAAACAGTTAATCACAATAATAATATTTTGTGGAATTGGTTTTGCTATAATCAGGCTTTTATTGGATTTTTTTTTTCCTGGTGGTTTAACTCTTTGAATGAGTTAAATAGAAAGAGACTCTGGGAAAAAATTTTATCAACTGCTGATAAACTTCAACCACTTTTAAAACCTTCTCGATATCATCCAAATGGAAGAAATGCATATGCGCATATAGCTCTAAGTATTAAAGAAAAATTTGGACAGAGTTACAAAGATATATCTGATGATAAGATTGATGAAGTAATCTTGCACATAGAATATTTATTAAATACACCTAGTTAAATTAACTTGATTTTTTTATAATAAGTAATAATTGTATTTCTTTATTTATGCCAAGAACAAAGAGTTTAGCAACGCTTATTCAGCATTATGGCTGCGAAAGAGTATTTGAGCCCAAAACTAATAAGATCCCGATTGTATATAATATTTTAAATAGAGAGATCTTTAATAATCGTTTAAAAAAACCTTATATCAGTATTAGGAGAATACACGGAGCATTAGGGTTATTTGAGTTTAATCCATATGCTACAAAGCACTGCTATAAAATAACTCTTCATAATAAATTTAAAAATTTTCAAGAATTTGTAGAAATTCTGGGTCACGAAATGGTTCATTATTATCAAAAGTTAGTAATGAAACAAAATTCAGCAAAACATAATAAAGAATTTTACAGTTTTAAGAAAAAATTTAAAAAAATAGGATTAGAATTAAAACGTATTTACCGTTAATTATTCATTTTTAAAGCTTCTGTTGAGTAAGTTTTTTATTTCTTTTTTCGGCGGACTTCCTTTTATAATTTTTATGATAGAGTTTATTATTGGAAGCTTACCAATTATTATTTTTTTATTTTTTTTTATAGTTAGGCAGCTGTTAAGTCCTTCTATGGTCTTAAAACCAGGTATTACTTTATTTTTACTTTTTTTTGCAAAACTAAAACCAAAATTATAGTTTCTCGATTTATTTGAGCTACATGTAAGAATTAAATCTCCTATTCCTCCAAGGCTATAAATCATATTCTCATTTAAATTTAGATATTTTATCATGCTCTTTATTTCAGCTACACATCTTGTTATGTATGCTGATCTAGCGTTTTGCCCTAATGACTCTGCATCAAGGATACCTGCCCCAATAGCATATATATTCTTAATAATACCAAGAAACTCAAGAGTCTTTAAACCCTCTGAATAATAAATTCTAATATTTGTATCTTTAAAAATATTGCCGATGTTTTTATTGACTTTTTGACTTGATAGACTGAGTGCAGTGGGTTTTCCATATAACACCTCATCTGCAAAGCTTGGTCCAGATAAAAAATGATAATTATTAATATTTAGTTTTTTTGTTATCAGATTTGAAATGAATTCTCCATTTTTACTAACTCCCTTTGAGCATATTACTAAATTATTAATTTTTTGATTTTTAAAATAGTCTTCGCAAAATTTATCAAATGCACTTGCTGGTAAAATGTAAAAAATATAATGATAATCTTTAGTAATAAAGCTGCCTGATATAGACTTAAGCTTTGTGGATAATTTGAAATTTTTATAGTATTTTTGATTGATTTTATTTGAATTTATTTTGATAGACAAACTCTTATCTCTTGTCCAAAGATAAACCTTATTATTATTTTTTGAGAGAACATTTGCAATTGCTGTCCCCCAAGCGCCAGCACCAACTACTAAAATTTTTTCAGGCATCTATTAAAATTAATTTTATTTAGAATGTTCATCTTACTTGGATGTTTTGAATTAGAAAGAACAATATATTTGTCTAAGTCAATATTAAACTAAAGAATATTAACTAAAAACTAAGAAAATAGACTTACCCTCCCTTTACATTTTTGATTTTATATATGATGTTCATAGGTAATGTATGACGTGTTAATTATAGGTGGTGGTATAAACGGTGTAGGCATAGCTAGAGATGCTGTAGGGAGAGGTTTAAATACTTGCCTCATTGAAAAGGGTGATATTGCTTCACAAACTTCCTCGTGGTCTACTAAATTAATCCATGGGGGTATAAGATATTTAGAAAACTATGATTTTAAATTAGTCAGGGAATCTCTGAAAGAAAGAGATATTATAAAAAAAATAGCTCCCCACATTACGAAACCAATAAAATTTGTTTTACCTCATGTTCCAAGTTTAAGGTCAAGTTGGATGATAAAAATAGGATTATTTTTGTATGATAGGTTGGGTGGCAAATCCTCCTTTGAGAGATCAAAATTTATTTATCTAAATCAACAATTTGGTGAAAACCCATTAAAGGAAAATTTTAAAAGTGGATATATGTACTCTGACCTATTTGTTGATGATTCGAGACTAGCTCTGCTTAATGCTGAAGATGCAATCAATAGAGGTGCAAAGATATATGTAAATGCAAATATTACTAAAGTTATAAGAGATAATGAATACTGGTCAGTTTATTTGGAGAATGGGGAAATTTTAAAATCAAAGGTGATTATTAACGCAACGGGTCCTTACACAGTTTCAGTTTTAAATAATATTTTTGGGATTAAATCAAAAAAAAAATTGAGACTTGTCCAAGGAAGCCACTTAGTAGTAAAAAAAATATATGACGGTGACCAAGCATATATACTTCAATTAAGTGATAAACGTATAATTTTTATGATACCCTATAAAAAAAATTATACTTTAATTGGCACAACTGATCATGAAGTTAAAAGTTTTGAGAATCCAAAAATTACTGATCAAGAAAGAACCTATCTAATTAATTCAGTCAATTCGTTCATAAAAAAGAAAATTAATAACAATGATATTATATGGACATATGCAGGAGTAAGACCATTGATTGAGGATAATAATCAAGAGACTTCAAAAATTTCAAGAGACTACACTTTTGAAATTGATGATATCAATGGAGCTCCGATTATTACTGTTTTTGGTGGAAAGCTTACAACATATCGAAAACTCTCTGAACAAGTTATGAAAAAATTATCAAAGTACCTTAGCTTCTCAAGCAAATCATGGACTTGCAATGAGTTACTACCGGGTGCTCATAATAATGAAATAAATAATATAAATATTTCAGAGAAAATAATTGGACGTCTTGTTGAAACTTATGGAAATAAAATATCAAAACTTAACAAGTATTATAATGAATTTGAAACTGGTGGAGAGTTGATTTTTGGGGACTTTTATGAATTTGAAGTAAAATATCTTATTAAAGAAGAAATGGCTCGAACTTCGGAAGATATCCTTTTTAGGAGAACAAAGCTTGGAATTAATTTACCCAACGAAGCAAGGGATAAATTAGAAATTATTTTAAAAAGACACCTTTAGTACTTGTGATATTATACTAAGATGCAAAAATTTATTCTATCAATTGATCAAGGAACAACTTCTACACGTTCAATAATTTTTAATAAAAACTTTGAAATTATCTCTAGTGATCAATTAGAATTTAAGCAGTACTTTCCAAAAGATGGTTGTGTAGAACACGATCCAGAGGAGATATTTAATTCTGTTATACAAACCTCACAAAATGCGATTAAGAAAGCTAAAACTAATTCAGGCCAGATATTGGGCATAGGAATAACTAATCAAAGGGAGACTGTTGTCGTATGGGATAAGCAAACAGGTAAACCTATTTATAGAGCTATTGTTTGGCAAGACAGAAGAACAGTAAATTATTGCAAAGACTTAACCAAAAAAGGATTTGCAAAAAAGATACAAAAAATAACTGGTCTTGTAATTGATTCGTATTTCTCAGCTACTAAAATTAAATGGATACTCGATAACATAGAGTTATCAAAAAAACTCTTGAAAGAAGATAGGCTTTTATTTGGAACTATAGATACTTGGCTGCTTTGGAAGTTAACAGATGGAAGGTCTTATTTTACTGAGGCTACAAATGCTTCGAGAACTATGCTTTACGACATCAAAAAAAACTGCTGGTCAAAAGAGTTGCTTAAAATTTTCAATATTCCTCGTAAAATTCTTCCTACGGTTAAAGATAGTGCAGACGATTTTGGTTATACAACTTTTTTTGGAGATAAAATTAACATAGGAGGCATTGCTGGCGATCAACAAGCCGCAACAATTGGTCAAGCATGTTTTAAACCAGGATCTATTAAGTCTACATATGGCACTGGGTGCTTTATGATCATGAATATCGGACAGAAACCAAAAATTTCTAAAAACAATTTACTTACAACAATTGCATATAGAATTAACAATAAGACTTCCTATGCCTTGGAGGGGTCAATTTTCGTTGCTGGTGCTGCAATTCAATGGCTAAGAGACTCTCTTAAAGTTATAAAAACGGCACAAGAGACAGAGGTTTTATATTCCCAGAGCGATCAGAGTCAACAAATCTATTTTGTTCCTGCTTTTGTAGGTTTAGGAGCTCCATATTGGGATGGTGAAGCAAGAGGAGCTATTTTTGGCATGACAAGAAATACAGGAATAGCTGAATATGTTAAAGCTGCTATAGATAGTGTTGCATATCAAACTAAAGATTTGATAATTGCAATGGAGAAAGATAGTGGCTTACCTATTAAACAAATTAAAGTTGATGGCGGAATGGTGACAAATGAAAAATTCCTTCAATTTTTATCGAATATTTTAATCCTAAATTGTGATAGACCAAAAATAACTGAGACGACTGCATTGGGAGCAGCTTATCTTGTAGGGCTTTCTTCAAAAATTATCAAGAATACTGAAGAAATATCAAAAAAATGGCAAAGTGAAAAAATATTTAAACCAAGACTTCATAAAAAAGAAGTTAAATATCTTTATCAAGGATGGGTAAAGGCTGTAAAGAAAACTACTACAAAAAAGAATAGCAAATAAAATTATATTTTGATATTTATGTTACATGCGCATAAATATTGAAATTGGTGATATAGAAGCATTTATTGAACTAACTGAAACAAATTCATTTGCTAAGGCGGCAAATAATTTAAATTTATCTCAACCTGCGCTCTCAAGAAGAATTCAGAAGTTAGAACACGAATTAGGAACTACCCTTTTTGATAGAACCACAAGGAAAGTTCAATTATCTTACTCTGGAAGAAATTTTTATGACCGAGCTAGAGGTATTATAGAAGCAATTAAAACAGCAACCAAAACACTTAATGAGAAATATAGCTTTCCATCAATAATTAAAATTGGGGTAGTCCATTCAGCTCTCAGAAATATATTATTTTCTGCATTAAAATCTTTTAAAGAAATTGAACCTAGATGTAAAGTTCAAATTATAGAGAGGTCATCAAATAATGTTGTTGATA
This sequence comes from uncultured Alphaproteobacteria bacterium, assembly GCA_902516235.1. GTDB lineage: Bacteria > Pseudomonadota > Alphaproteobacteria > HIMB59 > HIMB59 > HIMB59. The sequence continues at coordinate 13,015 of CABXXO010000008.1, forward strand.
GTGTTTTAGGAGGAGAGTGTGATTTTGGTATCAATTTTACAGGTATTCAAGAGCCAGGTATCAATTTTGAAAAACTATTTGTGGAAGATTACGTAGTTGCATTTCCAAAAGGAGATAAGTTAGAAAGAAAAAGAAAAGTGAAACTATCAGAAATCAAAGATCGAAGTTTTATAACAATTTGGAAAGGTTCAGGAAGTAGGATTTATATTGAAAATGCTCTCGCACTTCAAAAAGAAGATATGGATTGGGCTTATGAAGTAAGACATATTCCTACTGCCTTAAATATGGTTGAACAAGGACTAGGAATAACATTAGCCCCTAAACTGGCCATTTCTAAAGACTACACCTCTTTATCGTTTAGACCTCTGATAGATCCATCTGTAACCAGAACAATTGGCTTGATTAAAAGATCGGGAAGAGATCTTAGTTATGACTCACAAAAATTATATGACTTACTAAAAGATAAATTTAAAAGATAATTAATCAGTATTATGCATAAAAAAATATACTAATTAATGATATTAATTAGTTATTATGTCAGTTAATAGTTTTCAGACTTTAGACAGGTTTTCTCTAAATGGAAAGGAATATAACTTTTATAATTTATCCTTATTAGAAGATGAATTTCCAAAACTAAGAACTCTCCCTAAATCAAAAAAAATACTTATTGAAAATTTACTAAGATTAGAAGACGGTGAAGATGTCAACTTAAATCTAATTAGAAATGTTTTGGAAAACCCAGAAAAAAAACATGAAGTTTTTTTTCTTCCATCTAGAGTTTTAATGCAAGATTTTACTGGTGTACCTGCGGTTGCAGACTTAGCAGCAATGCGTGATGCCGTCTCAGAAAAAGGAAAAAATCCTTCCAAAGTAAATCCCATGTCACAAGTTGATTTGGTAATAGATCATTCAGTAATGGTTGATTATTTTGCAAGTCCAAAAGCCTTTCAAAAAAATGTTGATATGGAATTTGGAAGAAATATAGAGAGGTATGAATTTTTAAAATGGGGGCAACAAGCTTTCAAAAATTTTAGGGTGATACCCCCTGGTACAGGGATTTGTCATCAAGTTAATTTAGAGTATTTGGCAGAGGTTGTATGGAGTAAAGAACAAAATGAAAAAAATTTTTTATATCCTGATACATTAGTTGGAACTGATAGTCATACTACTATGGTAAATGCACTCGGAGTGCTAGGTTGGGGAGTGGGTGGAATTGAAGCTGAAGCTGCAATGCTAGGTCAATCTGTATCTATGCTTTTACCTGAGGTTGTTGGTTTTGAGATATCTGGAAAATTGAATGAAGGAGTTACAGCGACAGATCTAGTTCTTACAATTGTTCAAATGCTTCGAGAAAAAGGAGTGGTTGGAAAATTTGTCGAGTTTTATGGTGATGGTCTAAAAAACTTATCACTTGCTGATAGAGCAACTATTGCCAACATGGCCCCTGAATATGGAGCAACCTGTGGATTTTTTTCAGTTGATGAAGAGACCATTAAATATTTAAAATTAACTTCTAGAAGCTCAGCACTGATAGAAATTATTGAAAAATATAATAAAATTCAAGGTTTATGGGCTGATAATAATTGTGATTATAATGAAACCGTTCATTTAAATCTCGAAAATGTTCAAGCGTCTTTGGCTGGGCCTAAAAGGCCACAAGATAGAATTAATCTAGAGAGTGTGGATTTAAATTTTAAAGAATTTTCGAAGAACGAACCTATTGAAAGGAAAGTTAAAAACCATAATTACAAAATGCAAGATGGAAATGTTGTTATTGCTGCTATTACCTCATGCACTAATACCTCAAACCCTGATGTTTTAGTTGCAGCCGGATTAGTCGCAAAAAAGGCATGTGAATTAGGGTTACAAGTAAAGCCCTGGGTCAAGACTTCTTTGGCACCTGGTTCAAAAGTTGTTACTGATTACCTAAATAAATCAGGCTTGAATAAATATTTAGATCAATTGGGCTTTCATCTAGTTGGTTATGGGTGCACTACATGTATCGGAAATTCGGGACCTCTTGATAAAGATATTGCAGAGTGCATTACAGAAAATAATTTGACAGTTGCCTCAGTGCTTTCAGGGAATAGAAATTTTGAGGGAAGAGTTAACCCACATGTCAAAGCAAACTATCTTGCTTCTCCTCCATTAGTTGTAGCTTATGCATTAGCTGGATCTGTGCATTCAAATTTAACTAAAGATTCACTTGGTATCGACACAAAAGGTAATGAGGTTTTCTTAAAAGATATATGGCCAAGCAATAATGAAGTTCGTGAAGCAGTAGAAAAAAATGTATCACCTGAAATGTTTAAAAAGCAATACTCTAATGCTTTAAAGGGACCTAAAGAATGGCAAAAAATTAATACATCTTCTGGAGACTTATATAAATGGAAACCGACATCAACCTACGTGCAACAACCTCCTTTTTTTACTGGTAAGTCTGATAATAAAGAAATTATACATATTGAAAATGCAAGACCCTTATTACTTTTAGGAAACAGTGTTACCACAGACCATATCTCACCTGCTGGAGCTATCAAACTAGAGAGCCCTGCAGGAAACTATTTTATGGAACGACAAATAAGACAAAATGATTTTAATTCATATGGGGCAAGAAGGGGTAATCACGAAGTAATGGTAAGAGGCACTTTTGCTAATATCAGAATTAGAAATCAATTACTGTCTGATGTTGAAGGAGGATACTCAATTCTAGAACCCGATAAAAAGAAAATGAGTATATATGAGGTTGCCATGGAATACGCTAAAAGGTCTGAAAATGTTGTCGTTTTTGCAGGTCAAGAATATGGAACTGGTTCATCTCGCGATTGGGCAGCAAAAGGAACAAAATTGTTAGGCATTAAAGCTGTTATTGCAGAGAGCTTTGAAAGAATACATCGATCAAATCTAGTTGGAATGGGCGTCCTTCCAATACAACTTAATAGCCACAAACTTAATGATTTAAATATAAAGTCTTCTGACCTTGTAGATATAAAACTCTCTAATGAAACCAAACCTTTGCAAGATTTGGAAATATTTATTAAAAGCGATGAGGGTACTAAAATTTTAGAATGTACATTAAGAATTGATACAATCAATGAGCTACAATACTACAAGGCTGATGGTATATTGAATTTTGTTTTGAAAAATATTTTAAAAAATTAAATTATAACTGGATTCTCTAAAAGCTCTTTAAGTCTTACTAAAAAAGTAACTGCTTGCTTTCCGTCAATAAGCCTGTGATCATAACTTAAGGCTATGTACATCATTGGCTTTATGACAATTTTCTTTTTAACTGCAATAGGTCTATCTATAATAGAATGCATACCTAATATAGCACTTTGAGGAGGATTAATAATAGGTGTGCTCATCATTGAGCCATAGATTCCTCCATTTGTAATTGAAAAAGTTCCACCTGATAAGTCTTTCATTGTAAGTTTATTTGAATTTGCCTTTTGAGCTAAATCGATGATTTCTTTTTCAATATCACCATTTGATAGATTTCCAGCATCTCTAATTATTGGAACAACCAAACCCTTTTCTGATCCAATAGCTATTCCAATATCAAAATAATTTTTGTAAATTATTTTATTTTCATAAATTTCTGAATTTACCTCTGGTATTTCTTTTAGGACATCCGTGCAGGCATTAACAAAAAAAGACATAATACCTAGTTTGACACCATATTTTTTTTTGAAAGATGTTTGCTCTTTTTTTCTTAAAGACATAATAGCCGACATGTCAACTTCATTAAATGTTGTAAGAATTGCGGCAGTATTTTGAGCATCTTTTAATCTTCTAGCAATGGTTTGTCTAAGCTTGGACATTGGAATGGTTTTTTCATTTTGATTTTCTGTTTCAACATCGAAATTTTGAAGATTATTTTCAGAGCTTGGAGAGTTCTCAGTTTTCTCAATAATATCAGGCTTATTAGGTAGTTTTACTTCCTTTGCAGTTTCTTTCTTCTCTTTAATCTGATTAATTTTACTTTCAGAGCTTTCATCAATTAATACCTCATCAGTAATCTCAGCAATAGACTGACCAACATTTACCGTAGCACCTACAGGAGCAATGATCTTAGTTAACTTTCCTGAGGATTGAGCGGGAATTTCAATTGTAATTTTTTCAGTCTCTATTTCAGCTAAATTATCTCCAGATTTAAAGTTTTCACCCTCTTTAACTAACCATGATGTAATTGTCCCCTCAATTATAGACTCACCAAGCTCAGGTACAGTTATATTTTTCATTATTCTTTTGGAAGGTTTTTAAATTTCATAAAGCTCACACCACTTCTTTCCTTTATAACACGTTTTAATGATGATTTAAGCGCTAATTCTTTAATGAGCATTTGGTTAGTAATATGTCTTTTTGAAATACCAGTTGCCGGAGCTGCTGCGGGACGCCTCCCAACATAATGTATTTTTTTCTCATAATTATTTTGAACAAATACATGTCTTATTCTACTTTTTACAAATCCCCAAGTGCCCATATTTTTTGGTTCCTCTTGGGCCCAAATCATTTCACAGTCTTTATATTTCATAAGTATTTCTGACAATCTGTCAAAAGGGAAAGGGTATATCTGTTCAATTCTTATAATTTTAACATCTTTAATTTTATGCTCAGATCTATAATCGTCTAACTCATAAAATATTTTACCAGAGCAGAAAACAACTCTTTTTGGATTTTTAATATCATCGTCAATTACTCTATGAAAAGATGTTTTACCTGTGAATTCCTCAATATGAGAAATATTATTTGGATGGCGTAATGTAGACTTTGGTGTAAATACTATTAATGGTTTTCTAAAATTTCTATGTATCTGTCTTCTTAGAGCATGGAAATAGCTAGCTGGAGTAGTACAATTTACAATTTGAATGTTGTCTTCAGCAGCCATTTGGAGAAATCTTTCTACTCTGGCACTTGAATGCTCTGGGCCCATACCTTCGTGACCATGTGGTAAAAGCAAAACTAAACCACTCATCTGCATCCATTTTCTCTCACTTGATGTTATAAATTGATCGATAATAATTTGTGCGCCATTGGCAAAGTCACCAAACTGAGCCTCCCACATAACAAGTGTATTGGGGTCAGCAAGAGAGTATCCGTATTCAAAACCAAGCACTCCTAACTCAGACAAAAAACTATCTACTATTTCAAATTCTTTTTGTTTTTTTGAAATATTATTTAAAGGAATATACCTTTCTTCAGTTTTTTGATCATAAAAAACAGAGTGTCTTTGGCTAAAAGTACCTCTTCCAGAGTCTTGACCTGCAAGTCTAACTTGATATCCCTCTTTTAGTAAACTTCCTATCGCTAAAGCTTCTGCGAAAGACCAATCAATCCCTTTTCCAGTTTTTATAGCTTTGATACGAGCATTGTTAAATTTTTGTAATTTTGGGTGCAAATTAAAATTATCTGGAATATTAGTTATTTTTATACCAGTATCTTTTAAAGACTTTTCAGACTCAGAGGTTTTTCCCCTTCTTAAGGGATCTTTAGGGGCAAGACTTAAACCACTCCATTGACCACCCATCCATAATTTTGTTTTCAATTTATAATTTTTTGCCTTCTCAAATTTTTTTTCAAGATCAGACCAAATCTGATCTTTTAAATAGTCAATTTGTTTTTGATTTACAACCTCCTGCTCTAAAAGTTTATTTGCATAAATACTTGCAACTGATTTTTTCTTTTTAATGGTTTCATACATCAAAGGTTGGGTAAATGAAGGTTCGTCTCCTTCATTGTGACCGTGTTTCCTATAACAAAACATGTCAACCATTGTGTCCTTTTTAAAAGTATTTCTAAATTCTGTTGCAGCTCTTGAGGCCAATACTACAGCCTCAGGGTCATCACCATTTACATGAAAGATTGGTGACTGAACAATTTTTCCAATTTCTGAGGAGTAGGGTGCCGAACGACTATATTGAGGGCTTGTGGTAAAACCAATTTGGTTGTTAATTATGAAATGTATTAATCCACCAATTCTATAACCATTTAGCTGTGACATTGTAAAAGTTTCAGCTACAACTCCTTGACCAGCAATTGCAGCATCTCCGTGGATTAAGAGACCAGAAACTCTTGAATTATTATTATCTCTAATAAGTCTTTGCTTTGCTCTAATTTTACCAGCAACTACTGGGTTTACTGCTTCCAAATGTGAGGGATTTGCTGCCATACTAACATGAATTAAATTACCCCCAAAACTTCTGTCTGAACTTGCGCCTAAATGATATTTTACATCTCCAGACCCCTGATCACTTAAAGCATTTTCCCCACCGTGGATAAATTCACCAAATATTTGTACATGAGGTTTTTTAACTATATTTGCTAAAATGTTCAGTCTGCCACGATGAGCGCAGGCAAATGAAAAATCTTCGACGCCGTACTCCGATGATCTTTTTAAAATTTGTTCTAAGGCAGGTATGGTAGACTCAGCACCTTCAAGACCAAATCTTTTTGTTCCTCTGTATTTGGTATCTAAAAATTTTTCAAAGTACTCTGCTGAAACTAATCTTTCTAATATCGTCCTTTTACCTCTTGGAGTAAGTTGCATATCCTTTTTCTCTTCAATTCTATCTTTAAGCCATTTATATTCTTCGGCCGATTGTATGTGCTTGTATTCAATTGCAAGTGTTCCAGAGTATATAGATTGTAACTTTTCAAAAACTTCTTTAACAGTTGCCTTTTCGAAACCTAAATAACCAAATAGGAAAATCTTACGGTCGTAATCTTTTTCTTGAAAACCGTAATACTCAGGGTCTAAACCTGATGGGCTATTTTTTATCATTAAACCTAAAGGGTCTAAGTCAGCAATTAGGTGGCCGATTTCTCTGTAGGCTCTAATCATCATTACTAGTCTCAAAGAGTCAGTAATTGCTTGATCAAGCGAAGTCTGATTAAAGTCTTTACCTCTTGAAGTTTGTGACCAATCAATTTTTTGATAATCAGCTAAGATGGAAATCTCTTCAGGCGCAAGGGTATTAAAAAAATCATGCCAACTTTTATCAACTAGACTTGGGTCTTTTATATACTCCTTATAAATAGAAATAACTTGGGAAGCATTATTAGTTGTGAGAAATGAATTATAAGATCTCATTAATAAGATAATGTATACGCTTATCTCATAAAAATGTCATTTTATTTTTAATTATAAAAGCTTATCGACTGCTAATACCAATCCTTGAACAGATTTAACAGATTTTTTTAACATCAACTTTTCTTTAGAGGTAAGTTTTACCTCAATAATTTTTTCAATTCCTTTTTTCCCAATAACTGTAGGAACACCCATATACATATTGCTAAGACCATACTGACCATTAATAAAAGCTGCGCAAGGCAATAGCTTTTTTTGATCGAATAAAAATGCCTCTGCCATCAGAATGGCTGAACTAGCAGGTGCATAAAAAGCAGATCCTCTTTTAAGTAATTTCACTATCTCTCCTCCACCCATTCTTGTTCGATTGACTATTTTCTCAATTTTTGAGTAAGGAAATTTTTTAAGCTTTAGGAAGTCCATTAAAGGCACTCCTCCAATTGTTGTATAGTTGATGAGAGGAACCATGTCATCTCCATGTCCTCCTAATACAAATGTTTCAACATCATTCACAGAAACGTTCAAAGCATCTGATAAGAAATATTTCATTCGAGAAGAGTCTAGTACTCCTGCCATTCCAACACACATATTTTTAGGAAGTTTTGAATATTTTTGAAGCACGTATACCATTGCGTCTAAGGGGTTTGTGATACAAATAACAAATGCTTTTGGGGCATATTTTTTTATATCTAGAGCTATTTTTTTAATTATTTTCCCATTGGTCTCTAAAAGATCATCCCTGCTCATTCCAGGTTGACGAGGTAAACCAGCAGTTATGATAATGACGTCAGATCCCTTCATTTTGGAAAAGTCATTTGTGCCCTCTATTGACCCTGTAAAACCTTCAACAGCAGAAGATTGGCTGAGATCTAAAGCTTTTCCTTGGGGCATACCGCTTACAACATCAATTAGTGTTACGTCTCCAAGTTTTTTTAAAGCAGCTAAATGTGCGAGGGTGCCGCCGATATTTCCAGCACCAATTAGTGAAATTTTATTCACTTATTATCCATTTTGGATATTTCATACTTTATTTCAGCTATAGCTTTAGCTGGGTTTAGTCCTTTCGGACAGGAGTTGGTACAATTCATGATTGAGTGACATCTATATAGTTTAAGGCTATCATCCAACTCGTTCAACCTTTCTTTTTTCTCTTCATCTCTACTATCTTTTATCCAGCGGTTTGCTTGAAGTAACACTGCGGGTCCTAAATATTCATCTTCATTCCACCAATAACTTGGACAAGATGTACTACAAGAAAAGCACATTACACATTCCCATTTGCCATCTAGCTTATCTCTATCTTCGACTGATTGTATATTTTCTCTTTCATTGTTTGGAGATTTTTTATTTAACCATGGCTTTATAGATTTAAATTGTTCGAAAGCTTTTTTTAAATCTACCACTAAATCTTTTAAAACTCTCATATGAGGGAGAGGGTATATATTAATTTCATCAGAGCATTCCTCTATATGTTTCTGGCATGCAAGTGTATTGACACCGTCTATATTCATTGCACATGATCCACAAACACCTTCTCTACATGATTTTCTAAAAGTTAGGCTTGGATCAACCTCGGCTTTAATTTTATTTAATATATCCAAAACCATTGTCCCTGCTTTAGCTACATCAATTTCAAATCGATCTATTTGAGGGGGCGTGTCTTCTTCACCTGACCATCGGTAAACATTAACGATCCTGATATCATGGTTTTGTTGAGCCTGCTCATCAATGAGATCTACATTGGAATATGATTTTCCTTTAACTGGAATTGAGTTTTTAGGAAGAGTGAGTTGAACCATTTAGTAAACCCTTACTTGTGGAGGTATAACAGAGATTTGATTGCTTAGTGTCGTCATTCTTACGGGCCTGTGAGTGACCTTATAATCTGTAGCATCTCCCCAAAAAAGTGTGTGTTTAAGCCAGTTTTCGTCATCTCTTTCTGGGAAATCTTCTCTAGCATGAGCGCCTCTACTTTCAGTTCTTTGTTCAGCTGAAACACCGACACTACCAGCGACTTGCATTAAGTTATGAAGTTCTAAAGCTTCAATTAGGTCTGTATTAAAAACATCTGACTGATCTTTGACTTTAATATGTTTAAGATCTTGGGACATTGAATACAATTCGTCGTTGCCCAGTTTTAAAGTTTCACTCTCTCTGTAAACACCAAATCTTTTCTGGACAGTCTTTTGCATCTTTTCTCTTAACTCTCCGACCGATACATCGCCTTTATTATTTTTGATTGTTTCAAGTCTTTCTATTATTAAATTTGTTTGTGACTGAGATGGCATCCTTATTGACTCCTTACTATCAATAACCTGTCCTGCTTGGATGGCTGCACCTCTTCCAAAAACAACAAGCTCTGCTAAAGCATTTGTTCCAAGTCTATTAGCTCCATGAACTGATGCGCATGCCGCTTCACCTATTGCCATTAATCCCTCACATACTTCTTCTGTATTAGAGTCATTAGGTTTCAAAACCTCTGCCTTGAAATTAGTTGGGATTCCTCCCATACAATAATGAACAGTTGGGATAACTGGAATTGGTTCTTTAGAGATATCTCTTCCACAAAAAGCTTTAACAGACTCAGAGATACCAGGCAGTCTTTTAGCAAGCATATCAGCATCAAGGTGTTCTAAATGAAGATTTATATAATCTTTATTAGGACCACAACCTCTACCAGCACTAATCTCCTTACTAATAAATCTCGAGATAACATCTCTAGCTGCAAGATCTTTAGCGTTTGGGGCATACTCAAGCATAAATCTTGTACCTTCGTTATTTTTTAAAATACCCCCCTCACCTCTAGCTGCCTCTGATATTAAAACACCGACGCCGTATATTCCAGTAGGGTGAAACTGAATAAACTCCATATCAGACAACGGAAGTCCTGCCCTAAGCGCAATACCTGCACCATCACCAGTGCAAATATGAGCGCTTGTAGAGGATTGAAATATTCTTCCGTAACCACCCGTAGCTAAAATTGTCATTTTTGCAATAAAACGGTGCAATGACCCATCTTCAATATTTATTGCTAAGAGACCACAAATTGCATCGTTATCATCTTTTAGTAAATCAATGGCAAAGTATTCGTTAAAGAAATCAACATTATTTTTAAGACTTTGCTGATATAAAGTATGAAGCAACGCGTGTCCTGTTCTATCAGCTGCAGCACAAGCTCGACTTGCAGGTTCGCCTTTACCATTTTTTGTCATATGCCCACCAAAAGGTCTTTGATATATCTTACCATCCTCAGTTCTAGAAAATGGCATGCCGTAGTGTTCCAACTCAACAATAGAGTCAACTGCATTTGCACATAGGTATTCAATACTGTCTTGATCGCCGAGCCAATCAGAGCCTTTTACGGTGTCAAACATATGCCATTGCCAACTATCTTCACCCATGTTAGCTAGCGCGGCACCTATACCCCCTTGAGCCGCCACAGTATGGCTTCTTGTAGGGTAAACTTTTGAAACACATGCAGTTTTTAGACCTTGCTCAGAGCATCCAAGAGCTGCTCTTAAGCCCGCTCCGCCAGCACCTAAAACAACAACATCTAATTTATGATCAGTGTAATTCATGTCAAAAAAATAATACCGGTAAAAAAATTAAAAATGAAACACTAATGGCAAAATCTGTCAAAAGAGAATAAAATTTAATTTGCTTAAACTTAAAATAATCCTCATAAACTTTACCCAATTGAATTCTAATATGGAACATTGATACAACGAAAAAGATTAACAATAAAAACTTGTTGGACGTATTTGATAATAACATATATAGAGAATTTGAATCAGAATGAGAATTTATAAAGAATAATATGAACCAATAACTAATAGGAATTAACGCAAGATACAAAATTCTTTCAATTTTCCATTTTTGAGAGGCTTTCATTAAAACACCATCCAAGTGAATGATAGTGTCATTATAACATTTATTACTAATATGATGTATGTAGTTAAATAAACATTTTTAATTTCCATTCCAATTGCAAACGACCATAGAAAATATTTAAAACCATTCAATAAATGATGGTTAAAAATAAAAAACCAAAAAATAAATATCAACTTTACTGGCAAAAAGTTGATGAACATTATTAATATAACATTGAGCTGAGGAAGTGTGTTTGCACTACCTAGCCAAATTGCAAAAAAAGGAATTGAAAATGCAAATGCTATGACGCCTATTCTGCTAGAAATAGAAAATATCATAGTTAAAAAAGGCCTATAAATTTGTAAATGAGGAGATAGTGGAGCCATTGAAGGGGAATATATTCAAAAAAATCTTATAGTAAAAAGCTATTATTTTATTAATTCATGCATTATATAAATTAATCAAATTGTGGACAAAATGTTGATCAAATTCTTAATTTGATAGATTTCAAGCCTGCAAAACTTAATAAATCGAGTATTATTCAAATTGGTCGATCATGAAAACATTATGTTTTGTAGGTGCCGAACCTCACCCCGCATGAGAAAAAGCTTTATTTTTAAATAAAGTTGGCACCTCGGCCTCAAAATTAAGTTACTTTAATATGTTATTTCTCCATATATAATTCTCGGCTATGCCATTTTTGATCAAACTAGCAAAGATCATGGATACCATTAATAAAGCTGTGGGCCATCTGTGTGGATTATTTGCAGTCCTTATGGTTTTGGTTGTTTTTACAGTAGTAGTTCTAAGATACGGATTTGGTATCAGCTTTATATGGATGCAAGAAAGCTATGTGTGGTTGCACGCATTTATTTTTATGTTAGGGGCTGGTTTTACTTACTTATCAAACGAACATGTACGAATAGATGTATTTTATAGGGATGCCTCAAAGAAATATAAAAGCTTCGTCGACATCTTAGGAAATGTAATTTTTGTTTTCCCATTTCTTTACATAATTTGGAAGTATAGTTTTACTTTTGTTAAAAGATCATTTCAAATAAACGAAATATCAAGAGAAGTAGGAGGATTACCTGCTCTATATATTTTAAAAAGTGTTATTTTATTTTTCTGCATTTTTTTATTAATTCAATCCATTTCTAATATTATCAAATCAATAAAAGATATTTCTGAATTTAATGACACCTGAAGTTTTAGCTATAATTATGTTCCTTAGCACCTTAGTGTTGCTTCTTTTTGGATTTCCAGTTGCATTTACTTTAGCTGGCTCAGCATTGATTTTTGCTTTTATTGGAGATGCACTTGAAATTTTTAATTTTAGGATGCTTGGTTTTTTCCCACAAAGAATTTTTGGTACGATGACAAACGAAGCCTTGGTGGCAGTTCCCTTATTTATTTTTATGGGAATAATGCTAGAAAAGACAAAAATAGCTGGAGAATTATTACAATCAATTGGTGAGTTATTTGGGTCTATTAAAGGTGGTTTGGGTATTGGCGTTGTATTAGTTGGTATGATGCTTGCTGCCTCAACTGGAATAGTTGGGGCAACTGTGGTCACTATGGGAACACTTTCATTACCTGCGATGATCAAAGCTGGGTATGACCAAAAAATTGCTACAGGTACAATTTGTGCTGCAGGAACTTTAGGTCAGATAATACCTCCTTCAATAGTATTAATCTTACTTGCGTCCATTCTTCAGGGAGCAAATGAAGAAGCAGCAATGATAACTGGTAGTTTGGTCCCAGAACCTGTAACAGCAATTGATTTATTTGCTGGTGCTTTAATGCCTGGATTAATGTTAGTAGGAATGTTCATTTTGTTAATATATTTTTATGCGAGAGTAAATCCTAATAGTTGTCCACCAGTCAAAACTGAGAGGAGTAGGAGTGAAATTTATACCAATGCTGTTACTTCTATTCTCCCTCCATTAATACTTATACTTTTAGTGTTGGGCTCCATTTTAATGGGTATTGCAACCCCTACAGAGTCAGCTTCAGTGGGTGCTGTGGGTGCTGCAATAATAGCTGCTCTAAAAGGTCAATTAAATTACAAAAATGTTAGAGATGTATCCCTAAGTACGGTCAAATTAAGTTCTTTTGTATTTGTAATACTAATTGGTGCCTCGATGTTCTCTTTGGTCTTTAGGGGATTTAATGGTGATGAGATGATTGAACATTTTTTGGGCACTCTACCTGGTGGTCAATACGGTGCATTGTTCATCGTAATGGCTGCAATTTTTGTATTAGGGTTTTTTTTAGATTATATTGAAATAATTTTTGTAATCGTACCGTTAGTTGGTCCTGTATTAATAGCAAATGGTGCTGACCCTTTGTGGCTTGGGATTTTGATATCTTTAAATTTACAAACTAGTTTTATGACTCCACCATTTGGTTTTTCCCTTTTTTTCCTAAGGGGAGTTGCTCCTAAAGATATTGAGACTCAAAATATATATAAGGGGGTTATGCCCTTCATTGCCGTTCAAATTGTTGCTTTATTTATAGTTGGTTTTTTTCCAGAAATAGCTACTTGGTTACCAAATAAATTATTTTAATAAAATTTGGAGGGACAATTAAGCCCCTCCAATTGAACTTTGCTAAACTGAGCTTGGAAATTTAAAAGGTAAATTTCTAATTCTAGCGAATTCTGATTCACCTTTTGTTGACCAATCCATAATATTTTTTCTAAATGATAGAATATGATTGCAGATAGCCTTTGTTTGAGAGTTAATTGACCCTCTCTCTTCCATAACTTCACCTGCTGCATTACCAAGAGCTATAAGTAACTCATCAGGAAATGTCTTCAAAGCAACACCATGTTCATTAAGTAGTTTACCAAGTGCTGGACCATTTAAGGCTTGAAAACGACTAAATACATCGACATTAAATGCTTTTGCCATTTCCATCATAAGTCCTTGAGTATCACCATCAAGTCCTTCCCATTCCTTTAGGTCAATAGAAAGATCCAAAAGAGTTGATGGCTCATGCCAACCAGGTCCATAATAAAATTTAGCAGCTTGGTGCATTCCAAGACCTAAATCTGCAACTGGACAAATCCATTCTGCTGCATCAATAGCACCAGAGGCTAATGAAGTAAGAATATCAGGACCACCCATTAATACAGCTGTAGCTCCTAATTTTCCAATTGTTCTTCCACCAAGACCAGGCATACGCATTTTTAAGCCCTTATAATCATCTGCTGTGTTCATCTCTTTGTTGAACCAGCCTCCCATTTGATTACCTGTATTACCCATTGGTAAAAATTTAACACCAAGCTCATTGTAAATTTTATCAGCAGCTTCAATTCCACCACCGTAATAACACCAAGCATTTTGCTCCATTGCATTCATACCAAAAGGACCAGTGGCAACAAATTCAATTGCATCTGATACATTGGTCCAATAATAAGGTGCGCCATAAGCCATTTGTGCGGTACCCTCTCTAACAGCATCAAAAGACTGAAGACCTGGAACGAGTTCACCAGGGTAATAGACTTTCATTTTAAGTTTGTCAGAGTATTTATTAATATTATCTGCATATGCAGCGATGGCTTGTCCTAAAAGACCTGCCTTACCAAATGCACAGCAAACAATCCATTCTTTATGCCCACCTGATATAGCAGGTGCTGGCAAAGAAGAAACAGCGGCAGCACCTAGTGCTGCAGCACCGGCGCCTTTTAGGAAATTTCTTCTTTTAATGGACTTATTCTTGATTATCTTTTTTGCCATTCTAATTATTCCTCCTAGAAACAAATAATAATTATTTTTTGTTAGATATAATTATACCAATAATAACTGATAGAATACCAGCGTAATGATAGATTTCTAAAGTCTCTCTAAATACTAAAAAGGCAAGAATACCACCAAATATAGGCATTAAATGCAAAAATGGACCTGATTTATTTGGGCCAATCAGTGCAACACCTGTATTCCAACACATGTATGAAATAATACTTGGGAAAATACCAGTGTATCCAATGACTAAAAATGTTTTTTGATCAATATTTATGTGATTATCTTGAATAAAAATATCATATAAATACAAGGGAAACAAAAGTATCACTGTAAAAAAAAATGATAAATACAGAAAACTAAAACCAGAAACTCCTGTCTTATTCTTTTTTAAAAATATTGAATAAAGTGACCAAGATATAACAGCCAATAATATAAATAAATCTCCAAAATAAAATTCGGAACCAAAAATATTTTGAAAACTACCTTTTGCTATAACATAGCTAACTCCAATTAATGAGATTAAAATTCCTATCATCTGAGATATATTTGTTTGAGCTTTATAGAGTAATTTATTTAATAAAATGATAAGCATTGGGGTTGTAGAAATAATAAGTAGAGAATTAATTACAGTGGTTGCTGTTAACCCTAAATATACTAGTGTGTTGAAAAGAGTAGGACCTGTCAAAATAATTAAAAAAATCATTCCTGGTTGTTTTTTAAAAAGAGGTAGTTCTTTAATAGCATTTTTAATACAAAAAGGTGTTAAAATAAGAAATGCTATAACCCATCGATAAAATGCAAGAGATAATGGCGAAACTATATTTTCAAGTGAAGAAAACCTTCCTATTACAAAGTTCCCTGACCAAAAAAGTGATGCGAAGCACAAAAATATTACTGCTTTTAAAGATGTACTCACTTAAGATAATTATTAAATTTTCTCGATAGCAATTGCTAGACCTTGGCCACCGCCAATACACATACTCGCGACACCAAACTTTAATTTTGTTCGTCTTAATTGATGAGTCAAGGTTGTAATAATTCTTGCACCTGAACAACCAATAGGATGACCTAATGCAATAGCACCTCCTGCGATATTTAACTTATTTGGATCTATTTTTAGTGATCGTTGAACGGCAACTGAAGTTGCAGCGAACGCCTCATTAATCTCAACAAGGTCAAAATAATTAATATTAACTCCCATTTTCTTCATTAATTTCTGTATAGCTGTAATGGGAGTAACACCCATATAATCAGGGTTACCGGCTGATGAAGCCCAAGATAAAATTTTTGCTATAGGTTTAATTTTGTTTGAAGTTATGTATTTTTTAGAAGCCATAGCTAAAAAACTAGCTCCGTCATTAAGTGAAGAGGCATTACCAGCTGTAACTGTTCCAGTTTTTTTAAAGACAGCTTTAAGTTGACCTAATTTAATAAGGGTTGTATTTTTGCGTACCTCATCTTTGTAAAGTGATTTTGTCAATTCGTTTTTAAAATAATTATTTTTAATCGCCTTATATGTTTTCAGATATGACTGATAGGCAAATTGATCTTGGTCTTGTCTAGTTACATTAAATCTTCTTGAAACATTCTCTGCGGTTATACCCATATGCTCTTTTGAAAAAGCATCTGTTAAGCCATCATTCACTAAAGTATCAATAAAAATATTATTCCCTAATTTTTTTTCACCTGTTCTACTTAAGTAAGCATGACGTGCTCTAGACATGCTTTCTTGCCCACCTACAATTAAAAGATCAGACTCACCTGAATAAATTTTAGAGGATCCATCCATTGTAGCTCTCATACCACTGCCACAAACTTGATTTACAACATAAGCAAAAGAAGACTGTTGCATTCCTGAATTTAAAGCAACTTGCCTTGCTGTATTCATACCTAAACCGCTTGTTAAAACCTGTCCTAAGACTAACCCATCTATTTCTTTAGTATTGATTTTTAAGTTTCTTTCAAATAAATCCTTTAGGCAAGAAACTCCTAAAGTTACTGACTCTGTTTTTTTGTAATTTCCTAGATAGGCACCTATAGGCGTTCTAACTGCATCAATTATAAAAACATCATTCATTTATATTTATCATCCTATATTCAGTTACAGACTCAGGATTTGCTAATGATCCTAGATTTTGCACTTTATCATTATTGATGATTTTTTTGACAAGTATTTCAGAGTTTTTTCCACTTTTTGTTCTTGGAATATCTTTAACAACAAATACCTTCCATGGAACATGTCTTGGACTAAGAGACGATTTGAGATGTCTTTTTAAAAGTGTTCTGAAATCAATAGTAATTTTTGGATTTGATAATTTCAAAAAAAGGACAATTTTTTCATCATTTTCATTCATATATCCTGTTGCCAAACAATCCTCAATCCAGTGAAATTGTTTCAAACTATTATAAATTTCACCTGTGCCTATCCTAACACCACCCGGATTTAATGTAGCGTCTGACCTTCCAAATATTACATAACCTCCGTTATTTGTTTTTTTTACATAATCTCCATGAGCCCAAATATTGGTAAATTTTTCAAAATAGGCAGATTTATATTTTTTATTAAGTTTATCATTCCAAAAGTAAATAGGTTTGGATGGGAAGGGGGTCTTACAAACTAACTCACCAGTTTTTTTTGTAGACTTACCTTTTTCATTAAAAACATCTATGTTCATACCTAGACCTGGTCCTTGAATTTCGCCAGAATAAACAGGTAAAGTTGGTATACCTAACATAAAACATGATACTATATCTGTACCCCCACTCACTGAGTGTATAAATGATTGTGAATTTAAATTTTTATTTATAAATTTAAAAGTATTTGGACTTAGAGGTGATCCTGTAGATATAAAACATTTAATTCGTTTTAGTACATTTTTTTTATCAGATTTATATTTATTTTGGATAGTTTCATAAATCTTTGCACCAGCTCCTAACATTGTTGACTTTGTATCTTTTGTCATACTGATAATTCTGTTTATATTTGGGTAAAATGGGGAGCCATCATAAAGAACAATTGCTGACCCCAATAATAAGTTTGAAACAGTCCAGTTCCACATCATCCATCCACATGTAGTCAAGAACAGCATCTTATCATTTGATTTAACATTAGTATGTAAAGCTAATTCTTTTAAGTGTTGAAGTAGAGAACCACCATGTCCATGCGTAATACATTTAGGAATTCCAGTGGTTCCACTTGAAAATAAAACGTAAAGAGGGTGATTAAAATCCAGTGGGACAATTTTATTAGACATTGAGTATTTTTTTTTACAAATAATTTTTTTAAATTGAGAAGTATTCATTTCAGAAGGGTAACTAGTTTTTAAAATTATTGGATTGTTCAATTTATGTTTTAATAATCCTAAGTTTTTTAGATAATTAAATTTTTTGCCATTATAAAAGTAATGATCTGCAACAATTAATAGTTTGGGCTTTAATTGAGAAAACCTATCTATAACAGCCTTCGTTCCAAAATCAGCTGAACATGAAGACCAAACTGCACCTATTTTAGCTGCAGATAAAAAACTGATTATCGTGTCTGGTATATTTGGAAGATACCCCACTACTACATCACCTTTTTTTATATCTAGGTCTAAAAAATAATTACTTAAAGCATTAATTCTTTTATTCAAATCACTATAAGTAATCTTTTCTTTAATTTTATTTTCTCCAATGAATTCAATAGCTAAATCAGAAGAATTATTTTTAAATATTAAATCATAATAATTAAGATTACAGTTAGCAAAAAAAGTAGAATTCCAAAATAAATCTCTTTTTTTATAAACTCTAAAATATTGTTTTTTTCTAAGTTCAATATTAAAAA
>CABXXO010000009.1 GCA_902516235.1 uncultured Alphaproteobacteria bacterium
TACATTTAAATAATTAAATAATTTGTCACGGCTAAAGATCCTTGGTTCAATAATAAATTAATATATTATTTAAATTATGAATGAGGGTGTATTGGATAGACTTTTTTCTCTTGAATTTTTAGGGACTTGGCTAATCACTTTATTAATAATAGTTTTTATAGTTTACGCATCTTATAAAATTTTTAATATTATTTTTAGATCAGAGATATATTTTAAAAAATCTGCAATAAGTTATTTTCTGATCGCAATATTTATATTTGGTTTTGCAATATATTTTTACAACTGATTATTAAAATTCTAAGCTATTGAAAATGCCTTAATTTTTTCGAAAGGCATGTGATCAGCAATATCACTTTCTCCATAATAAACATCCTCAACTATCCCTTCCTCGTTAATTAGAACATCAACTGGAACAATATCTACATACCCTTTAAACTGAACAGGTAAATAACCTTTTATTCCTGCTAAAAAGAATTTATGAACTTTAAAGATAAAAGCTGAGAAGAGTTTTCCATAAGATCTCTCAACATCATATTTTTTAAAATACTCGAAACTTTCATCTGCAAGAACAGTGAATGGCAAGTTATGTCTATCCATATTTTTCTTTAAAAAATCAACTGGTGCATGAAAGATCCCGACTATTGTAAAGTTTTTACCAAATTCTTCATATTTTTTTACAAACTCATTAATTCTTAAATTGCAAACTGCACAGGATGCATGTCTGTAAAAAGTCAATAAAACTTTTTTTCCTTTAATGCTTGAAAGTTTGAAGGTATTTCCATCAGGATCAGGTAATTCTATTTCTTCTATCTTATCTCCTTTATTTATTTTCATGTATTTACTCCTTTCATCTAGTAATTGATATTAATATATAAGATAAACTATAATTTTAATTTATTTACATGCATAAAATTCAATTTAATCATGAAATTAAGTGTTTAATTAAAATGATATTGGTATGTAATATTGGAATATTAATTATAAAATTTTGTTCAAAATCAAGGAGGATTTCTAAATGAGTATAGCAAGAATAACCACAGTAAAAATGGACTCAAAGGAAGCTGCAGATGATCAAACACAGGGTTACGTTCAAAATGCTCCATCTGAATTTCCACAAGCAAGTCAGTTAATTGGTATTAGAATTGATGATGTAACCTTAATGGCTGTCACAATTTACCCAAATACCGAAACCATGAAAGCAGCAGATGCAGCAAGGGAAAAAAGATTAAATACTAATGTAGATAATAGGGTTTCAGTCGAAACATTAATAGGTGATGTCACTCTCGATCATCATAATCATTAAAGTGAGATGTTACTTAACAGAATAAAAGCCTGTAGTTCTCCTACAGGCTTTACAAATTATTAGACACCCCATCTCATAGCAGCAGTGTGAACTGAGGAGTCCCAATGCTTAACAAGCTCTTCATCAAGTTTAGTAAGTGTAATTGAGGCTCCTTGCATTTCAAGAGAAGTGCAATAATTTCCAACCAAAGACCTTGAAATCTTTATATTTTTTTTATCTAACATATTTTTAGCATTATCATAAATTAGGTATAACTCTGTTAGAGGAGTTCCGCCCATACCATTCACAAATAATAATATTTCTTCGTTAGCCTCGGGTTTTAAATCCTCATTAATTGCTTCCAATAATTCATTTGTAATTTCTTGTGCAGATTTCATTTTATCTCTTCTTCTTCCAGGCTCGCCATGAATCCCTACCCCAAATTCCATTTCATCATCACCAATATCAAAGTTTGGTTTTCCTGCTGCTGGAACTGTACAGCTTGAGAAGGCAACTCCCATAGATCCTGAATTTTTATTCACCTTATCTCCTAAAGCTTTACACTCATGTAAGCTACCTCCATGCTCTGCTAATGAACCAACTATTTTTTCAACAACAACAGTGGCAGCAACACCTCTTCTACCAGTTGTAAATGAAGAGTCTTCAACAGCAACATCATCATTTGTTAATACAGACTCATTCGGACCTTGCATCATTTCAGCAGCCATTTGAAAATTCATAACATCACCTGAGTAATTTTTAACAATAAAAAGGACACCTGCTCCACTATCTACTTTTTCAGCAGCAGCTAACATTTGATCTGGTGTCGGTGATGAGAATACAAATCCTGGGCAAGCTGCATCGAGCATTCCGTGTCCAACTAATCCACCATGCATAGGCTCGTGACCGCTGCCTCCTCCACTTATCAAAGCTACTTTTCCCTCTTTTGTGGGAGTGACTCTGGTTATAAAATTTGGATCGTAATGACAACTAACAATGTCTTGGTGTGCAGCACCAAAACCTTGTAGGCTCTCCTTTAAAAAGTCATCTACTGAATTCATAAATTTTTTCATAGTTTCCTCCTAACTATTTATAACTGACTCACAGACAGTTTTTATCATTAATTGTGAAGACCGTGCGCCAGGATCAATATGGCCCTTTGCTCGCTCTCCTAAAAAAGAAGCTCTACCTTTTGTAGCCAAGAGATCTTTCGTTGAAAACATCCCTTTTTCCGCTACTTCTACGGCCTCTTTTAGTATTTCTTTAAGATCTTTGTCGTCCTCAACACCTTTTTTGAGGCAATTAGAGACAGGTATTAAAACATCCATCATTGTTTTTTCTCCCACATCAGCTTTACCTCTTTGTTTAACTGCTTCCACACCCTCTGCAAAAATTTCTATAGCTTTTTTATAATCAACACCTTCATCAATAGCATTACCTTTAGCCATAGTCATAAATAACGTTCCAAATAATGCTCCTGATGAACCACCTATGCCAGAAAGGACCTTCATCGCAATTTGATTTAATGCCTTAGACATTATTAAATCTTTTATGGTTGGTTCTAATTCTATAACAAGTTTTATTCCTCTTTGAACATTAAAAATATGATCACCGTCACCTATTTCTTGATCTAACTTTTCAATTTCAGAAGAATTATCATTAATGACAACCTGTATTTTCTTTGCGGTTTCGATAAGAAAATCAACACTCATTCAACACTCACTCCTTTTTCATCAAAAAATAAAACTTTGCTATTATCGATGGCAAACTTTATTTCATCTCCACGTACTCCTTGAAATAATCCTTGGTATAAAGATAAAATCTCTAATCCCTTATATTCTAACTCCACTACTGTTTCAGCCCCTAAAGACTCAATTGTTTTAATTAAACCGATAAACTCTCCTTGACCTAATTTAATATGCTCAGGTCTTAATCCTAATTGACTAGCCTGATTTGGTGACGAAGTATTAATTGAAGTTTTATCTAAAATATTAATTTTAGGAGATCCTAGTCTGTTTGCTACATAAATTGATCTAGGATTGTTATATATTTCTTCAGGAGTTCCTATCTGAGCAATCTTTCCATTTTCCAAAACACCAATTTGATCAGCCATAGTTGTGGCCTCAGCTTGATCGTGAGTTACATAAAGAATAGTTGAGCCCAAATTTAACTGAATTTTTTTTAATTCTACCCTTAAACTTTCACGAAGTTTGGCATCTAGAGAAGATAGTGGTTCGTCCATCAAATAAATACTTGGATTTCTAACCAAAGCTCTGCCAATAGCAACTCTTTGCATTTCACCACCCGATAATTCTGTTGCTTTGTTGTTTAATTTTCCAGAAATCTTCAACATTTCCGCTATTTTTGTTACTTTTTCATTTATTTCAGACTCAGGGACTTTTCTTAAAGGAGATCGGAGTGGGAAGGCTAAATTATCATATACTTTATAATGTGGGTACAAGGAATACTGTTGAAAGACAAATGCTGTGTCCCTTGCAGCTGGCTGAGCGTCAGTAACATCCTCATCATCAAAAAAAATTTTTCCTTGATCTATTTTTTCAAGACCAGCAATTGATCTAAGCGTTGTTGTCTTGCCCGCACCTGTTGGTCCAAGTAAAATAAAAAATTCACCATCTTTTACTGTAAAGCTTATGTCATCTAAAGCCTTGATTGTTTTGTCATATATTTTTGTAATATTTTGTAATTCTACTTTGGACATTAGTTCATAAACTCACTTTGAAGTGCCATATCATTTGATCCATCAAAAATTATTTGATTATTATTGAGTGTATCAAATTGAATTTGCTCGTTAATTTTAACTTGCGTGTCGCTATCTACTCTTATCTTTATATTTCCTAGTTGAGTTTCAACGGTAAGTATTTTTCTAGAACCTAAATACTCAACACCAAAGATATTTCCTTTTACTCCATTTTCAGATACTAACTTTAAATTTTCTGGTCTTACTCCTAAAAAATTCTCATTTGAATTTGTACCCTCTCTCTGTTCAGGTATTTTTAAAGAAGAGTCTAGTAATTTGATACTTGATTGATTTGGAGTAATTTTTTCTTTAATTGGGATAAAATTCATCCCTGGTGATCCAATAAAATTTGCAACAAATTTAGTTTTTGGTTTATTATAAATAATTTTTGGTGAGTCAGCTTGTAAAACCTCTCCTTCATTCATTACAGCTATTCTATCTGCCATTGACATAGCTTCTTGTTGATCGTGTGTTACATAAACTGTTGTTGCATCTATGTCATCATGAAGTTTTCGTAATTCTAAACACATTAATTCTCTAAATTCAGCATCAAGTGTACCTAAAGGCTCATCCATTAAAAATGCTTTGGGTCTTCTAACAAGCGCTCTTCCTAAAGCAACTCGTTGACGATCTCCTCCAGCTAATGAAGATACTTTTGATTTTAATAAATGATCAATTCTTAGAAGTTTTGCGGCTTCCGTAACTTTTGCATCAACTTCGGTCTTTGAAAACTTTTGCATTTTTAGAGGAAAAGCTAAGTTGTTTCTTACATTCATGTGTGGGTATAAGGCAAAAAGCTGAAAAACAAAGGCTATATCACGTTGAGAAGCTCTCAAATAACCTACATCCTCTCTATCGAGTAATATATTTCCAGAGGTTGGTAGCTCTAATCCTGCTATCATCCTTAGAGTTGTCGTTTTCCCACAACCTGAGGGGCCTAGTAGTACAAAGAATTCTTTATTTTCAATTACAAGATTAGAGTTTTTTACCGCAACAAAGTCACCAAAAGATTTATGTAAATTTTTAATTTCAATCTCTGCCATGGCTAATCTGGAAAATGACTTGTTATTACAAATCCAATGGTCCCAATAAGAATTACAATGAAGGAATATGTATACATCCACATTGCAAAAGGTTGCATTAACATAAATACACCTACCAAAATCAAAACAGTTGATGCATTTTCCCAAATAGATCTTCTAAATATTCTTCTTAATAAACTTTTTTTCTCACTCATTATTTTCTTACAGCTCCAAATGTAATGCCTCTTAGCAGATGTTTTCTTAACACCACAGTAAATATCATTACGGGTATTAAAAATAACGTTGTACCCGCCCCAATAGCAGGCCAGTCTAAACCTCCCTCTCCTATTATTGTAGGAATGAATGGCGGAGCTGTTTGTGCGTTAAATTGTGTAAGTAAAACGGCAAATGCATATTCATTCCATGAAAAAATCATGCAAAAAATAGCAGTTGCTGCAATCCCAGTCGTTGCCTGAGGCAGTACTACTTTGAAAAATGCTTGCATTCGAGAATATCCATCAATCATCGCTGCCTCTTCATACTCTCTTGGTATTTCATCCATGAAGCCTTTTAATAACCATACAGATAAACTTAAGTTTACAACCGTATATAAAATTATCATTCCTACATGAGTATCTCCTAAACCAAGTTTCCTATACATTATGAAGATTGGAACAGCGACAGCTATAGGAGGGAACATTCTTGTCGACAAAATAAAAAATAATAAGTCATCCTTTAAAGGAACTTTAAATCTTGATAAGGCATAAGCTGCAAGGGAACCTAAAAATACAGAAAAAAATGTAGCTCCAAACCCGATAATTAAAGAATTAGAATATCTTGGTAAGAATTTAGAAGGTCCTGTAATTACCATCTCTCTACTTCTAACTAATTCTTCGTACCAGGTATCAGGTGGTGGAAGTGAGTCTAAATAGTCCTTAGGTTGTCTCGAACGGTTTGTAAAAAGATTTACATAACCCTCTAACGATGGCTCAAAAAAAACCTCGGGAGGATATGAAATAGCACTATCAACACTTTTAAAGCTTGTTGCTACCATCCATGAAATTGGAATAAGTGTAACAACCATATATACAATAATAATTGTGGCTGCTAATTTTCTTGAAAATCCGCTAGCTTCTGAGGGTGATCTTGAAGTAT
The DNA here is from genome assembly GCA_902516235.1 of uncultured Alphaproteobacteria bacterium. Taxonomy (GTDB): domain Bacteria; phylum Pseudomonadota; class Alphaproteobacteria; order HIMB59; family HIMB59; genus HIMB59. The sequence continues at coordinate 6,218 of CABXXO010000009.1, forward strand.
CCATCATCTATCCTTGATTTTATTCATCACTTTCACATAGACGTTTCCAAAACCAAATATTGTTACAAATAATATAACTGCAAATGCTGAGCTGTATCCTGTCTTCCATTTTTCAAATGCCTCTCGTTTTAAATTTATTGATGCCAACTCTGTTGCTGATCCAGGACCACCAGAAGTGAGTTCAGCGACTAAATCAAACATTTTGAAATTTTCAATACCTCTAAAAAGAAGGGCAAGTAATAAAAAAGGAAGAACAGAAGGTAAGGTGATATGAATAAATTGTTGCCATTTACTAGCTCTGTCTACTTCTGCGGCTTCATAAAGGTAGTTAGGAATTGACCTTAAACCGGCAAGACAGATTAGCATCGTAAAGGGTGTCCACATCCATGTATCAACAATGACAATAGACCATGGAGCCAACGTACTTGAGCCAATCATATCGAAAATACCAAAATCATAGAAAAAGTTCACGACATAATTAAATAATCCAACTTGTGGGTTATATAAGTACGTCCAAAATACTCCAACAACTGCAGGTGATAACATCATAGGCAAAACAATAAGTGTTGTTAGTAGTTCGTTACCTTTAAATTTTTTATTCAGTAGTAATGCCAATCCTAGACCAATCAACGCTTGTATAACTAATGTCCAACAAACAAAATGCGCTGTTATTTGCATTTTTTCCCAAATCTCTTCTTTTCCTAGAATTTTTTTGTAATTTTTTAATCCAACAAATTTTACTTCTCTTCCAATCTTGTTAGCGTAGAAGTTTGTAAAAGACATTCTTATGGCATATATGAGCGGATAAATGTTTATAGCAAGAAGTAAAATTAATGTCGGTGCTATAAAAATCCATGCAATAGCCTTATCGGACAATCCCTTAAACTTTTTAGCAACACTTTTCATATTTCTAATTTAGGTATGGGTGAAAGGGTGGGAATAAACCCACCCTAAAAAATATATTTACTGATTAAATCTTACCGTCGTCTTCGAAGACCTCAGTCCAATCATCAATAATTTTGTCAAGTGCTTCTTTTGCAGAGCCTTTTCCATTCACAACGTAGTCATGAATTCTCTCCTGCATAGGTAGCATCAACTCAACAAATGTTGGTTCTTGCCAAAAGTCTTTGACTATACCCATAGAGTCAAGAAAGCCTTGAGCGTACACAGCTGAGTCAACAAAATCAGGAGATCCTAAAACATCCATATGACATGAATATCCACCTAAATCCCACCATTTTTGTTGAATATCAGGTTTTGCAAACCACTTCATATATTCCAACGCTAGATCTTGTTTATCAGAGTATTTTACAACTGAAATACCTTGTCCTCCAAGTGTTGCTGCACATACATTTTGACATGGGTTTGCAAAGAAACCAGAGACTCTTCCATCGCTGTCTTCTTTAGAAACTCCAGGCCAGAAAGCATACCAGTTCATTTGGAATGCGACTTGTCCTGATTTATAGGCATCAAGATTTGCAACCATGTAAGCATCTGAGTGTCCTGGAGGTGCACAATCTTCGTACATCTTTCTGTAAAATTCAACAGCCTCTACTGATGCGTCAGAGTTAAAGTAGCCATCCATATCATAAGCTTTGTCTGGATTTTCGTACTGCATACCCCAAGCGTACATAGCTGCTGTAACACCCATTGTGATACCTTCAGAGCCACGTTCTGTATTAATTGCAGCACCATATCTTACTTGACCGTCAATTTCTCTTCCTTGGAAGAAAGTACACATATCATAAAGTTCATCCCAAGTTTTTGGAACTCCTAGATCATAACCGTGTTTACCTTTAAACTCAGCTTGTAGTTCTGGTCTATCAAACCAATCTTTTCTATAAGCCCAAGCTAAAGCGTCACCCATTGCTGGTAAGGCATAATAGTTTGGTGAACCTTTAGGCCATGTAGAGTATGCATAAACAGTTGCAGGGTTAAAATCATCCATTGAAATACCATTAGCATCAAAGAATTCATTTAACTTTACATAGTGACCATATTCAGCACCTTGTCCAATCCATTGAGAGTCCCCGATCAACAAATCAAATGTTTTACCTTGGTTATTTAATTCGTTTAACATTCTCTCTGCAAAATTTGGCCATGGCACAAATTCGAAGTTCATTTCTACACCCGTCTCTGCAGTAAACTCTTTACTTAATTCTTGAAGTGCATTAGCTGGATCCCAAGCGGCCCAACCAAGAGTCAAAGACTCTGATTTTGCATTTAAAGAAAAAAGTAAGGCAAAAACAGGAACTAGAAATACAGATAGTATTTTTTTCATGTTATTTCCTCCTCAGTTCAATAACTAAATTATAATTATACTAGTTTTTTTATTAATGATAAGTGTTGATTTTACATGGGTTTTAAGCTGTTTAAAAAAGCAATATACTGTAATAATATGAACTGAGGGATAGGTGAATGAAGGGAATTAAAGGTCCAGCTATATTTTTAGCTCAATTTGCAGGAGACGAAGCTCCTTTCAATAGTTTAGAGAATATTTCTAAGTGGGCTAGTGATTTAGGTTACATTGGAGTCCAAATCCCTAGTTGGGATAGTAGACTATTTGATTTAAAAAAGGCTTCAGAAAGTAATGATTACTGTGATGAAATCAAGGGCACGTTATCAAACTTTAATTTGACATTGACTGAATTGTCAACACACCTTCAAGGCCAACTTGTAGCTGTTCACCCAACTTACGATACTGCTTTTGATGGTTTTGCTTCTGCTGAAGTAAGAGGAAACCCTCAAAAAAGACAAAAATGGGCAGTCGAGCAACTCATGATGGCTGCCAAAGCTTCAAAAAATTTGGGACTGACTGATCACGTTACATTTTCAGGTGCTTTAGCTTGGCCTTATGTCTATCCATGGCCTCAAAGACCTGCTGGGTTAATTGAAACAGCGTTTGATGAGCTTGCTAGCAGATGGACTCCGATACTAAATCAATTTGAGGAATGTGGAATTAATTTATGTTATGAAATTCATCCTGGTGAAGATTTGCATGATGGAGTTACTTTTGAAATGTTTTTAGAGCGTGTAGGAAATCATAATCGATGCAACATGTTGTATGATCCTAGTCATTACGTGCTTCAACATTTAGACTATTTACAAAATATTGACATTTATCATGAGAAAATAAAAATGTTTCATGTCAAAGATGCAGAGCTTAACCCCACTGGAAGACAAGGTGTATACAGTGGATTTCAACCTTGGAAAAATCGAGCGGGGCGCTTTAGATCATTGGGAGATGGTCAGGTAGATTTTAAATCTATTTTTTCAAAATTAACTACCTACGGATTTGAAGGATGGGCTGTTTTAGAGTGGGAATGTGCTCTCAAACATCCAGAGGATGGTGCTAGAGAGGGATCTAAATTTATTAAAGATCATATTATTAGAGTAACCGAAAAAGCTTTTGATGATTTTGCCGACTCAGGAACAGATAAGACAGCTAATAAAAAAATGTTAGGAATTGAATAAAAATGCCTCAAAAAATTAGACTTGGAATGGTTGGTGGTGGCCAAGGAGCCTTCATTGGGGCTGTTCACAGAATTGCTTCGAGAATTGATGATAGATATGAACTTTTAGCTGGAGCATTTTCCTCAAATGCACAAAAAGCTATTACTTCTGGTCAAGAAATTGGAATTAATGATGATAGAAATTATAAAAATTTTAATGAAATGATTGAAGCAGAGAGTTCTAGAGAGGATAAAATCGATGCCGTTGCTATCGTTACTCCTAACCATATGCATCACCCTATTGCTTTGGCTTTCATGAATAAGGGTTTCAACGTTATTTGTGACAAGCCCTTAGCGATGAACCTTAAACAATGTGAGGAGCTTGTTCAAAGCAAACAAGATAATGATGTATTATTCGCTTTGACTCACAATTACACTGGTTACCCGATGATACGCAATGCCAGAGCATTATGTCATAACGGAGATCTTGGAAAAATTAGAGTTATTCAAGCTGAGTATGCTCAAGATTGGTTAACAGAAGATTTAGAAAACAAAACAAAGAATGACGGAAACAAACAAGCATCTTGGAGAACTGACCCTAGTCAATCAGGGGCTGGAGGATGCATTGGTGATATAGGCACTCATGCTTACAATTTAATTAGATATGTCACTAGTCTTGATATACAAGAGATCTCAGCTGAATTAACATCTTTTGTTCCTGGAAGAAATTTAGATGATAATGCACAAATTTCTCTTCGTTTTAAAGAAGGTGCCAAAGGAACAATATGGTCTTCTCAAATAGCACCAGGTAATGAAAATCATTTACAAATTAGAATTTATGGTGAAAAAGCAGGACTTGAATGGTGCCAGGAAGATCCTAACTATCTTTATTTTACAAAATATGGAGAACCTAAACAAAAAATTACAAGAGGTGGAGCAGGTGCGCTCAATGTATCTAATGAAGTAACACGTATTCCTCCTGGGCATCCTGAAGGATATTTAGAGGGATTTGCTAATATTTATACAGATGTTGCGAATGCGTTAATAGATAAGAAAAATGGTACATTTAACCCTAATAATCATCAATTCCCAAGCGTAGAAGATGGTCTTGAAGGTATTAAATTTATAGAGAGATCCATCGCGTCCAGCTCGTCAAATTCAAGCTGGGTAAATTTTTAGTTAGTTCCATTTTAATAATTTTCGAGTTGACCAGTAATCATCTGTAGACATAGCAAAGGACTCTAAAGATGGAATTCGTGCTTCTTTTTTTTTTATACATTTTAAGTTTGTATCAAGCTGAGTAATTGTAGAGGCACCAGTAAGACAGATTTTAATAAATGGTAATTGATAAACCCACAAATAAGATAATTCTTCTAAGTTTAAATTAACACTCTTTGCTATAGAAACTAATTCAATTAATTCATTTTGATGAAATTTTTTATTAGCATTAGTGAGTCTACCATTTGAAAAAATTTCTTTCGCTATAATATTAATTTTTTTTTCTGAAGCATTTTTTAAAATGGCAGTGCAAGATTGATCAAAAATATTAATTGTTGATTGAAGAAAAGAGAATAATTGAGTCTTTTCGTTTATTTTCAAAAATTTTTCAATTGTTTTTTCTTGATCTGGTCCACTAGTAGAAATTCCAATTTCAATTCCTTTTTTTTTCATCTCCTCAAGTTCTTTTAATACTATATGGTCATCTAAAACAGGGCTATCGCTTGTCACAGAATGAATTTGATATAAATCTATGCTTTTTCCCAAATTTAATCTTGTTTCAATCCATTGCTCTTTTAAAAACTTTAAAGAATGGTCTTTTCTCTCATGGGTTTTAGCATCAACCTCCCAATTAGCTAGATATTCATAGCCCCATTTGGAACCAACAAACCCATCAAACTGTGATTGTTTTCTAATCCAGTGTGATAAAAATTGTTCGGACTCTCCATACACTCTTGCAACATCAAAATATTTGATTCCGTTGCTATAGGCATAGTCTAATACATCGTGGCAGTGTGATTGCATATTTTCTTTCGTTTTATTGGGACCAAGATCGCCATCATGACCTATATTAATGTAACCAGGCCTGCCCAAAGAGGCCAAACCAAGCCCGATTTTATTGTCTAATTTAAACAAATAAATATTTACTGATTTCTGATTTTATTAAAGATGGATCTGTTAAATGAATTGTTTGAAAACCTAGTTGTTTAGCAGCTTCGATATTTTCTTCACGATCATCTATAAAAAGAGTTTCCGAACTAATTAAATTGAACCTTGAAATAGCTAATTCGTATATTTTTGGGTCAGGCTTTACTAAGAATTCTCTTCCTGATATGATTTTACCGTCAAATTCTTTTAAAAAAGGATATTGGTCTTCCATCCCCTCATAGGTTTCGTCTGACCAATTAGACAGTACATAACATGGGTGCCCCAGAGATTTAATCTTTTTAAAAATATCAATAGAGTCTTGGTAGGAACCTTTAACCATATTTCTATGATTTGGATAATAGAGTTTTATTTCTTTCTCATAGTCAGGAAACTTTTGAACAGCCTCGGAAACAGCAATATCTATTTTAACGCCAGCATCACACCTCGTATCAAGATGAGGAAATGCTATTTCATTTATAAAATAATTAAATTTATTAACGTCAGGTATTATTTTTTTAAAAACATGGTGCGGGCTCCAATCAAAAAAAACATTACCCAAGTCAAATAAAAATTTATTTACTTTCATAGATTTACTCAACAAATGAGTTGATTAAATTTTCAAGATATTCTTGTCTACCAGATTTAGGATCTGGATTAATATTTTCCTTAATGACTTTATTATGAATATCCTCTAACGATAATTTATTCATCAGATCAGAATTTTGATTCCAAGACTCATATCTTTGTTTTAAAAAAGTTTCATAGCTTCCATCGTTTATCATTTTTTCAACAGCAATAAGTGTTCTAGCACATGTATCCATGGAGCCAATGTGAGCATAAAAGAGATCCTCTGGGTCAATGGATTGTCTTCTAATCTTAGCGTCCATGTTAAGTCCCCCAGATGAAAAACCTCCGTTTTTAAAAATGTAATAAAAAGCCAAAACAAGTTCTTCAACATTGTTTGGGAATTGATCAGTATCCCATCCAACTAAATAATCACCCCTATTAATGTCAATACTCCCAAGAATATTATTGGAAAGAGCGTAGGCTATCTCATGTTCAAATGAGTGTTTTGCCAAAATAGCGTGATTTTGCTCAATATTTAGTTTAAATTCGTTCTCTAGACCATATTTTTGAAGAAACGCAAAAACATTTGCAGAGTCAAAATCATACTGGTGTTTAGTTGGTTCATGAGGTTTAGGTTCAATCAAAAGTAAACCTTTAAAACCAATTTTATGTTTATGTTCAGCTACCATATTCAAAAATCTACCCAGCTGATCATATTCTTGTTTCATATTCGTATTGAGAATTGTTTCATAACCCTCTCTACCTCCCCACAAAACATAGTTTTGACCCCCAAGAAATTGAGTATTTTCAATACACATCTTCACTTGAGCAGCAGCATATTGAAAAACTTCTGGATCAGGATTAGTAGCAGCTCCCGACATATACCTTCGATGACTAAAAAGATTAGCCGTTCCCCAAAGAAGCTTAACCTTACTAGTTTCTAATTTTTTTGAAATTTCATCAACTATGGTTTTTTGTAACTTCTCTGTTTCTGAAAAATTATCTCCTTCAGGAGCTACGTCGACATCATGAAAACAAAAAAAAGGAATTCCTAATTTTTCAAAAAAACTAAAAGCATTATTTAATTTATCTTTTGCTTGCTCTAATTTATCCCCGGACTCCATCCATGGACGAAGGAAAGTCTGGCTTCCAAAAGGGTCTCCACCTGGCCAGTTAAATGTATGCCAGTAACATACTGCCATACGTAAGTGATCTTCAAGATTTTTTCCTAAGATCTTTCTATCTGCTTGATAGTATTTAAAGGCAAGAGGGTTTTTTGAGTCTTTGCCCTCGAATTTAATTGCGGGTATATCTTGAAAATAGTCAGACATTAATCATAATAAAACATTGGAGCTTTTTTAAACTCTTGCCATGCATGAGGATCGTGCCCAGTGACGACAGTAGCATTTTTGTCTTTTGCAACTTTTTTAAGTTTCTTTACTGACTCAACAACGTCTACAGCTGAGCAAACAAGACCAGGTAGTGTTAAATTGTTCCAATGATCCATTGTATAAGCCGCATCAATCGTTAGCAACACGTAACCAGAGTTTGGTAAATTTACTAAAAAAGATTGATGGCCCGGTGCATGCCCTGGAGTAAAGATTACTATAATTGATCCATCGCCATATAAATCAAAAAAATCATCATTTCTGTCTCTTAAAAATTTCCAATTAATTCCAGGTTTGTCAAAATCTTTTCTGATGTAAGCAGGCTTAGAGAACCAATCTGGATTAAAAGCATAATCATACTCCTTTTGCTGAACTAAGTGTGTTGCATTAGGAAATCTTCCAACACCACCTGAGTGATCAAGGTGAAGGTGAGAATGCAAAACATATCTTATGCCCGCTGGATTAACTCCAATGGAATTTAGCTGATCAATGCAATTTTCAGATTTTCCCATTATCGGATCGTAGGCAGCTACAACGGAACCCCAATGAGCATGTTTGTCTTCACTGACTTCTTTTGCATTTCCTCCATCAATTACCACATCCCCTTTTGGATGCCTTATTAAAAACCATGGGACTGGAATTTCAAAATCCTCATTAGATTGGTTCATTTTAATATATTTCATTTTAGTTTTTAGTGTTCCGGTCTGAAACATATAGAGCCTCATGTCAGTAGAGACTTGAGAGTTGGTTAAGTGGCTATATTCTTTTTTTGAGTCTTCAATTGCTTCTTTGATGGAATATTCTTTAACTTTTTGATCAGTTTGTTTATTCGTAATAATTTTATCAAATTGATCTAAATCAGATTTTTTGTAACTTACGCTTAATTTTTTTTCCATCTACTTAAATTCTATCTCAATAAATTTATAAATAAAATCATTGTTATTAAAAACATTATGGTTAATTCCCTTTTCTCTAAAATAAGATCTACCTTTTGCCAGTTTTGAAATCTTTTCCTCTCCATCATGATTTACAATTTTAAGCTCCCCATCTAATAAGGGCACTACTACATAATCGTATTCATGAATGTGCTGACCAGTTGAGTCCCCGACTTCGAATGACCATTCTGTGACTCTAGTTTTGTTGTTATCTATCATGACATTGGCTTTAGCCATGTCGTTAGATATTTCTACAAGGTACGCTCTCAGCTTTTTTAGCTTTAAGAGCTTCGGCAGCTTTTGTTGCTTTTTCAACTGAGTTAAAAACAAGTTCAGGAAAAAGAACAAAAGGTTTTGCTCTATCAGCGCTGAGCTGCCCAACACACCAGGTCTTACCAGGCTCGACACACATGACCATATATGTTCCAGGAATAGGACCATAATGTCTGTTATTTAAAGCAAAGAGGCACTCTGCCATATCGTTTAATTTATCTACATCTAAATTTTGAAGTGCTTTTTTTTCCAACTCATTTAACGGAGTGTCTAGAGCGCCAAGTGTCTCTTTCCCCCATGGGATCTCCTGCATACTTTGTTTTTTCATAATTTAAGGTAAAGGCCCGTCCTTTAAAAAACCCTTAAGCGTATTTTCCATAATTCTAGAGACATTATTATTATAATTATTATGTGAAAGACTTCCGCACCAAGCCAAAGATCCTGGTGCAAACATTGCCCCATTATTGGGTGTTTTATAGTAAATCATATCAGCTCTGACCATTGGGTTTTCATGACCACCTCCATAGTAACCCCGAACAGCAAAGTGTATTTCCTCATTTACTTGCAACATCATATTAGAATGGTCTTGTGAACGAGCTAAATAATAAGCATTATGTGGAGTTCCAAACTCTAAGTCGTACCTGTCTAACTCCAAACCGGCAGCTCCTCCACCAACTAAACCAAAATCACCAATCACCTCATCTGCTCCTATTCCCTCAAAAATCCATGAACATTCAGGTTTAAAACTATCTTCTTCTCTTTTGTAGTATGAGGAAACATCAAATCCATAAGATGTGAAAGTCAACCCACAAACTTTAGAAGGTATTCTTCCTCGAGCTCTCCACATACCACCGTATTTACCATCAAAAGCATTGTTATATTCGCCCGGGTTAGATGTCCATGCTCTTGTGCCAGCTTCACCTTTTCGAACTTCAGTAATATTAGGGTTGTCAGGGTGATATTCACTAATCCAATAAAATCCATCAGAACCTAAATAGAAACATCTACCCCCCTGCATTTGATAAGACTCTAATGCATCCATATATTTTTCAGATGAATACTCTGGGTGGCTTCCTGTCATTACAACTTTATATCGATTTAATAAGTTTATGCCCTCGTGTTCCAAATCCTCATCTGTGAGAACATCGAAATCGAAACCTTTTTCTTCAAGCCAATCAGTAAGATGTAAGTCTGCATTAAGTTGCCATAACGATGGAGAAAGCCAATGTCTGTATTTAGGTCTCATATTAAGGATTGGTCTGAGCCTCGATGATATAGATACACCGTGTCCGTCTGAGTGAAGTGAATAGGTTGATAGCCCGTATTCTCTGTGTTCATTTAAATATAAATCTGCAGGCTCAAGGACAGGGACTTTACCTGCTAGTAATTGTGCAACAACAGAGTTGGTTCCAAGATTATCATTGGAGTAAGCCATGTAACTATTAGTAGGTAACAGGAATAAAGTTTTTGCAGTTGCTGTTCCTTTGGGAGGTTTAACACAAAATGGAATGTAATCTTCATTCTCTGATTCCTCTCTTCCATCGACTCTTAGTCTTGCAGCATAAACACCACTTTTTAATCCTTCAGGTACTTTTAGAGTAAAATCTACATCCCATCTCGCATCGTCTATATCGTCATCGTGAAAATGAATTGCACCATACTCTTCAGGTTTATGATGGAAAACCATTTCATCTGCAGTCCAGTTATGTCCTGTCATACCTCTGTTTGGCATATTAATTATAAATCCATGATGGTTATTTGGAGATGTATCAACGATCTTAGTTGAGGCAATATTTTTACCAATATTTGCATGAAAATCCCAAGCCCCAACAACTGTTGACCTGACAGTCGTATTACATTCATCATAACTTGAAGCAAGTGTCTCTATTTCAGCCTTCGATAAGGCAATATTAGACAATCTAGGTCTATCTATCTTGCCGTTGAAAGTCTTTGTTTGCTCAGGTAGTTCAATTGGGGAAGTTACTTCTTTGAAATGTCCGCCAGAAATATGTCTACCTGATCTATTTTTGAGGGTTGTGGCAGCAATTAGAAGAGGGGCATCATTAGCAGCAGGTAAAACTGAGCTAGTAGTCTCGATAATGGCTGATGTTTCTTCAATTGGATTCAAAATAGCCATGCCCAAACCTCCATTAGTAGATGTAACTCTCGGTTCTTGGTGAAGAGTTAACCTTCTTGATTGAGCATCAAATGTTGCAATGACTAAATACCAGACCTTTCTTAAAAGTTTTTTTTCTGAGGAGACAGTAACAACCTGAGACCCATCACCAATTTCTAAAGATAAACATCCTTCATCATTAACAAAAAGACCATAACCTTTTTTTTCTTCCTCATTAAATTTTGTAAAAATTCCTTGTCTACCTTTGTCTGGTGTAGTTGGGAAAATGTAAGCCTGCATCGTGAAACTCTCTAAATTTAAATTATCGTGTTGAGGCATGATGATATATGATCCACCATGTATCCTCTGGTTTTTACCTTGATAAGTTCCGTTACAAGCAGAATCTATTTCAGCCTCTTTATATCCTGGGCCTTCAGGATTTGTATCACCATGTATGAGGCGGACTAATTGAACTTCATAACTATCATTGTATTCAGAATTAATATAAAACTTCACCTCTTCACCAGGGTGAGCTGAGTACTTGTCACTATATCCTGTAATTTTTAACATTACTCTTCCCCACTATACTCCTCAAGTAGTCTATTAATTCTTTTTAAAAAAATTGCATGTTCACATGCTTCTTCTGATGAATAAGAGTCTTCAGTAATTTCAACAGGCTCACCCCTTACACCTGTTGTTATCCCAACCCTATAATCTTCATGTCTTCTTAGACAAACTGTTACAAAGCCATTTTCTTTACTACCCCTTCTTAACTTATCTAAAAGTGTCTGAAGATCTTGGCTATGCTGAATGATGCCGTGATCTCGAGTTGCGGCTCTTCCTATTGGAGTTGCTCTGTGCTCTTCAATTAAAGATTTTAATTTTTGAGGATCTCTCAACATTTTCAGAATATATTTCTTTGTAATGAAATCGTCAGTGTGCTTATGTCCTTTATTTAATTGGACGTTTGAAGGGTTCTTGTAGCTGTAATCAGACATAACTCTATTTTAGATATACTTCGCCTTCCGCACAGTTTTTTGTTCCAAATAATGAAACACAATACGAAAAATTCATATTCCTCCTCAATTCTTTACAGTTTAGCATCATAATGCATAAACGGAAAGTATTACAGTTGCCACAGCCATACCGATTAAAATAAGTGGCCAACCATATCCTCCTCCCATTCTGTCAATATAGTTTCCTTGTTCCTCTACATCGTCAGGTGCCAAAAATTCATCACCATTTAGTATTGGTTTTTTTGGCAAAGTCGATAAGTCCATTTTATTAGCTAAAAACCAAATTAAAAATATACCTGCTACCCACCAAATTATTTGGTAGGCCCACAGTGAAGGGACTCCCATCACCCAATTATCATAACTTTGATCAGCGTTGCCAAATATTAAATTTCCAAAAATCAAACCTGGGCCAATAGAAAAGAATGCCCAAATTAAAAAGAAAACATAAGCGAGAGATTTTATTTTTTTTCGCGACGGGTGAATGCCCATATGCTGATTTAAAAAACTGTGAAATTCCTCTCGGTGGTCTTTATCTGTATCGTTGCTTGAAAATATTGAAGATAAGAAGCATACAATCGCGTTAAAAAATAAACCCCACAAGCCAGAATAAATCGTCAGTGGCCATCGACCCCAAGGAAGAGAATTGCCTGTCAGTTTATGACCAAAAGTTTCGGCTAATGTTACAAAACCTAATCCAGTGATGAGTCCAAGAATTGCTCCACCTCTGGTAATCCATTTAAACCAAAGCATTCCTAGTAGAACAGGGAATAATTGAAAACCAAAGGCAATTGCTAATCCACCTAACAGTACAAGAGAAGTTTCAAAGAAAGTTGCAAGGTATAGTGAAGCTAAACTTAATAATAACATCGCTAACCTGGCAACTAATAATTCTCTTTTCCATGAGGGGTTGTTATCAATGTATGGTCTGTAAAGATCTCTTGCTACCATGCTACCTGAAGTCATTAAAAAAGCAGATAATGTGGATTGAAGAGCAGCGATTAAAGCTATTGCTAAAAATCCAACTATGATAGGTGAAAGATTACTAAAACTCTCAATAAACACATAAATCAAAGATGATATATTTTGTAGACCTATCTCTGGAAATATTTGGTTAATTGCAAAACCATTTGAATTAACAATACTATTAGCTCCAAGAAGATGTGCTCCTACGCCCAATAAAGGAGCGAATATAAATAAAAATATACCAACAACAGCACCTGACCCCCAAACTTGATAAAAGTAAAATGACCTAGGTGATTTTACTGAATAACTCCACATAGAAAAGGTGGGAGAAAGCACAATACCCATATAGGAGAGAGTAAAGGACAAAATCATAACTGCCGTCCACGGACCTCCCAATGGGTTATTTTTTCCAATACCTGCAACCCACTGAATTACACCAGGTACGTTGAAATACCCTGAAATATCACCTCCTCCGTAGCCTCCTGTAGTTCCCCAAGCTCCAAATGAAATAAAGCTATTCGCCATAGATAGGTCTTCAAAAAAACTCAAACCTCCTAGATAATTAAATACACCAACACCCAGTGCTAAGAAGAAAACAAAAAATAACCATGATTGAACAACGCTCACACTTACCATGGGTTTAAACCCACCAGATACAATGTAAAATAAGACAACAGCAGTGAGCGCCCACATGGCAGAGTCTCTAGATATTTCTCCTCCACTAATAAACTCAACAACATTGCCTGTGGATCCAATAATTATTCCCAGAAACGGAACAGCAAAAAATAATCCGATTATTAAGACAACAATTCTAAGAGTATTGCTTTGATAATATTTGTAATACATTTCTCCGGGCGTGATAAAATTAAATTTTCTGCTTAACATCCACTGCCTTTTAAAAAACAATATACTTCCAAGAGGTATTGTTATTACAATTGCAGCGGTAGCAAGAAAAGAGTACCCATCTGCATAAATTAGGGATGGGAAAGATATGATAGTTATCCCTGCAAATGTAGTCACTGTTGCAGAGAAAAAGAATACCCAAGGAGATACGCTTCTGTCTGCTAAATAATATGCTTCAGGGGTTTTATTTTTTCTAAGAGTTCTAGCTCCCCAAAAAAGACAAAAACTTATATAAAGAACAAGAAAGAAAAAAAACCAATAAAGATTAGCGACCATAACTCAAAATTGAATTAAGAGTTGTAATCAGTCTTTTCCTTGATAATTCTGAGTGCCTCTAATAAATATACTCTAAAGACTTCATGGTTTTCACTCATTGGAAAATGACCAATATCTCTCATTTCAATATAAACTCCTCCCTTAATTTGTCTGGCTGTGTCTTCTGTTGCTTCTGGAGGGGTAAGATAGTCATAGGTTCCAGTCAACATGATTACTGGACACTTGTGACCATCGATATTTTGTAGTTCATCTCTTAAATCATGATCAACTGAGTAAAAATGAAGATCTCCTTTAAAAGCCTCTGATCCTTGAGTGTAATAATGCCAAGTTAACCATCTGTCCATATCTGGTGATTGAGGGGCCATTAAATCCCAAACTCCACTACCACACACTTGAGCTGCATTGGCATGTGGATGCCTCCACCAATCAATATAAAAACCCGGGGAGTAATGAGCAGCCTCGACAGGAATTACAGCTTTAAACTTATTTGGATATTTCAAAGCTAGTTGAAGAGCCACATTTCCTCCAAAAGAAGAGCCCATAAATATAGGGTTTTCAAGGTCTAGGGCCTTGCAAAGTTCCACAATAAAATTGCAATAATGCTCTGCTGTTAATTTGTATTCCTCTTTCCACCATTCTGTATTATGAGGTGGGTCTGATTTACCATGTCTTGGAAGGTCGTATGCAATAACTTGGTAATTTTGAGTTATTTCTTCATCCTCAAGCAATCCTCTCCATTGATGATTGTGGCACCCAGCAGTATGCTGACACACTAATGGGATACCTTTTCCATTTGAAAGATAAAAGACTTTGTATTGTTGTCCATCTACCTCGATGGTAACGTATCTACCTATTGGGTCATGATGTTTTACTGCCATAAATTTTTCCTTTCAATTTTTTTTATCATACTGGAACTCCTGATTGTCTTAACAATTCAAATTGAACAGTAAAGTTTCTAAGGTTTTGCATTAAGACTAAATGATTTCCCTCAATTTTAAGGTCTTCTCTAAATGAAGCTGCGTAGATACCATGAAACATAGGTTTTGGAACTGGCTTTGCAAACTCCCTCCATGTTTGCTCTGATGCCCTTAGCGCAAAGTCATAAGGGTCTAAACCACCTGGATTAGTATTAATATTTTTTACCTTTCCGTCGTGCATCTCAATAATCACTTTTACACTGCCCATGTCGAAGAGGAATGAACAAGTGTAGTATTTTGCCATAGCTTTTATAGTTTCATCTTTTTCAGTCAGCTCTTTGTATTTTTTTGCCCAGGAATTTAAATCTATACTCATGAATTATACCTATTTCTTTTTCCCGGGTGTTTTTGTGGCTTGTTCATCAAATCTCATATGCTTATCCTTTTTAGGATCATCATAATCACCGAGAATGTTTCTGATATTACTTGCTTCACCAGGTGACATACCAATTTCTTTTAAGAGACTATCTAAGAATGGTTGTTGTGCTCTATATCTAAGAGCAGAATTTACAACGTTATCTGCTAAAGATCCTTTCTTTGAATATCCACTTGAGGATGCAGATGGATTATCAGCGTTGCCACTTCCTTCAGCTCCATTCCCCTGACTAAAACCAGGTAAACCATTTACATCAACAACTTTAATTGAGTCAATATTTTGCATTGGTCTAACCCATTCTCTGATAATACCCTCAATCTTTTCAGCAAGTTTTTGTCTGAGAGCACTTCTTCTACTTGCATCGCTTCTAGCATTTTCAGCTTCATTTAGTGCTTTTTTGCCTGCTGCTTCAATCTCGTATCTAATCTTTGCAGCCATCGATGCCAGTTTTTCTCTCTCGGCATTTTTGCTTGCGTCTATGACCCCTAAAGCTTTTGCCTTCTCGGCTTGTTCAACATCACGAATGGTGTTGACCTTTTCCTCAGCCTCTACAGCCTTAGCACGCACATTTTCCTCTTCCATTTTTGTCTTTAAAACTGATTTAGATTTCTCAAGAACTTCCATTTGTTTTTGCTTTTCTTCAATTTCTATTCTTTTTGCCTTTTCAATATCTAAGACTCTTGTCTCTTGCTCAGCAGCAATTTTGAACGCATCAACATTTTTCTGTTGAGCAGTTTTAGCATTTTTAATTTGCTCTTCAGCCATAATATAAGCCTCTTCAGACTCATATCTTTTTCTAGCCTCTTCTTTTGCTGTTGAAGCTTTTTCCTCAGCGAGTTTAATATCAACTGATCTCTGTTTTTCTAAACGACTAAATTCAACGTCTCTTTCCAATTCAAGAATAGACTTTTCAGTCTCGATATCTTTTTGTTTAATTTCAATGGAAGTTTGTTGTCTAAACTCATTTTGTTCTTTTCTTCTTTTTTCAATTTCTTGAATAAGTTTAGTTTCTTGTAAACTTTTTTCCATCTCAACAAAGTCCTTTTTACTTATCTTAGCAATCTCAATATCTTTTTCTGAGGATATTTCAGCTAGCTCAGACTCTTTGTCTTTCTCTGCTTTTGTTTTTACTGTCTCTGTGTTTTCTATGGCTCTTTGTTGTTCGATTTCTCGTTTTTGCTGATACTTTGAAAACTCCTCTTCTTTTTCAATTTCAAGAGTTTGTTTAATAGATTGGAGGTTTTTGTTTCTAATACTGACCTCTGTATCCTTCTCAATATCATTTCTTTTCTTTTTACGTGATTGAGTAAATTCTGTTATTTGAGTTAAACCCTCAGCATCAAATGTGTTGGATGGATCAAAAACACCAACAGGTGCTTGGTTAAGAGATGTCAAAGATACAGTCTCTAACTCCAAACCAGTGTGTTTGATTGCCTCTTCAACATGAGCTGCAACTTTTTTAATATACTCAGATCTATTTTCTTGAATTTCATCAAGGCTCATTTTTGCTGCGACAACACCCAATCCATCAACAAATCGACCTTGAACAAGTTCTTTTAAGTGATCAGGCTCCAATGTTCTATTTCCCAATGTTTGCGCAGCTATTGAGACGGCTTCTGTTGTAGGAGCTACTCTGACATAGAATTCTGCAGTTACTTCTGCCCTCATTCTATTTTTTGTAATGAAAGATTTACTTCCATTTCTTTGAACCTCTATACAAAGAGTTTTCATTCCAACTGAAGTTATGTTGTGAATAATAGGTAAAACAAAGGCACCTCCACTAATCACAACTTGTTCGCCTCCCATACCAGTTCTAACAAAAGCTATTTCCTTTGAGGAACGCCTGTACAACCAATGTAGCAAGTAAACTATAATCGCTATTGCTAACGCTATTAAGATTATTACTGCAATAATATCTGCACCACTAGTAATGTTCATACCTATTTATCACCTCCTAAATCGATGTTATTGTCCATTAACTCTCATGTCTTGTATTGCTGCCTTATAAATTATTAAACCAAAAACTATTTTATTTAAAAAGTCTGCTAGATTATAAATTACATTAACACTGTTTGGGTCAATACCTCCACCTAAATGCTCTATGAAATATCCCATTGGATATATTGCCCATCCAATAGTGATAATAAGTCTATTGGAGAAGAAAACCATTTGTATATTTTCATTACCACATCTTGCATTTGCTCTTCCCGCCTCTCCAACATATAATTCCCCAAGAATGTACAACCATCCAGCTAACCAAACTATGAAACCTAATGTCTTGCTCATGTAACCTGCTGCACCTAAAAAACCTGCTACCACAAAAACAAGAGTTCCAACTAATAATCTCCAGAACATACCCTGTTTAACTTTGACAACTGACATAAGCATTGCGTAAAAAATCAGAACAAGCATTGGAAAGTTAAGAAACCAGTCTATATATCTCAGTAAGGTTGGAGCAGTGCCACTAACTACCCAAAGATTTTTTATAAAGAAATAATGTATTGAGGACATCAAGCACACTACAGCTATCATCGTCATTGGTGTATGAAATCTAGAGCTTACTTTGCTGCGCTCAAAAAAGAAAAATAAAGTGGCACCAATCATGCCAACAGAAATTAACCAGAAGGACCCCCCTACAATGTCGTAAGGGAGGAGCATTTTATTCATTACAACTTATTCCTCTCAATTTCATATTACCCGTCCTCAGTTATTAATAATAATTTTTGTTTCATATTTTGAAATAAATATTCATCGCAGAAACAACAAAATCTGTTGATTAAAGTCATTTTACTATATTTGTTCCCTTATATGAGGGGCTCTAGAGTAGAGTGCAACAAGAGGTAAAATAAGAAGACCAAATATAAATTGCTGACCTTCAAAACTCAAACCCAATCCAGCTAAAAATGTACTAATAACTTGCAGAGCAAGAACACCGATCACTGTAAATCCGTATCCTCCATATCCTCCTAGTAAGGAAGTTCCTCCTACAGCAACAGCTGCTACTGTTAAAAATAAATATTGATCTCCTACACCTATGAAACCTCCACCACTCCAACCCAGTAACATTGCTCCTGTGGCTGCGGAGGTAAATCCACTAATAACATAAACACCTACCCAATATGCTCTCTCAGAAATTGATAATCTGTCAGCTGATAACCTTTTTCCTCCAACTGCATATAAATTCCTTCCCCACTTGGTATGTCTAAGACCAACAATTAATAAAATTGAAATTAATATCCAAATTAATATAACTGGAGGAATCGGTAGACCAAAAAATTTTCCATTTAATGAAGCTAGATTTTTTAACCAATCTGGTACAACGCCAAACACAGTTCCACCTGTAACAGTAGGAAGTGATACCAATATCTGTACTCCACCTACTACCATGAAGCCAACTCCAAGTGTGACTATAAGTGATTGACCTTGGAGATTAAAACTTATCAAACCATTAAACAATCCAACAATTGTGCCAAAGGCGAGAATTACTATAAAAGCAAGCCAAGGAGGGACTCCAAGTGAAATAAGCGACATCAACCCTAAATTAGTTGCACCAATTAAAAATGGTATTGATAAGTCTAGACCACCTAACATCACAACTAACGTCTGACCAATGGTAGCGATTCCTAGGAAAGAAGCAAAAACTAACATGGATTTAATATTTTGTAATGATAAGAAGCCGTCTATAGAAACTGATCCTATTATAAATAGACCAACTAATACGGCGACTCCTATTATTACGCTTTTATTAATATTTAAAAATTTGTACGCAAGGAATGCTAAGATTAAGAAACCTAAAAGTATGATTGCGGATACGACAGTTCTACCCGAGAAGAACCCGGGTACTAAAAAACAAAGTAGTATAAAAAGACCTAAAAGGAGAAGAAATCCCGTAACTGCTATCCAGTTCTTTGCAATAAGGTCCCAGAAAAGGCCTCTTTTACTAGTAGTTTCACTAGTTTCAGGAGGTTGAGATCCATCATCTTTAACTAGTGATCGATACGACCATCTTACTAAGAAAAAATGCCATCCCCATAAAATGATGGCAACAACAGCCACGGAATAAAAAGCAACTTGTATCCAATCAGTTCTATCTACATAGCCCAGAACTGCTGTTCCTATTCCAGCAGCAACAGCAAAAAGAATTCCAAGTCCTTTTAAAAAATTATGAGTTCTTTTCTCCATTTACTAAACTTTTCTATCTTCTGATAGTCCTCCCCATTTTTCAAGTCCTTCTTGAGATTTAAGTTTAATTTTGTAAACACCAAACGCTTGCCATATCAGAGGCGAAATAGCTACTCCAATTGCTGTGATTAAAATCATTTTCCAATAAGGATATCCTATTGCAAAGAACATCGCAGACCAAGTTAATGCTGCAATAGTTAAGATGGCAATATAAGGTTTAAATCTTGCAAATGATATTTTTGCCCCCATTGTTAGAAAGGTAAAAAACTGAAATACAAATATTGCAAATATAATTAGAGCTGCCTCTTTAAGCCAAGTTACATTACTTGTGACAAACTCACCACGGATAGGTCTTGTGTAGTTAATAGATGATGTATCGCCAACAATTAATTCTGTAATAATTGGGGAATAATACTTACTTCCATCATCAGTAATAATTGTTCCAGAGGGTGAAGCTAAAAAGTAAATGGCGAGTATCGCTAATACACCAAGGAAAATTATGAAAACATTATTCAGATTGATATTGGAAAACAGAGTTGGTGCTGTAAGTAGAAAAAGTAAAAATAGAATAAGTATTACAGCATATCCATCTATGCCAAAGAAACTCTGTCTATTTGAATCTATACCATAGTAAGATATTGCGGCAAACACTACAAAAGAAATTGCAATTGCAAACAATACCAACGTTTGTGTCTTGATTTCTTTTCTAAATTTTGGCATCGCAATTATAACTATGGCTGATGTAAAGAAAACTATGCCTCCTAAAGTTGCAATGGCGTAAGCTAGGCCAACCAAAGCACTTGATGAGGATGAGAAATCAGGTAATCCTACTCCAACTCTGAGATACTCGGATGTGAAATACTGAGGAGCATAATTTAAAATATATTGTAAATTTGTTCCTAAATCAGCGTTAACAAAATAAGCCTCTCTCGTGCCACTCCAAACACATCCAAAGAAAATTACAATTGCTGCAATAATAAAAGATACAGTTGGGCCATCTCTATGTTTAACGAGCAAATAAACAAGATAAATTAAGGCTGCTATTCCAATGGCAATGAACATCCAAACTGTAGAATTTCCGCCCTCGGCGCACGCTTTACCTGTGATTAGACAATCACTTCCAGACTCAAGAGCTTTTTCAAAAATCTCAGCATCTTTAGATTTACCTCCAAAACCTCCAACAGTCCCTCTAGTGACTTGATCAAATTTCATATGAATTTGAACAGCAGCAGCACTTAATGTTCCAATAATGAAAAATACAAAAACTGATAAATTTTTAAATGCTTTTTGAATGTAAGGAAGTGCAATAAGTATTAAAAGTGATGCCACCAATACTGCGCCATAAGATAAGTCTGTTACAAAACTTTGAAACCTTTCAAACCTAAAAGTAGATAGTATAAAATTTATTAAATAAATATTAACCGAACCTAATATAGCTCCAAACGCACCGCCTCTTCCACCAATCAAACTTGAACCCCCCAAAACAAGTGCGGTAACAGCCATTAATGTATAAGTAGTGCCCTGAGTTGGATCTCCGGAGCCAATTAAACCTGTAAATGCGATAGCTGCAAGTGCAGCATATACTCCACCAATAATATGAGCACCAATTCTTACAACATAAATTCTTACTCCACTTGTGTAAGCAGATTTTTCATCTGACCCCATTAATTTCAAATGTTGCCAATAAGCTGTATGAGTAAGTGCATACCAAATTAGAGTTGAGAAAATTAGAAGTATAAGTGTTGGTTGTATTACTTCAGTTCCTGCACTCCAAGATAACATCCAATCAGGCGCTCTTCCTCCAGGTCTTGGTAAAATAACTAAATTTATACCAGAGAAGGCGAGAAACATACTTAAAGCAACAATTATTGGTTGAACTCTGATAAAAATTACAATCAGTGCATACAAGAATTGATAAATTACTCCAATTGCAAGAGCACATATGAAATATGCAACTGGCGATTGAATGTAACCAGCAGCATAAAGTTGAATTGTCGTTACATTAATAAAACCAATAAGTGGTCCTATTGATAAATCTACTGTAACTCTACCTGCTAAAGCCAATGCAGTAAGAGCATAAGTAGCAAGAATAAGAGGTGTTGAAACCATAATAGCTGTTCCAATACCAGAGCCTGAAATAATTTGTGGTCCCCTAATCATTGCAAAAATCATAAGGGCAAAAAATATGAATATTGGGACGATTAGGTATTTCGTTGACTGTGGGTCAGAACCCGGAATTTGAGAGGGTTTTATAGCTGCTACAAGTTGATTAACC
Organism: uncultured Alphaproteobacteria bacterium; assembly: GCA_902516235.1. Taxonomy (GTDB): domain Bacteria; phylum Pseudomonadota; class Alphaproteobacteria; order HIMB59; family HIMB59; genus HIMB59. The sequence continues at coordinate 28,062 of CABXXO010000009.1, forward strand.
ATTATATTTAGTCAAAATAAACTACTTTGATGCCCCCTCTATCTGATTGCGATCTTCCATGACCTACTTTAAGTTTGTCAGTCTCAACAATTTTAATTCTCTTTGAGTTCAAATCAATATTTTTAGTAAAACCATTTTTAAAAGACGTCTTACTTATAAGTGTGTTTAAATTATTTTCTATATATTTAGTGTTATGTTTGCCTATTAGGAAATTTTTGTCTTTAAGAAGGCAAACTAGAAAAGGTATATTTGTCTTAATACCCTCAATTTGAGTGCCCTCTAAAAATTTTATTAATTTTGATATTGCGTCTTCTCGAATTAAGTCATGAGATATTATTTTTCCAATCATTGGGTCATAGTAGAAACTAACTTCGTCTCTTTCATCATATCCCCAATCTAATCTGATACCTTTTGGAATTTTTGGAAATTTTAATTTTGTAATTTTTCCTGGAGATGGTAAGAAATTTTGAGAGGGATCTTCTGCATAAACTCTACATTCAATTGCATGTCCATAAGTTTTAATTTTGTTCTGATTTAAAAATTTATTTTTTCTATCAAAGGCGAAGTTTATTTGCATGGAAATCAAATCATTGTTTGTCACTAACTCTGTAACTGGATGTTCAACTTGAATTCTAGTATTCATCTCTAAAAAATAATATTTCATTTCTTGAACATCATATATAAACTCAACAGTTCCTGCTCCCTCGTATTTAACATCAGAGGATAATTTGACAGCTGCTGCTGCCATAGTATTAATTAATTCACTGTCTACTTCTGGCGCGGGGGACTCCTCAATTATCTTTTGATATCTTCTTTGCATGGAACAATCTCTTTCATATAGATGAACAGCACCCTTTGACCCAAATCCAAAAACTTGTATTTCTATGTGTCGGGCGTTTGTGATAAATTTCTCAATAAATATATCTCCATTACCAAAAGATTTAGAAGCAAGGTTGCTTGTTTTTTCAATTGCATTCGCAAGGTCTTTGAAATTTTGGACGACACTCATCCCTATCCCTCCTCCTCCAGCACTTGATTTTACTAACAAGGGATAACCTATAACTTCACATTTGGTCTTGAGTTGTTCATCACTTAATTTGTGAACATTATTTATGCCAGGGCATATAGGAATATTGGAATTTAGAGCTAATTCTCTAGCAATATCCTTATTCCCCATTGATTTTATTGATTTTGGTTTTGGGCCAATCCATGTAATACCTCTTTCTATTACCTCTTGAGCAAAAGTGTCATTTTCAGATAAAAAACCAAAACCAGGATGAATAGCATCTACATTTGCTTTTGTAGCAATATCTAAAATCTTATCATAGGAGAGATAACTTTCCTGAGCTTTACTAGGTCCTATATTATAAGACTCATCGGATAATCTTACATGCTTTGAGTTCTTGTCTGCATCTGAATAAACAGCTACAGATTTGTGACCTAATACTTTACAACTTTTAATAATTCTATTTGCTATTTCACCACGATTAGCAATTAAAATTTTTTTCATTTCTTATCAACAATATAAGGCATTTTAGTATGATTACCGTTAGAAGTTTTTTGAGGTATTTTTTTATCAGAAGAAATTTTTTCTCTGAGAGCTTTTAAGATTTCTACTGCATTAGGAGTATCAGAATGAACACAAATTGTTTCACATCCTACAACCACATCATTTCCTTGAACAGTCTCAACTTTATTTTCATTCATTGCTCTTAGGCAACGCTCTACAGCTCTATCAGTTGGATAATATTTATTTCGACCCTTAGCTATAACCAAATATCCTGTTTCATCGTACTCCAAGTCTGAGTAAAATTCTCCATAAAATTTCACTCCTCTTTCTTTATACACCTTTTCATGAAAGGTATTAACCATACCAAAAATACCAACATTAAAAATTTCAGCTGCATCAGCAATTCCATGAGCCACATCCTCTTCTTTTGCAGAGACACCATATAACGATCCATGCGGTTTAATATGGTTCAATGGCATACCAAACTCATCTAAAAAAGCTTTAATTGCCCCTGTTTGATACATAACCAAATTTTTTATTTCTTCTCGCTTCATCTTCATTGGTCTTCGACCAAAACCCACAAGATCTGGGTAAGCAGGGTGAGAGCCAACTTTTACATTATATTTTTTTGCAAGTTCGACTGTTTTTCTCATTGTATTTGGGTCTGACGCGTGAAAACCACAAGCCACATTAGCAGCATCAATAAATGGCATTATTTCTTCATCATCAGCAAATGAGTAAATACCAAAGCCTTCGCCCATATCGCAGTTCAAATCAACCATAATAATAATTCCTTCTCTTAACTAATTTACAGAAAATA
>CABXXO010000010.1 GCA_902516235.1 uncultured Alphaproteobacteria bacterium
ATGAATATAAAAGATATTAACACAATGACTTATCAAGCCATATGGGAATATAATAATGGTAAAAATATAAGTGATAAAGATTTACAAATTGCAAAAGATCAAAAAAATAAATGTTATAAGCAGATAGAAAATATATTTAAAAATTTTGATTTTCTTGCCCTTCCATCTGCACAAATTTTTCCATTTGATAAAACTCTTCAATTTCCAAAAAAAATAAATTCTTTTGAATTAGATACTTATCATCGTTGGTTGGAAATTTTCATATTATCAAGTCTTCTTGAATTACCCACAATTACTGTTCCTGTGGGGTTTGATGAGAAAGGTATGCCTATGGGCATGCAAATAATTGGAAAAAACAAAAGTGATTTGAAATTATTTGCTTTTGTAAAAAAGTATGAAGAGATATTTAACTTTAGTAAGTTTAAACCTCTGCTAGATTAATTAATCATGAGACATCCTCATCATTACAAAATAGCATTTGCATTAGCTATATCAGCTGGATCATGGGGAATATATTGGTTACCACAAAGAATTTTAGAAGATGGTGGGCTTACAGGTGGCTGGGGAACTATTGCACAAATGATTATTGGAGTTCTAATACTATCCCCTATTGCTTTATGGCGAAAAGTTAAAGGAAGGACTTTTGGTTTAGAGTTGCCAATAACAGGGTTACTTTGCGGAGGTGGTTTTATTTGTTATGCATTAAGTTTTCTTCTAACGGACGTAGTTCGTGCATTAATTCTTTTTTATATGACTCCTATTTGGACAACTATTTTTGAGATTTTATTTTTGAAGAAAAAACCAGGTGTTGAAAGAGCATTAACACTTGGTTTAGCTCTTGGAGGGTTATGGATTGTGTTTAGTAAACAAACAATCATTCCATTGCCAGAAAATGCAGGTGATTGGTTGGCTCTTGCTGGTGGAGCTTTATTTGCAGCTGGAATGATACGTTTGGAAATAGTTAAGACTGATGGAGTATTTCCTACAATTTTTTCTTTCTTTTTTTATGGTACTTTGTTCAACATAGTTGCTGGCTTCTTTTTAACAGATTATCTAGGACCAATACCTACAATAGATTCATTTGTTGCTATGTCCTCATTTCTTTTCTTTATATCTGTTTTTTATTTTATACCTACAGGCGTGGTTATATTTTGGTCACCGAGTAAATTAGGAGCTGGTTTATGTTCAATACTCTTTTTATCCGAAATATTAGTTGGAGTCACAAGCTCAAGTATTCTGACAGATGAACCATTTGGTTTACGAGAAATAATTGGAAGCTCGATGATTGTGATTGGAGGAATTTTAGCAGTTGTTCTAGCACCAAATCCAAAAAATACATGATATTTAAAGAAAAATTAAAAAATAAATCAAAAATTTTTTTAGATGGTGGGAATGGTTCAGAGATAGCAAAACTAGGTGGAGATATGAGTCCAGCATTTGCTGCACTAGCTACGATTACTTCACCTGATATAGTAGTCAAAGTTCATGAAAATTTTATAAATGTAGGTTGTGATATTATTACCGCAAATACATTTGCAACAAGTAGACACGTACTAGATAGCTTGAATCGCAAAAATGAAACAGAAAAATTTTTAATTAAATCTGTTGAATTAGCAAGAAAAGCAATCATAAATACTAATAAAACTGAAAAAGTTGCTATAGCTGGAAGTTTGTCAAATTTTTTTGCATTGAAAGAAAATGAATTTGTACCTAATCCGAAGTTTATTCCTTCATATAAACAAGAAGAAAGAAATTATATTGAAGCTGCTAACATACTAAAAGACTCTGGGGTAGATCTATTAATTTTAGAAATGTTACTTGATATAAACCACTCTGAAATATTACTAAATGCAGCTTTACAAACTGGTCTTCCTGTATGGGTTGGTCTAAGTTGTTGTGAAAGTAAATTTGACAACAGTATAGTTGGAAGAAATTTTAGAGCAGAAAAAGAAAAATCACTAATTTATGATGAAGAAAAGTACAAGGAGCAACCAAAATTTTTACCCGAAGATGAAATTATTCAATTTGAAGACATAATAAAAACACTTACAAATATTGGTGGAGATGTTTATGGTATTATGCACACATGGTTTCAAGATAGTTCTGGTGGATTGAAAATAATTAAAGATCATTGGAAAGGTCCAATGATGTATTATCCAGAAATACATAAATTTGATACTAGTACTCATGAAGCTATTGCTATGAGCACAGAAGATGAGTTTGCAAATTCCTGTTTAAAGTTCATTGATGATCAAATACAAATAATTGGTGGGTGTTGTGGTGTAAGTGACACACATTTAAAGAAATTAATTGAAAAATTTTGAATAAATAAATGAGTTTTTTAAATAAAGTAGAAACCTGGATTTCCAAATCTATACCAAGTGATGATGGATGGTCACAAATTAAACCTTTTATATTTCTTAAGCTGACTACCGATGGGGGATATCATGGATGGGGTGAAGCATTTACATTACCTACAAGAGAAAAAGGTATTGTAGAAATTATTCATAATCTTGTTAATTCACTATCACATATAGAAAATTTAACACCAGACAGATTTCATAAGGAAGTTGAAGTGATTGCAGATGGGCATCGTGGAATTGATTTTTCTGCTGCAACAAGTGCTATTGAAATGAGTCTTTGGGATATCGAGGGTAAAAAGAAAAAAAAACCTCTATATAAAATTTTATCGAGTGAAAACAGAGACAAAGTTCCTGTTTACGCTACTATTTGGAGTGAAGATTTTAAAAATGATGAAAAATTATCATCTAGATGTGAAGAAATATTAAATCAGGGTTATGGAGGTATAAAAATATATCCTCTTCAAAAAAGAACAATTGATCAAGCTGCTATCTGTGTTTCAAAAATAAGGCAGACAATGGGACTTAATATACCTCTTATGTTAGACCTAGCGTGTCCTAAAAATAAAAATGTTTCGTTAAAATTAGCTCCTCTTGTTAAGGAATTTAAACCGTATTGGTTTGAAGAGCCAGTTGATGGTGAAGCTACTCGAGCACTAAAAGAAATAAAAAATCAAACAGGTTTGAAAATTGTTACAGGAGAAAAACAATGTGGAATAAATCATTTCATTGAAACTCTAGCTGCAGATGCTGTTGATATATTTAATCCAGATATTTCAAGTGTTGGGGGAATTATTGATATGATAAAAATAATAGAACTATCAAATAAAAATAATGTTAGAGTTTCTCCTCATTGTTGGAATTCAATGTCAATAGCAGCATCAGCAATGGTCCATTTATGTATGAGTTTTCCAAATACAGAGATGGCTGAATTTTTCCCAGAGTATATTTCCTATACTTTAAAGTTTTGTAATAAAAACTTCGAAATAAATAATGGATTTATTGAATTAGACAATAGAGTAGGATTAGGAGTAAAAATAGATACAAATTTACTAATGGAAAATACATCCTCTTATAAATTTTCAATCTTAGATAAAAATTAATTTTTTAAATTTGATAGTGCTTTGATATGGTTAGGACTAATTCCACAACAGCCCCCTACTATTTGGGCGCCATTATCAACCCACTGTTGTGCTTCTTCTAAATAATCTTTTGGGGAAATACTTTCTATAACATTCCAATTAGGTTTTTTAAAAAAACCATTATTAGGGTATACACCAACAATTCCACCGTAGTTTTTTTTTGCAGTCATAACTGCTTGATTAGCAACCTTTATATCAGAGTGGGCTATCAAAATAGGTCCATTGTGAATTTCTTTAAATTTAATAATCGTACTTTCAAAATCATCATAAAAAAAAGCTTCAGAGTTATTTAAACTTTCTTGATAGCCAAGCATAAGCTTATTACTTTCTCTATCTAAAGCACATGATATTGAAAGCCATACTGGTAGATCAAATTGATCAGAGCTTACTAATAATGACTCAATAGTTCTTGTTGATGAAGTCATTGCTTCAAGTATAATTAAATCTACACCAGCATTAGATAAAATATTTATCTGTTGGATAAAACCAGGTTTTAAATATTTAGGTTCAATTTTATCCCAACTACCATATGTTGATACTGAACCAGCTATAGCTATTTCACGATCACAATTATTTGCCACTGATTTAGCTATATTTACACTGGCATTATTCCATTCTTCAATATGATGTTCATAACCATACTCTCTCATAGAAATAGGAGTGCTAGCATATGTGTTTGTAGTAATAATATCAGCACCTGAATCTATAAAGTTTTGGTGTGCTTTGTATACAATATCAGGTTCATCAATAGAGCATCTCCCCGACCAAAGATCTTTATCCATAGAAGCTCCAAGGTTCTCTAATTCTGCTCCCATTCCACCATCTAATAGTACAATGTCACCAGAATTTAATTTATTTTCAATATTAGAGTAGGACATAGAAATTAATTATATTTCTACTTATTGAAATACGTGTAACCACAAATCTTGTTACCATCTAAATCTCTAAGGTATGAATAATACTCACCCTCATATCTTTCACCAGGTGCGCCTTCATCTTTAGCGCCTAAGCTTATTGCAGTTGAATGAAACAGGTCAACAGTCTCTTTTTTGTCAATGTAAAAAGAAATTTGTGTTCCATTACCCACAGTGGCATTTTCTTTATTGTGAGGAATAGTAACGTAGAATTCTATTGCTTTAGAATTTGATTTTGGGGCATAAGACCCGTAAGTTTCAGTTTTTTCAACTCTTTTTAAATCGATTATTTCAAGAATAGTGTCATAGAAATCAATAGCTCTGTCTAAATCATTTGTTCCAACCATGACAAATCCTATCATCTACTTCCACCCACTTATTGCTTTAACTTCCAAGTATTCATGTAGGCCCCATGTTCCACCCTCTCGACCATTTCCAGATTGATTGTATCCACCAAAAGGTGTCCCTGAGTCTGGAGCATTTCCATTAATTTGAACTACACCAGCTCTAAGTTGTTTTGATACTCTTCTAGCTCTTTCTTTATCATCTGTTTGCAAAAAATTACCAAGACCATACGGGGTATCATTTGTGATTGAGATTGCTTCTTCTTCAGAGTCAAATGGAATAATAGAAAGTACTGGACCAAAAATCTCTTCTTTAGCTATTCTCATTTCATTTTTAACATTCGTAAATACTGTTGGTTTAACATAGTAGCCTTTTTCAAAATTAGATGGTCTACCAGTTCCACCAGCTACGAGAGTTGCCCCTTCATCAATACCACTTTGAATTAATGACTGTATTTTATCATATTGTGATTTATTAATAACAGGTCCAATGTGGTCACCTGATTTAGAGGGTAAATCAACACCTATCTTGTTAGCTTCGTCTGCAGCTTCTTGAATAGCTTTTTCATAAATAGATTTTTCAACTAACATACGAGTTGGGGCATCACACGATTGACCAGCATTGCTCATAATATTTCTTACTCCATCTCTAACAGCATTTGGGTATGCATCTGCAAAAATTATATTACCGCCCTTTCCACCAAGTTCTAAACAAACTCTTTTAATTGTATCAGCAGCATTCTTAGAAATTAGTTTCCCAGCACGAGTTGAACCAGTAAAAGAAACCATGTCTATATCTGGATGACCTGAGATTTGTGATCCAACACCAGCACCGTCTCCATTTACTAAATTGAAAACACCAGCAGGAAAACCGGCTTCATGTATCATTTCAGCAAATAATAAACCTGATAAAGGTGCCATCTCAGATGGTTTTAAGATCATCGTACACCCAGTAGCAAAGGCAGGTATAACTTTTAAAGCAATTTGATTAATTGGCCAATTCCAAGGAGTTATTAAACCGCATACTCCAATTGGTTCATAGACAATATAATTGTCAGAGTTCTCATCAAAATTTGACTCAAATTCAAATTCTTTTAATCTTTTGATAAAGTCCTCTATATGAGACTCACCAGAACCCATCTGTGCGGACGATGCCCAGTCTAAAGGTGCCCCAAGTTCTTTTGATATTGCATTTGTCATTTCTTCAGAGCGATTTCTATAAATTTTTAAAAGTTTTTCTAAAAGTTCAATACGCTCTTCTTTCGAGGTATTTTTCCATGTTAAAAAAGAGTTTTTAGCAGCTTCAACAGCTTTATTGGTATCGTCTGCACTACCTAGTGAAATAGTAACGTATGGTTCTTCTGTAGATGGATCAATTACATTACAATCATTTTTATTTACAGGATCCACCCAATCACCATTTATATAAAATTTTCTTTTATCAATCATAGGAAGATTATTAACATAATATATTCAATGTTAAAATTATTAATAAAATCTAAACTTAACTATTATAAAATTTCTCTCTTATCATTAAGAACAGTTATTCTGTTCATAACTCTACGATGTGGTAGGTAATCGCCAATAGCATAATGCATGGTACATCTATTATCCCATAAAGCTAAAGTATTTGGGGTCCACTTAAACCTAACTTGATACTGTGGCTTTGTCATAAAGTTAAATAGGTAAGAGAGTAAATTATTAGAGTCAGTCATGTCTAGGCCGATTATATGACGTGTAAAGCTCGGATTAATATATAAAAACTTTTTTTTAGATATTGGATGAACCTTAATGATTGGATGAACAGCATTTCCAAATTTTTCAAAACCTGCATTTAATTTTTTTGAGTATTCATCATTATTATCGCTGCTAAAGTTATTTCTAAATGCGCCCATATCGTGTATTGCTCTTTTAGTCTCTAAGTCAAATTTAATATTTTCTGGAAGATCGTCATAAATCGCTGTTAACGAACACCATAATGTATCTCCACCCGATGGTGGTATTTCTTTACTATAAAGTATGGAAGTGAAAGGTGGTTTTGTTTTGAAAGTTACATCAGTATGCCATTCATCTGTGTCAGGGGGGTTAGAAGGATCATTCTCCAATAAAGTAATTTCAGGGAAATTTTCCACGTGTGGATAGATAGGGTGTGGGGGTTCAATATCACCAAAGCTCTTAGCAAATGCAATGTGGTTCTCTGGTTTTAAGTTCTGATTACGAAAAAAAACTACTTTGTGTTCTATTAAATTTTTGTAGATATTATCTAAGTTTTGTGAATTGAGATCTTTGGATAAATCTATGCCTGAAATTTCTGCACCTATTGTTGGAGTTAAAATGTTAATTTGGTAATCAGTCATTTAAATAACCATTATAATAAAAATAATAAAATTAAAATTAAATATTAACCTTTTACAGCGCCAGCTGTTAAACCGCTAATCAGTTGACGTTGAAAAAACCATATAATCATGAATAGTGGTGCCGTCGCTGAAACAACACTAGACACAGCCCACATATAATTACCGCCGTATTCAATTGTTCCTAAATAAGCATTTATTTTTGGGACCATTGTGTAATTCTCTTGATTTAACAATAAAGCAGTAACAGTAAAATCATTATAGGCTAACATCATGCTAAATAAACCTGCCGTAACAACTCCTGGCCACATGACAGGCATAATTATATAACGAAATGCTTGAAAGTAAGAACATCCATCAATTAATGCACTTTCATCCAATTCTTTTGGTACAGTTTTAAAAAACGAGTAAAGGAGCCACAATGTAAATGGCTGATTAATAGCAACAAGCACAATGATTGTAGTAGGTAAGATTCCCCAAATATTTAATTGAAAAAATGGAAATAGATAACCAGAAACCAAGGTTATATGAGGCATTGCTCTAAATATCAATGCAGCAATTAAGATATAAAAAGTATACTTGAATGTCGATCTTGAAAGAGCGTAGGCACCTAAAGTTCCTAGAAATAATGAAATTGTAACAACTGAAATCGTCACAATCATTGTATTCATTGTTGCTCTCCAGAACTCACCCTCTGTCCATGATTCAATATAGGCTTTGATAGTTGCAGTCGCTCCTGTTTCTATCAAAGTATTGAAACCACTTAATGCATAAGTCCAATCAGATCTTGTGAAGAAATCTGCTTTTACCTTAAAGGAACCCCATAAAGTCCAAAGAAAAGGAAAAATTGATATTGTCAGCCAAATTAATATAAAAATACTATTGAAAATAATAAGTTGTTTTGAGTATTGGTTGATTTGTGACTCCATTTATCTCTCAGTCCTAAATTCTTTCCAAGTTCTTAACAAAACTGGGGTGAGTAAAATGGCTATTCCTATAATTGTTAACATTGAAGTGGCTCCTGCAGATCCAAAAAGCATTTTATTTTCATTTCTTAGATCTTGATATATCATCCATGATAAAGATTGAGCTACTCCTTCAGCAGAGAAACCAATGATAGGCTCAAATACTCTAAAATTATCCATTAAACAAATTAGCATTATAAAAGTTGCAACAGGATAAAGATGAGGAATTACTATGTAACGCACTCGCTGAAATCTTGAAGCACCATCTATAAGTGCCGCTTCTATTGGATCTTGGGGCACAGTTTGTAATGCAGCATAAAAAACAATAAAAGCGAAAGGTGTATTATGCCATATTCCGTAAATTATAAGTGTGATCCAAGTTAAAGTACTTGAAGATTTCAAAGAAAGATTAGGATCACCCAAAAGAATTTTAATAGAAGCTCCAATAATTCCTTGCGAGTCGATCATCCAAAACAATACTAATGAACCAATGAGAGGTGTAACAATCATAGGCAAAATTGTTCCAAAAACTATTAGTCCCTTTAATCTTTTTGTTAATGTATTTATGCTTAAGGCTACTATGAAACCAAAGAAAATGACTGGTGGGGTAACAGCAAAACAAAAGGTTAAAGTAAATAATAAGGCTTTATAAAATGGAAGATTTAATACTATGTCTTTAAATTCGCCAATTGATGAAGAAGCACTCCAAGCCTCGCCAATTTCATCAAAAGCTAAGTGATTTCTGTCTAAGTAAGTACCAAAACCGTTAAACCTTCCTAGAGGATTTTCTTCTTTTAATTTTTCAGTAGCCTCAACATCAACACGAACGTTTGTTGTACATCCAAATGGATCACAATTCTCTACTTCCATTAAAATTTGTTGATTTTCGATATGGAGAGATTGAAAAAAACTAGAAACAATGGGCAAGCCAATAAATAAAATCATTGCCAATCCAGTTGGAAAAAAAAACCAAAAAAAGGTTTTATGAGGCATTATATTTAACTAAAAAGAAAGAGTGGATCATAATAATGATCCACCCTAACAAAAATAATTTATATTTGGTTTATAAAAAACCCTGCTCTGTAGCTTTTGCTATGTAAGCAGCTTCAACATCAGCTAAAGCTTTTTCAGCAGATTCATTACCCTGAAGGAATTCCACTAATTCTGTACTTAATGCACCGTGCAATAAACTCATATGTGGAAAGCTTGGATAAGGTGAAGCACCTCTACTGGCTGCATCTACAACAGGTCCGGCAGTATTGCCGCCTTTGTAGTCTTTGATTAACCAAACTGTAGCATCTGCATAATTGTTAGCTAATTCAGCTGATGAAGCAGCTCCCACTAATGCTCTAAAGGAAGCTTCAGCATTTTCATCAGATGTATTAGTAGCTATAGCAATACCATCCCACCAAAGTGTAGTAGCAGGAATACTTCCCCCACCTACACTAGGAGAAGGAGCTAATCTTGTATCGGCTCTAATTGCTTGATCACCCTCGTCGTCAAGTAAAGAGGAAGCTCCAGAGTTCCAAACGTGCATTAGTGCAACATTACCGGACTCCCACTCTTCTTTGACTGCGTTAGTATCTTGTGTTAGGAAGTCAGGATTACTTAATTCAGTTAAACTCTTAATAACATTTAGTGCCGCAACACCTTTTTCATTATTAACATTAGGCTGAGCTGTTCCTGATTTAAAGAATTCTCCGCCATGACCAAGGTACATGTTTACAAACTCTTGACCAAGGTTCCAACCTGATTTAAATGCACCTGCATATGGGTTTGCCATTTTTCCAGAGTCTTTAATTTTTTGAGCAGCTGCAATTACCTCTTCGTAAGTAGAGGGTACTGGTATTCCTAACTCATCAAGTATACTTTCCCTATACCAAAGATGTTGAGCATTAGCCATAAAAGCTACTGCATAGATTTTTCCATCGATAGATATTTTTTGATTATCATTTAAATTTGGATTATATTTTGCAATTAAGTCATCTAATGGACGTAATAAACCATCATTCATTAAAGGTGTTATTGAACCATTTGTAACTAGTTTTGCAGAAAATTCTGATGGGTTTGCTGATAAGGCCGCTACTTGCAATTTGTTGTGGTCAACAGAGTGCGTAACACTAAAATCTACATCAGATCCAGCACAGCTTTTTACTTCATCCATAAAAATTCTGTATGTATTAAATTCGTTAGCTAGAATGTTAATTGAGCCTTCAGTTGGGCCACATGGTGTATGACTACCTGCAAAAGCACCAGAAGTCATAAACGACAGCATTAAAGCTATAATTATTTTTTTCATATATTTCCTCTTCTCTTAAATTTTTGATTTAGTTAACTGGAAATATACAAAATTATATAAATTATGAATGTTAGAAATCGTCGCGGAAAACTATATAAAATTTTTTTTTCATTTACTTAAAGTTAAGGCCCATTTGTTCAAAAACACCATGGTTATCAACCATCACATAATTGTCCATAAATTTACCATTTTTTATTGTCCAAAAGTCTGAAAACTGCATTTTAATAGACTTACCAGTTGGCTCTACTCCAAGATATATTCCACTATGAGTTCCAGTTAAAAAACCTGTCGCACTTATCCAGTCACCCTCTGCGACAACAATATCATTTTTGACATGATAGTCTGGAAAAGCCTCATAAAAAGGCTTAAGAACTTTATACTTAAAATTTTCTATACCATGTATGTCGCCAAAACCAGGAGGTCCATGCCAAATCATATCATCATTCCAATATTTATGTTGTGCTTCTAAGTCCTGAGCATTCAAAGCGTCATACATTTTTTCCAATAAAATTTTACTCTCATCTAAATTCATTTTTTTTCTCCTAAAATTTGAATTAAAATTGCTAATTCGTTAAAACCAGTCCATTCTTTTATAATTTTATTATTTTTTATCTCCCATTGTGTAATACCCCACAAATTACATTGTTTGTTTGATGGATTTCCGTATATACCATTTCCTTTGTGAGTCCCCACCGCTCCCCAACGTATAGATACTAAATAACCTTCTTTATCATTTCCCATCCAATAAAGATCTTCGATGCTAAGTGCGAGGTCAGGAAAAGAGGCTATTAGTGAAATTATAAAATTTTTAAGTTTAAATAATCCTTTAAATTTTCGATTTGTTGATCCTTCAAATTCTATATTATTTGAATAGACTCTTTTTATTGCAGAAAAGTTTCTTCTATTCCAAATCGTATCGAAAACAGCATGTACAAATTTTCTTATATTTGTAATTTTATCTGGAATTTCATAACTAATTGGCTTTAATTTTTTTATATTCCTTCTTGGTTTTGAATTTTTAAAATTAGGAGCAAAAGGACCAATATTTCCCTCCTTTGCAATTTGTTTTGCAATTTCATTTAGATCTAAGCCTAATTGTTTAATTAGACCTGCAGTATCATAAACAACATTTTCATAATATATTTCATTATTCTTTGCGACACAGTTAGCTATACAGAACAATCGTACTGGTTTACCAGTTGGTTTTGAAAACTTACTATAACCTGTGTTAGTCCCAGTAATAATAGTTCTGTGTGAAGTATGAAAACTAGTTTTATCGTCTCCAGCCCATATAACCTCATCTGCAAATAATCTAATATCGGGAAAGGCATTATTCGTATGAATTGTGTCAGATACAATTTTTTCAGATCCAAATTGTAGTCCAAGTTCGTCCCAAACACGGCATTCTGGACTATAGGTATCATAAATGTAACCAATGTTTTTTTCTTCCCAAATTGTGTAAGTAATTCTGACAATATAATCGATAATATTTTTATATTGACTCTCAAAACCTTTCATTGATTGAGGAGAAAGAGTTTTGGGCTTTGGGTTTAATGATTTTATACTACCTCCTCCACCATAAGCTTTTAGCGATACATTAAAGTTTTTAGGCATATGATGATCTTTTAAGGGAGTTGGTTTAATATCTTTTAATAACTTATTTCTCATTTAATTTTTTTAAATTGTATAATTCAAGAAATACTACTAAACAAAATTTAAAGCAATAATATTTTTATAAAATGAATTTTGTTATTTTATTTTTTATATTATAAATAAATTTATGCCAGATTTTCAAAAAGAAAAATTATTAGTATTAGAATTTTTAAATGCAATTGATAATGCAAATGACAATAATTTAGTTGAAATAATATCTAAATACACTTCTGAAAATTTTAATATGAAATGTACACATCCTTTTAATGAACTTGAAGGAGCTGATAAAATTGCAAGATATCTTTGGTCTCCAATTAAAAAATCTTTTAGACCCATACAAAGAAGAATGGATATTTTTTATGCTGGAACAAACTTAGTTGATAACCATTCATCAAAATGGGTTGTAAATATGGGACATCTTCTTGGTAGTTTTAATAATCCATTTCTTGGAATAGAACCAACAAGAAAAGCAGTAATGCTTTGGTATTGTGAGTTCTACAAAGTAGAAAATAGCAAAATTACTGATGGTGCTTTTTTTTTAGATATTTTGAAATTAATGCAACACTTAAAATTACCAGTAGTTCCAGATTCAACTGGAATGATTGGTTTCAATCCCGGACCAAAAACTCATGATGGTTTATACTTTGAAAAACAAAATCATGAGGAAGGAAATAAAACCCTGGATCTTATGATGAGAATGGCAAACCGATTAATTGGTGAAGGAATGAGAACAACAGTTTCTGATTTAGAAAAAGATTGGCATGAGGATATGATATGGTGGGGACCCGGAGGTATTGGTGCATCATATACATATGATGGATATTTAAAAGGGCATACTAGACCTTTTGAACAAAATTTGGAATTTGTTGAATTTTCTGGTCATGTACTTGAAAATTCTGAGGGAAACTTTGGTGGATGGTTTGGTTGGCCAAATTTAAGAATGAGACCTAAGGGAAATTACATGGGATTAACTCAAAACACAGATCTAATTGGGGAAATGAGAGTTGTTGATCTTTATAGAAGAGATAAAGATAAAATTGCAGAAAATTGGATATTAATAGATCATTTACATTTTTTAAAATGTATTGGTATTGATTTACTTGAGAGAAACAAAAAAATAAATTATTAGATAACTTTTGATGCTAGTTTTGTTCCCTCAACAAGTGCATGAAGTTTTTCATAACAAATATTTTCATCTATTTTTCCAAAGCCTGCGAAAGTACTAAAACCACAATCAGTACCAGCCATTAATTGATCTTTTGGGACAACAGTTGAATATTTTATTAATCTTTCTGCGACTACTTCTGGATGTTCAATAAAATTTGATGTGGAGTCTATTACACCAGGAACCAAAACTTTATCTTTTGGTAACTTTATTTTTTCAAAAACTTTCCACTCATGTGCATGGCGAGGATTAGATGACTCAATCAAAAAATATTTTATTTTAGATTTTAAAATAATAGGTAAAATTTTTTCTAGAGCTATATCATGGGTATGAGGACCTTCATAATTTCCCCAACAAATATGCATTCTAGTCATTTCACTATCAACATTTGATAAAGCATTATTTAAACATTCAATTTGCATTTCTGCTCGTTTTAAAAATTCTTCGTCAGATAAATCTTTAAAATTCATATGTCTTGCTAGAGCTAAATCTGGACAGTCTAATTGAACATGAATATTAGAATTTGTAATTTGTTCATATTCTTTTGACATTATGCTAGATAGTTTATTGAGGTATTCGTCATCATTTTTATAAAATTTATTTGGCATAAATACATTTATTACACCAGGAGAAGCAGCGTTCATAAATGCTTTCGTATGGTTCAATTTCTTTAATGATTTATTAAAATTATTAATATCGTTCAATAATGAATTTTCATCTTTAATTTTAAGTTCTTTTGTACAACAAGGTCTGGAATAAGTTGGGGTACCTCCATTATTAGCTATTTTTTCTTTGTACTCTGGAAAATCATCTAAATCTGCAGGAGCTCTTCTTTCGCTCTCACCTGAAAAACCATCAATTCTATCTTTGATATAAGTAGCATAACTTATTTTACTCATCTCACCGTCACTTATGAAATCTATTCCAACTTCTAATTGTCTTTTTACTATTTGATCAACATTTGAAATTAAAATATTTTCAAACTTTTCATTATCAATTTTTTTACCTTTATCTTTTGCAAACAAGTACTCTGATAATTGTTTAGATCTAGGTAAACTTCCAACATGTGTAGTAAGAATTTTAGATACCATGCTATTTTGAATTTAAAAATTTTTTATATTTATCAACAAATTGTTTTTTTGAAAAATTTTTATTCTTTTTTAAAAAATTAAAAATAATTTTTTCTTTGTTAATCATTCTTTTAATTAAATTAGGTAGTTCTTTCAGATATTCTCTTTTTATTATGACAGCACCATGAAAATCAGCATGTATAAGATCATTAGGCTTAACATTCATATTAAAAATATTGACTTCACAATTTATTTTATGAATTTGATTATATCCATGTCCTACCCTAATTTCACCACTAAGTATTTGGAATTTTTTATTTATCTCTTGTAGGTCTCTCATAGCTCCATTAGTTATAGCTCCTTTGAAACCAAAATTTAAATGGATCGAAGCATTCAATTCTCCCCACCATGCTCCAATTGTATTACTCTTATCTTTATCTTCTATAACACAAATTTTTGGAAACTTTCCATCAAACATATATTCATAATATTTATCTCTATTTTTTATAATGTTTGTATTCTTCTTTTTTGTCGATGTGATAATAGCAGTCTTGGCAAAACCGATAATTGGTTTTAATTTTGGATTTAAACAATACATAGTTTTTTGAGTGTGTCCTTTAGATCTAAGTGAAGGGTCTAATAGTTCTAAAGAATTAGAAATAGTTGGAGTATCATAATTTCTTATGTATTCAATAATTTGATTTTCAGTTTTAGTTAAGGGTTTCAATCGTTATCCGGTTTGAAGTAATATTTGTTTCCAAATTACAGTTTCATCAAATAATACCCACTCATTTTTTATGCCTTTTGGACCAAATTCAGCTTGAGATATTCCCATTATGTGAACGTTTGCATTGCTAGGATTAGAGAAGAGACCAGAACCTGAGTGTTTTCCCTCTAGTGACCATCTAACAGATGCTTTTTTATACTCATTTTTTTCTTCCAAATAGCTTATATGCTCTATTTTAAAAAAAGAGTCAGGAAAAGTAGATCTTAGTGAAATCCAAAAATTTTTTACTTCATCTACTCCTAAGGCTTTAAATCCTCCAGGTTGCTCTTGATTAATAGACCTGTCATAGACCTTGTCTATTATATTAAAATTGCTATAAAAAATTTCCTTCAATATATTCGCATAGTTAGTACCAGTATTATTTGAGGATATAGGTATTTGTGTATATTTAATTTCATGTGAAGTACTGTTGTTGAAAGGCACCGGGCATTTATCTTTACCACCTTGATTTTCAATTAAGTTTGCAGCTTGTTTTTTAGGGTCAATATTTAACTGACGTACAATAGCGCCCTGATCTCTTACAAGCCATTCATCATAAACCTGATTATTTTTACAAGCGCAGTCTGCAATAACTCTGTACTTTAAAGTTTTACCAGTTGCCTTTCCGTAGATACCATTATTTAAATGTGTGGCTTTTGATAAAATTCGATGGGAGGACAAGTATCCATGTTCTTCATCGCCGATCCAGATAACATCTTCTCCTAATAACTGCCTATCAGGAAATTCATGTAAAGTAGCATAAGTAGCTTTTACAACTACATCAGGTCCATATATTACACCATCAGGAGATCTAACGGGAATTCCCTCAGCATAATAATCTCTTATTGACTCAACTTCTTTGTTCTCCCAAATTTGATAAGTAATTTTTATAATATAATCTGGAAGATCTAAAAATTTTTCATCAAACCCCTTCATATTTAGAGATTTTTTTGTCGTATAATAAAGATGCTTCCTTCTTGATTACTAATATTTTTTAAACTTCTATTTGATCCTCTAGGAGAGGAGAAAGAGTCGTTTGGACCAATTACAGCTTTCTGATCATTACATGTTACTTCCCACTCACCATCTAAACATAAATAAACTTCAGACTCTTTTAAAGTGTATGGGTGAATGTGAGCATTAACTCCCTTTAGCATGGTTAGGCCAAAACCAGTATTGTGATCAATATTAGGATCAAAATCTTTATTGTGAATATTAAAATGATCAAGGTAATTTAAAATTGAATTAGAGTCGTAGTGCTCATCATCTTTTAAATATTTAATTCTATTCTCATAACGTATCACGTAATTCTCAATTTCTTCGGATGTGTAATGATCATAAGTTTTTAAATCTTTTTCTTTAATAGGTTCTAAGACTTCTTTGCCTTCAGGGATTTTAGTTTTATCTAGATCTATTAATGAATTGTCATCAAGTAAAACCATTCCTGACTCTTTAGCTTTTTCTAAAACTTTTGGAGTCCAAGTAATCACACCTGGATCATTCTCTCCTAAGACAACAAATATTAAAGCATTTTTATTACTAACATTTTGAAATCCTCGAAACATATTTGTAGGAAATGAAGCAACATCTCCTTTGTTTAAAACAACTTCACCTTCTTTTCCCTCTGCTCCCCAATAAAAGCGCCAAGATCCAGAGAATATTAGAAATACCTCTGCTGTCGTGTGGCTATGAAGTCCTGATCCATTCATTGGTGCAGCACTTACAGCACCAATATTAAATCCGTGTTCCTCAGCTATCTTAACATTTTGTTTTGTATCTTCACTAACGCCGGGACCAACTATAGAATAATTTAATCTATCTTGGTGTCCTTTTAGTTTACCTTCAACAAAAGGTATTTTACTAGGAACAAGCTCATTAAATTTAACTAAACGATTATTAATATCCTGCGTCATTAATTAGATTTAAATATTTTCATATTATTGAATATTATTCAAATAGTTAAGTTAATCAAAGAAATATTAATTAATGCTAATAGGTGAGGCAATATAACTTGAGTGAAATTAAAAATTTTAATACTGGGATTCCCATAGAAAGTGGAATTAAAATTATAAATTTAGATCCTAAAGAAAATATTTTAAATAAAAAAAAAATTAGAAATATATTAAAAAAAATTTCTGAGTCTAGTCTTGATGATTTAAGCCAAAATATTAAGAATGCATACCATGAAAATGCTGAGGTCTATGCTTTCCATCCAGTAAACGAATTAAAAGGTGTTGATGAAATAATCAGTACTCTTTGGAAACCCTTAATTTATTCTTTTCCCGACTTAGAAAGAAGAGATAATTTAATTATCGGAGGAAGTTTTCAAAATAGAGTTTATGTGTCTACAGTTGGTCATTTAACGGGTACCTTTGCCAATCCTTGGTTAGGAGTACCATCGAATGGAAAAACTATACATTTACGAATATGTGAAGTTCATCAAATAGAAAATGAAAAAATTATAAATTCTCATATCTTAATCGATATTATGGACTTCATAAGACAGGCAGGTTTTTGGCCTATAAATCCATCTTTAGGAATTGAAGAAATGTGGCCAGGACCTATCACAGGAGATGGAACAACCTTTGAAAACCTAGATTCAAATTTATCAGCCACTACCTTAGATCAAGGTCTTACTATGCAAAGAAGTTTAAACATAAAACCAGAAACTGAGGTGGGAACTACAAAAGATAAAGTCAGAGAAAAATTAATAAACCATCCTCAAAAAGATTATTGGCATCCAAAAATGATGTGGTATGGACCTTGCGGTATTGGCACAGCAAGGGGGTTAAAGGGATTTGTTGAACACCATCAATTACCATTTAGATTAACGTTTAAAGAGAGAGACTATTGGAAAATTGGTCATTACATTGAAATTGGCGATGGCAATTATTCAATGACAGGTGGTTGGCACAGTATTCAAGCAACACATGGTTCAAGTGATTGGCTTGGTTATGAGGCTACTCAAAAAATAATAACAATGAGAGTCATGGATTTTTATTTACACAACGAAGGATTGATTAGAGAAAATTGGGTACCTATTGATATAGCTCATATTTTGTTTCAGTTAGATGTTGATGTTTTAAAACTGTTACATAAAAAATAACTATGGCAATAGAATATATTAAGAAAAGTACTAATGAAAAACAAAGGCTTGATGATAATGAAAAAGTCAAAGAGATTGTTGAAAATACATTAAAAGAAATTGAGTTAAGAGGTGATGAGTATATCAGAGAACTCTCAGAAAAATTTGATAATTACTCCCCTACTCACTTTAAACTATCAGAAGAAGAAATTAATGAATTAATTAATGAGGTATCTGAAGAAGATATTGATGATATTAAATTTGCTCAAGAACAAGTTAGATCATTTGCTTTAGCACAATTAAAAACATTAAATGAGATGGAAATAGAAACTCAACCAGGTGTTATTCTTGGTCACAAAAATATTCCTATTCAAGCTGTAGGATGTTACGTACCTGCTGGAAAATTTCCAATGGTAGCATCTGCTCATATGTCAGTTGTTACAGCATCAGTTGCTGGTGTTCCAAGAATTATAGCCACAACGCCACCTTTTCAAGGAAAACCAAATCCTGCAGTAATAACAGCTATGAAAATGGGAGGTGCACATGAGATATATGTTTTAGGTGGCATGCAAGGAGTTGGTGCTATGGCTATTGGAACAGAAACAATTAAAGCTGTAGATATGCTCGTCGGACCAGGAAATGCATATGTTGCTGAAGCAAAGAGACAATTGTTTGGTAGAGTTGGTATTGATCTATTTGCAGGACCTACAGAAACTATGGTTATTTGTGATGATACTGTAGATGCAGAGATATGCGCTACTGATTTACTCGGTCAAGCAGAACATGGCTACAATTCCCCTGCTATAATGATAACAAACTCAAAAAAATTGGCACAAGAAACTATCAAAGAAATAGATAGGCTCCTAGAAATTCTACCTACGAAAGATACAGCTGGTATAAGCTGGAGTGAATATGGTGAGGTAATTTATTGTGAAACTTATGATGAGATGTTGTTAAAAGCTAATGAAATTGCCTCTGAACATATTCAGGTAATGACTAATAGAGATGATTGGTTTTTAGAAAATATGACCTCATATGGAGCTTTATTTTTAGGTGCAAGAACTAATGTTGCTAACGGCGATAAAGTAATAGGAACAAATCATACTTTGCCAACAAAAAAAGCAGGAAGATACACAGGAGGGCTATGGGTTGGAAAATTTATTAAGACACATACTTATCAAAAGATAACGACAGATGAAGCAGCAACAAAAATAGCAGAATATGGCTCAAGATTATCACACTTAGAGGGCTTTATAGGCCATGCAGAGCAATGTAATGTTCGTGCAAGAAGGTATGGTGGTATTAATGTTGGATACGGAAAACCTGTATCTAAAATTAAAAATAACTAGAAATATTAAGAATGTATTTAAAGAGTTTAGATTTAAAAAATAAAATAGCTCTTGTCACTGGTGCAGGAAAAGGCATTGGAAGAGCTTCAGCAATAGCTCTTGCTGAAGCTGGCGCAAATTTAATTATTTTAAGTAGGACTGAATCAGATCTTGTAAAAGTAGAAAAAGAAATAATAAAATTAAATAGAAAATGTAAATATTTTGTATGTGATATATTAAATAATAACCAAGTGATTGATATTTTTAGTAAAATTAAGAAACTTGATATTTTAGTAAATAATGCAGGTACTAATATTCCTTCACATTTTACAAAAATTAAAAAGAAAGATATGGATTATATGGTTGATTTAAATATTAAAGCAGCATTTCACATAGCTCAATTAGCATCTAATATAATGTTACAATCCAAAAATAGAAAATCTATTGGGGGGAGTATTATTAATATGTCTTCTCAATTAGGCAAAGTTGGAGCCCCTAATAGAAGCACATATAACATGACAAAATTTGGTATTGAGGGATTAACTAAAGGTATGTCGATAGACTTAGCTTCTAATAACATTAGAGTGAATTCTATATGTCCTACTTTTGTTGAGACACCTATGGTAAAAAAATTCTTCTTAGATAAAAGTTTTAAAAAGAAAACTTTGAATAATATTCCTCTTGGAAGATTTGCGACTGAAAGTGATATAGCCACCGCTGTTGTTTATTTGGCCTCTCATGCATCATCAATGATGACAGGATCATCATTAGTCATAGATGGTGGATGGACAGCAAAATAAATTTATAAAGTGCCTTCTAATACATATTTTAAGATACGAACAACTTGCTTTGTATCACTAGCTACTGCTGAAGCAGCGGCATCTATTTCTTTTAAAGCGTGTTGTTGATCTTCGTTATGAATGACAATTATTGACTTGTTAAGAGCTGCTGCATAACCTGCATCAAAGGCAGCATTCCATTGCTTATATTTTTCTCCAAACTTAACAATTACTATGTCACAATCTTGGATAGACTTTTTAGTTCTAATTGAATTTATATTAGCTCCTTTTTGGTCTTTCCAAAAATTCTTTTCTTCACCACCTAATATTTCTGCACCAACATTATCAGAGTTTTCGTGATTTGTTACAGGTGAGGTAAACTTAATATCTAATTTATCTACTTTGCAAAGATTAATAATTTCTTCACGCCAATTACTATGAATTTCGCCTGCTAAATATACTGTGATCATTTAATCTTCTCAAAACTCCTTATGAAAGAAGTGGTGAGCCCAGCAGGATTCGAACCTGCGACACCCTGATTAAAAGTCAGGTGCTCTACCGGCTGAGCTATGGGCCCAAGTAGAAAATGAGAACATTTCAAATTTTTGATAAGAAATCAAGAACTGGTTTAGGAACACTTTTAGAAATATCCCCACCTAATTTATGAATTTCTTTTATAAATCTTGATGAAATAAAATGATATTTTTCTGAAGACATTAAGAATATTGTTTCTATCTCTTTATCTATAGTTCTATTCATTCCTGTCATTAAAAACTCATACTCAAAATCTGATACAGCTCTTAAACCTCTTATAATTAAAGAGGCGTTTTTAGATTTTACATAATGTACAAGCAAATTATCAAATTTTTCAACTTTAATTTTATTTAAATCCTCTTTTGAAAATGAATGGATTGATTGATTTATTAATTCTAATCTATCATCAACTGATATTAAATGCTCTTTAGATTTATTATTAGATACTGCAATTATCAACTCATCAACAACATTTAGACTTCTTTGAATTATATCAAGATGACCATAAGTAATTGGATCAAATGATCCTGGGTAGATACCTATTTTTGACATTTATAATTTAATCCTCTAATCGAGCTACCGATACTATTTTTTCTTTTGCATCTACTTTAAAGACAGATACACCCTGTGATACACGACCTACAACTCGAATATTATCTCCAACATTACACCTTAATAATTTACCAGAGTCTGATATTAAAGCTATATTATCATCTAAATTTACTTTTAGAGATTGAATTACTCTTCCATTTTTTGGTGTTATTGTAATATTAGTTACTCCAGATCCTCCTCTATTTGTAATTCTATATTCATAAGCAGAGCTTAATTTTCCATATCCATTTTCAGTAATAGAAAGAAGATACTCCTCAGTGTTCGCTAGTTCTTGAAATTTTTTATTAATTTTAGATAAGTCTTTTTTAGCCTCATTTTTTGCCTTTAAATAAGACTCTCTTACGTCAATAGATATTTTATTATGAACAAGGCTACAAACTGAGACTACTTTATCATCCTTGGCAAGCTTGATGCCTCTAACACCTGCTGAACCTAAACCAGAAAATTCTCTTAGATCTTTTGTTGCAAATCTAATAGATTTTCCATTAGTGGTAGCTAATTGAACATCATCATTTTCAATTACTGAAATTACGCCAATTAGTCTATCACCTGTTTTTAGTTTAATAGCTGTTTTACCAGAACGAGATAGCTTTCTAGTTCCACTCATAGCCACATCTTTTAATTTATTTTTTCTTATATTTCCAAGATTTGTTGCAAATATCAAATTATAATTATCAAAATCATTAATTTCTTTTGGAAGAGAGAGGATAGATGAGATTTTTTCATTTTTTGAGATTGGTATTAAATTCACTATAGCTTTACCTCGCGAAGTTGGAGTTCCTGCAGGGAGTTCATAAGCTTTCATAGAATAAACCTTACCAACTGAGGTAAAGAATAAAATAGTATCTCTTGTTGTTGCAGCAAAAACTTGTTCTAGAAAGTCTTCGTCTCTTGTAGTCATAGCGTTCTTCCCTTTACCACCTCTTTTTTGAACCTTGTATGAAGATTTTAATACCCTTTTAATATAACCTTGATGTGAAACAGTAACGACAACATCTTCTTCAATAATTAAATCCTCAGTATCTATATCTTCTATATCATGCTTTTGTATCTCTGTTTTCCTAGGTGTAGCAAAACCATCTTTTATTTCACTCAACTCATCTTTTAATACCTTCAATAATTGCTTATCTGAATTTAATATTTTTAGGTATAAATTTATATCTTCAACTAATGATTTAAGATTATTTAATATATCGTCTCTTTCTAAAGCAGTTAATTTTTGTAATCTAAGCTCAAGTATAGCTTTAGCTTGTTCCTCGTCTAAAGACACTTTAGCAGATGAAATCTTATTCAAAGGATTTATGAGTTTAATATATTGAGATATATTAGATTTTATAGACCATTTGTTTGATAATAGTTTTTCTTTAGCTTCGGCTGGTGTTTTAGATTTTTTGATTAAGTTTATAACTGCATCGATATTGTTAACAGCTATTGATAATCCAATTAATATATTAGCTTTTTCACGAGCTTTATTTAACTTATAAACAGTTCTTTTTGTAATGACATCTTTTCTAAAATTTATAAAGTATGAAAGACCATCTCGAAGATTTAAAGTTAGAGGTTTTGTCTCTTTTAAAGCTAACATATTACTGCTAAATGAAGTTTTCAAAGGAGTGTATTGAAATAACTGGTTTTTTATAATTTCAGGCACAGCTGAAGATTTTAATTCTACAACAATTCTAACACCTTCTTTATTAGACTCATCTCGAATATCATTTATACCCTCTATAGTTTTGTTATTTACCACATCAGCAATGCGTTCTAATAACTTTGATTTATTTTGTAAATAAGGTATTTCAGAAATTATAATTGCATTTCTGTTCTTTATTTTTTCTTCATGTAGTTTCGATATAACCGTAACACTTCCTCGTCCTGTCTCATACATCGAACTCAGGCCAGCTGTTCCAGATATAATTCCTCCTGTTGGAAAATCTGGACCTTTTACGATCTTATGAAGTTGTTTAGATGTTGTGTTTGGCTCATCAACTAGCAGTAAAGTGGCATCTATAATTTCTCCCAAATTATGCGGGGGAATATTAGTTGCCATACCTACTGCAATACCACTAGCACCATTTACAAATATATTTGGAAATCGAGAGGGTAAAACTTTGGGTTCAGTTAATGTTTCATCATAATTAGCTCTGAGTTGAACAGTTTCATACTCTAACTCTTCTAACATAAAAGATGATATTTTATCTAACCTTGCTTCGGTGTATCGCATAGCAGCTGCAGGATCACCATCCATTGAACCATAATTTCCTTGACCATCAACTAATGGTAAACGCATCGTAAAGTCTTGTGCCATTCTTACCATAGACTCATAAATAGCAGAATCACCATGAGGGTGATATTTACCCATAACATCTCCAACTATTCTTGCTGATTTTTTATAAGGTTTGTTATGGTGATAAGAGGATTCATACATAGAATATAATATTCTTCTGTGAACAGGTTTAAGTCCATCACGAACATCGGGTAAAGCACGAGAGACTATGACACTCATCGCATAGTCTAAGTAACTTTTTTCTAATTCATCCGTTATATCAATGTTAGGGTAGATTTTAGTATCCAATACATCTAGTTGCTTTGCTTTAGTTTTTTTCTTTTTTGCCAATGATTTATCTAAAAAGGAATATCATCATCGAGCTGTTCAGCTGTAGATGTTTCTGAACCTCCCATTGCTTCATCTGCAGCTGAGTCTAATTTATTACTTGTGCTCTCATCGCTTACATTAGATTGGGAACGAGTATCTAACATTGTTAATACTCCAGAATAATTTGGGATCACTACTTCAGTTGTATATTTATCTACACCATTATTGTCTGTCCATTTTCTTGTTTGGAGCTGACCTTCAATATATATCTTTGAACCTTTTCTGAGATATTTTTCACATATATCCGCTAACTTATCGTTGAATACAACCACTCGATGCCATTCAGTCTTGTCTTCGAGTTGCTGAGTATCTTTGTTACGGTATTTGGTTGAAGTGGCGATAGAAAAACTAGCTAACCTGGAGCCAGCCTGAGTTGCTCTAATATCTGGATCTTTACCTAAGTTACCAAGAAGAATTACTTTATTTACTGATCCAGCCATGATTGTTTTTATTAAAAGATATTATTAATATATATTAATTCATCTTTAATTAATATCTAATTTAATGGATAAACATTCACCACTTACTCACATTATAGTTCATAATGCTCACGAGCATAATTTAAAAAATATAAACTTAAATTTACCAAAGAATAAACTTGTTGTCATAACAGGTGTAAGTGGGTCAGGTAAATCAACACTAGCTTTTGATACTATTTATGCTGAGGGACAGAGAAAATATATCGAATCACTTAGTGCTTATGCTCGTCAATTTTTAGATATGATGGACAAACCTAAGGTTGATAAAATAGAGGGGTTGTCGCCAGCAATTTCTATAGACCAAAAAACAACATCTAAAAACCCTAGATCAACTGTTGGAACGGTTACAGAAATCTATGATTATTTGAGAGTATTATTCTCAAGAGTTGGTATCCCCTACTCTCCCGCCACAGGAAAACCAATCAAGGGTTTAACTAGTTCTGAAATGATAGATGAAGTCAATTCGAAATTTAATTCAAGAAAAATAATGATTATGTCTCCATTAATAAAAGGAAGGAAAGGAGAATATAAAAAACTTTTTGAAGAATATTTTAAGAAAGGTTATGAAAGATTTCTAATAAATAACAAACTTTATCAAAAAGAAGAGATACCTGAATTAAGTAAAAATTATAAACACACTATAAGTGTTGTTATTGACAGAATTGTGCCCTCTAGAGATAACAGAGATAGATTAGCAAATAGTATTGAAATTAGTTTAAAAGAAAGTGAAGGAAGTGTTGAGATTTATAATATCGATAAAAATGAAATAATTACATTATCAGATAAATTTATGTGTCCAGTTAGTGGATTTAGTATAGATGAAATTGAACCACGCTTATTTAGCTTCAATAATCCATACGGTGCATGTAAAACCTGTGATGGTCTTGGTGAAATAGATACATTCGATGAAGACATATTAATCCCTGATAAAAACTTATCTTTTAATAATGGTGCAATTAATTTTTGGTCAGAAAAGTCAAAAGCAAGAATATACCCTAAACTTAAAAAAATCTTTCAATCAAAAAAACTTGAAAATGTAATTTGGTCAAAAATTCCTAAAAGTTTTCAAAATGAAGTTTTATTTGGAGGAAGACTTTTTGAAGGATTAATTAACATTATGGATAATATTTATGATGGATCTTCAAGTTGGTGGAGACAATGGGAACTTGAAAAGTTTAGAAATTCAAAAGTCTGTCATGAATGTAATGGCCAAAGACTGAATGAAAAAGCACTGTGTGTAAAGATAAATAATTTAACTATTTCAGATTTTACTTCTTTGAGTATAGATAATTCATTGAATTGGATTAAAAAATTTGAAAAACAATTAAAAGAACAAGAAAGATTAATAGCTGCCCCATTGAAAAAAGAAATTTTTTCTAGATTAAATTTTTTAAATGAAGTTGGACTTAATTACTTAAGTTTATCAAGAAAAAGTTCAACTTTATCTGGGGGTGAGTCACAAAGAATTAGATTAGCAAGTCAAATCGGTTCGGGTTTGACTGGAGTCACATATGTTTTAGACGAACCATCAATAGGACTTCATCAAAGAGATAATCAAAAACTTATAAATACTCTTAAAAATTTAAGAGATTTAGGTAATACTATAATAGTTGTTGAGCATGACGAGGATATAATACGAGAAGCAGATTATGTTGTAGATATTGGTAAATATGCAGGTATCAAAGGTGGTTCTATAGTTGCTATTGGAGAGTTTAACAAAATACTAAACAGTAAAGAAAGTTTAACTAGTAACTACATCAGGGGTATAATTGGAAGGTATCCATCAAGTATTAATAAATTTCCATCAAAACAGTTTATTGAAATTAAAAAAGCAAGTGGAAATAATTTAAAAAATGTAAGTGTAAAATTTCCCTTAAGTAAATTTATCACTATTACGGGAGTTTCTGGTAGTGGAAAATCAACATTGGTTAATGAAACTTTATATGGTGCAACAAATAATAGAATTTACGAAAAAATAATTAAAACACTTCCTTATGAAGATATTAAAGGTATTGAAAATATTGATAAAGTTATAAATATTGATCAATCACCTATTGGAAGAACACCCAGATCAAATCCGGCAACATATGTTGGATTGTTTACACCTATAAGAGAATGGTTTGCTAATTTGCCTGAAGCGAAAGTTAAAGGATTTAAGCCTGGAAGATTTTCCTTTAATGTCAAAGGAGGTAGATGCGAAAGCTGTGAGGGAGATGGTTTAAAAAAAATCGAAATGCACTTTTTAGCACCAGTATATGTTAAATGTGAAATATGTGATGGTAAAAGATATAATAAAGAGACACTAAGTATTCAATATAATAAAAAAAATATAAATGATATTTTATCAATGACTGTTGATGACGCGGAAGAGTTTTTTATCAATAACCCTCAAGTATATTCTAAATTAAAAACACTCAAAGATGTTGGTTTGGGATATATATCTATTGGTCAATCGGCTACAACTTTATCAGGTGGTGAAGCCCAAAGAATTAAACTGTCAAAAGAATTATCCAAAAGACAAACAGGAAAAACTTTGTACATCTTGGATGAGCCAACAACTGGTCTTCACTTTGATGATATAAAGAAACTTTTAGAGATACTTCATAAATTAGTGTCCTACGGTAATACTGTAATAGTTATAGAACACAACTTAGATGTTATAAATACTAGTGATTGGATTATAGACTTGGGACCTGAGGGTGGAGAAAAAGGTGGTAATATTTTATTTGAAGGTAAACCAAACGAATTAATTAAAAATAAAAATAACCAAACAGGTGTATATTTAAAAAAATATCAGGAGTCTCTTGCTTTAAGTACAGCTTCATAATTTAAATCACCTACTATTCCTAATACCAAAAATAATGAAGAAAAAGTCCCAATCAATACTCCAAATATGAATACTATAGGCATTTCAGTTAAATTAACTGGTGCTAAAAATACTAAACACAATAATGCTAGTATTGTTGTAAAACTTGTAAGTATAGTTCGACGAAGATTTAATTTAATGGATTTATTAACATTGGTCTCAAAATTATCTTTATTTTCCTCATTTGAAGTTAAACTTCTTAGCCTGTCAAACAAAACTATAGTATCGTTGATACTGTACCCAGCTATTAGAAGCAAAGCTGCTATCATAGTTAAATTAAATTCAATATTAAATAAAGACATAAAACCAATTGCAACAAAAACATCATGTAATAATGCAAATATACCTGAAGCTGCAAACTGCCAATCAAATCTAATCCAAACGTAAATAGCTATTACTAATAGAGAAGATGCTAAAGCATAAATAGAATTTTTAATTAGTTCTTCACTAAAAGTTGGTTCTATGTATTCAGACAATAGAATTTGTATATCTGGATTTTGTGTAATAATATTTTTAATTTCTTCAATAAAAACAGGGTTATTTTCTCCTGACTCTATTCTGATGCTATAAACGTCACTACCTACCTCTCTTTTAATTAACACTTCCCTCTCAGTGTCAACAAAGTCTAAATATTGATTGAGTTGACTAGTTGTTAAATTTGTCTTTACTTCAAAATTTAAGCCTCCTTTAAAGTCTATACCTAAATTTAAACCCTTAAAGAAAATAATAATTATTGTAAAAATTATTAGTATTAAAGAAATTAAGTAAGATTTGTTTTTGAATGAGTAAAAATTAATCATTTTGAAGTCCTAAAAATTTTATAGATGTAATATTAAGGAACAATTTAAGTATTATATAAGTGACTATTAATGACGAAATTATTCCAATAATTAAAGATATTGAAAAACCTCTTATAGGACCAAAGCCAAAAGCAAATAAAAATACAGCAGCAAATAATGTAGTTAAATTAGAATCTAAAATTGTAACATAAGCAGAGTTGAAACCGTGGTTTTTAGGATCTTCAATATTCTGTTTAAAATTTTCTCGAATTCTCTCAAATATTAAGACATTTGCGTCTACACACATTCCTATTGTTAAAACTATCCCAATTACGCCTGGAAGTGTAAGAGTGGTATTTAATAAAGACATCATTGCAAAAAGCAAAGACAAACAACAAATAATTGTTATCACTGTGAATAGACCTGAGATTTTATAATAAAAGATCATAAAAAGAGTAATTGCAAAAAGAGCAATAATAGAAGCTATAACCCCTTTCTCTACACCTTCCTGTCCAAGAGTTGGACCTATTTGTTTTTCTTGAATAATTTTAATTTTAGTAGGTAAAGATCCTGATTTTAGAATAATAGCAAGATTATTTGCAGTTTCATTTGTAAATCCTCCAGAAATTTGACCACTACCTCCAGTAATTGACTCTCTTATAACAGGTGCAGTAATTAACGAACCATCAAGAACTATAGCAAATCGTGAACCCACATTTTCTGAAGTCATTTTTGCAAATAAATCTGAACCTTCTTTATTAAAAGAAAAAGCAACGACTGGTTCATTTTGATTGTACTGAAGAGAGGCGTCTTGAATAAAGTCACCTGTAATATTAGGGATTTCTTGAACTCTTACTTGTTCACCCGTTTCTTCATTAATAAAAGTCTTAGAGCCAACAATATTACTTTTTTCTAAGTGCAACGTTAATTTAGCTGTTTTAGATATAACCTCTTTTACATTGTTATCCAAATCACCTGGGATTTCTAATAAAATTTTATTTAACCCAACTTTTTGAATAGATAGCTCTTTGTTTCCTAAAAAATCAACTCTAGATCTTACTATTTCAACAGCATTCAAAGTCATATCGGATAATGACTTATTGAAATATTGTTTAGAGAAAATATAACTATTTTCTTTTTCTGATTTTTCTTGTACTTCTAATCCCAAATTTTGAATAACTATATTACTTAAAGCATCTAAATTTTGGTTTTTAGAAATCACTATTTGTCCATTGTTAATATTAGAGAATATAGAATATGTATTTTCAATATATTGAGATGTTTTTACTAAAAGGTTATTAAGATATTCTTCCTCATTTAATTCTAAAAGATACGAATAACCTCCTTGTATATCTAATCCAAAATTTATTTTATTATCAGAGGTTTGACTTTCAAAGTTAGGTTTAATAAATAAATAACTCCCAATTAACAGTAACAAAGATATCCATAATCTCCACTGTTTAAGAATTAACATTATTAGTTTTTGTTATTAAGGTTATTTAGCTGCTATATCAGCTATCATACCTTTAGCCACTTTAACTTGGACGTTATCAGCAATTTCTACAGAAAGAGTTCCATCGTCATTTACATAATGAATATTCCCAATAATACCACCTTGTGTTACGACTCGGTCACCTTTTTTTAAATTTGAGATCATATTTTTGTGATCTTTTAGTTTTTTTTGTTGAGGTCTTATAAGTAAGAAGTAAAAAACGACGAAAATAAGTATTAATGGTAAAATTCCTGCAAGTTGGTCCATGATATAAATCCTTTAAATAAATAAAATAAGCATTAAAATCTCACAATCATCAATGAAGTCAACATAAAATTGAAAAATAAACATTTACTCTGCTGGAATGGTTCAAAGAATTCACTGGATAAAATACCCTATAATAAGGTCCTAGATTTACAGCTTTTGTATGGAGTTGATGAACAAATAGC
>CABXXO010000011.1 GCA_902516235.1 uncultured Alphaproteobacteria bacterium
GTTTACAACAAGACCTTAAAACTAAAATTTGAAAATAATATTTTAAGGTCTGTTGAAGAAATTGACTTAAATTAAATAATGTTTAAATGAACAACTATTGATAGCAATAAAATTGATACAATATTTGTTATTTTAATCATTGGGTTAACAGCTGGGCCTGCAGTATCCTTGTAAGGATCACCAACAGTATCCCCGGTGATAGAAGCTTTATGCGTTTCGCTACCTTTCCCACCTAAATTACCGTCTTCAATATACTTTTTTGCATTATCCCATGCACCGCCTCCAGCAGTCATTGAAATAGCTACAAAGAAACCTGTAATAATAACTCCAATTAAAAGAGCTCCGAGTGCTTGAAATGCAGTATTAACACTACCTGTAAGAAAATAAACACCAAAGAAAACAACAACAGGTGATAAAACAGGTAGTAATGATGGTATGATCATTTCTTTAATTGCGGATTTTGTTAAAATGTCTACACATTTACCATAATCTGGTTTCTCTTTTCTTGACATAATACCTTTTTTTTCTTTAAATTGTCTTCTTACTTCTAAGACAACTGATCCAGCTGCTCGTCCAACCGCTGTCATACTCAATGCACTAAATAAATATGGAAGCAATCCACCTAATAAAAGACCAATGATAACATATGGTTCAGATAAATCAAAAGACACATCGAAAGCATCATTATCTGTTTCTTTATTAAAGTATTTTAAATCCTCAGTATAAGCAGCAAATAGTACTAGTGCTCCAAGACCAGCAGATCCAATAGCATAACCCTTAGTAACAGCTTTAGTGGTGTTGCCTACAGCATCAAGCGCATCAGTTCTTTGTCTTACACTTTGCTTCAATCCCGACATCTCAGCAATACCTCCAGCGTTATCTGTTACAGGACCGTATGCATCCAAAGCAACAACCATTCCTGCAAGAGCTAACATTGAAGTTACTGCTATTGCAATACCAAATAAACCAGCTGTTGCAAATGTTATTCCAATACCTGTTACTATAATAAGAACAGGAATGGCAGTAGACTCCATACCCATAGCTAAACCTTGAATAATATTTGTTGCGTGACCAGTTTGAGAGGCTTCTGCTACGCTCTTCACAGGTCGGTATTCTGTGCTAGTGTAGTATTCAGTTATGAAAACAAGTGCTAAAGTAATTAATAAACCATATACAGCACAAAGGAATAAATCCATTCCGTTATAAAACTTTGATCCTATTTGAAAATAATTATCAAAGCCAATTGAGTATTGAGTGATTATGGCAAAAAGCACAACTGAAATTATCAGTGTCATGAAAAAACCCTTATAAAGTGCTCCCATAATAGAAGATTTTGGCGTCGATATTGATACAAATTGTGATCCGACTATTGAAGCTATTATGCTTGATCCAGCTAAGAGTAATGGATAAATTGTTAAATCGGTAACTGCTCCTTGAAAAATTATTGCTAATACCATCGTTGCAACAATAGAGACTACGTAAGTCTCAAACAAATCTGCAGCCATTCCAGCGCAGTCTCCAACATTATCTCCAACATTATCTGCAATAACTGCTGGGTTTCTAGGATCATCCTCAGGAATATCTTTTTCTACTTTGCCAACTAAATCTGCACCAACATCGGCACCCTTAGTGAATATGCCCCCACCTAGTCTTGCAAAAATTGAAATCAAAGATGAACCAAATCCAAGAGCCACTAGAGGTTCAATAAGTTCTCTTCCACTTCTACCATAACCAAAATATAATAGAAAAAAATATCCTGCTATTCCTGCTAATGCTAAACCTACTACTAAAAGCCCTGTAACAGCTCCAGCGTTAAATGCTACGTACAAACCTTTTTTCAAAGACGAACTAGAAGCTTGAGCAGTAATCACATTTGCGCGAACTGATACATTCATACCTATATATCCAGCTAGGCCGGATAAAACTGCTCCGATCAAAAAACCAACTGGAACATCGTATGTATGTTCAAAAGGAATTAAGAAGAAAGCAAGAAAGATTACTAAGCCAACTATAGCTATTGTAGTATACTGTCTGTTTAAGTAAGCTTTAGCTCCTTCTTGAATGGCACCAGATATTTCAATCATTTTTTTTGTGCCTTTAGATAAACTTAAAATTTTATTTGTTGTAAATAAACCGAAAGCAATCGCTGCGATTGCAGCAAATAATACTATTTGCAGGTACTGTATTTGAGACATGGTAAGTTGTTATTCTATTTTAATTTTATTTTCAAGGTGCTTTTTTTGAGGCATCATCTAATAAATAATTGAAGTATTTAACCTCTTCTTGCGTAAGAAAATCCTTAGAAAGCTTGATATATTCACTCATTAATATCTTTTTTTTGTCTTTATCTATAAGATATTCAGAGCAAAAGGCGTACAACAAAAAAACAGTGATTTTGTTTGTTTTTTCAATAATTTTAGAATCTACCAAACCTTTGATTTTCTCTAAATTAGAGTTAAAGCTGTCGTTTAATGAGAATAATTTTTTTTTGTTAAAAGGTCTTTTTTTTACATTTTGTTTAATAAATTCATCTAATTCAAAATCAGTAGAATAATTTCTTTGAAATATAAATTGAAAAAAAAATAATCTTGTATTTTTATTTAAATTAAGCATTTAATCATTTTAACCATAGCATTAGCAGCTTCATATCCTTTATTTTTATTTTCAGTTTTTGACCTTTTTAATGCCTGGGACTTGTTGTAAGCATTGATGATACCATTTGATATGATTGTTTTTTTGTTTTGATTTACAATATCTAAGAGAGCTTTTCCTACAGAGTCAGATATAACTTCAAAATGATAAGTTTGTCCTTTAATAACACATCCCAGAGCAATAAATAAATTAGTTTTATTTGGTTTTACTTTCCATTTTATCATTTGAGGAATTTCATAAACACCAGGTACATTTAAAATTTGATATTTAAAGTTATTTTTTTCTAAAACTTTAATACAAGAATTCTTTAATGGATTAGTTATCTCTTTGTAATAATCAGCAACAATAATTTTTATATTTAAATTTGATTTATTCATAACTTAAAGACCCTCTATTTTATTTACGGTCAAACCATAAATTCCTAAGTCTAAATCTTCTCCTAATGAGTTTGATAAAACAGAAATATTATCAATTGAAAAATTTTTAAGTATTTGAGCTCCTAAACCATAGTATCTAACTTTTTCATCATTTGATAATTTTCCCAAATCACCCAATATTGGATTATTAATAAGTACGATTATTCCTGATCCATGAGATTTAATTTTTTCAATTGAAGCATGTAAGTCTTTTGTTTTGGGATTATTAAAATTCATTATTATATCATCAAAGCCTTGAACAGGATGAACTCTTGTCATTACACTATCTTGATTAGATAAATCTCCTAAGTGTAAGGTCGCGTGATGTAATCCATCAATGGTATTTTCAAAAACGTTGAATTCGAAAATATCTGAGTAGATATTTTTAATTTGGTATTGCTTTTCAGGTATTTTTTTTATAAGTAAGTCGTTTTTAATCCTGTAAGCAATTAAATCTTGGATAGTGCCTATATTTATTGAGTGTTTTTTTGCATAAGGTATCAGGTCTGGAACTCTTGCCATACTACCATTGTCATTCATAATCTCACAAATCACTGCAGAGTCATTTAATCCAGCAAGTCTAGATATGTCTACGGCAGCCTCCGTGTGACCTGCCCTTGTTAGTACACCTCCATCCCATGCAATTAGAGGGAATACATGTCCAGGACTAACAATATCTCCCTGTTTAAAATTTGGGTTTATTGCTGCACTGATTGTTTTTGCTCTATCATATGCAGATATACCCGTTGTAATATTATTGCTAGACTCAATTGAAATAGTGAATGCTGTGGTCTTCTTTTTCCAATTATCTGGATTCATTAAAGGAAGTTTTAACTCATCTGCTCTGGTCTCCGAAATAGATAGACAAATTAAGCCTCTGCCATGTGTTGCCATAAAATTAATATGCTCTGGTTTGCAAAGAGATGCAGGTATAATTAAATCACCTTCGTTTTCCCTATCTTCGCTGTCAACCAAGATATACATTTTACCATTACGGGCATCATCTATAATGTTTTCGATATTTGTAAAATCTGACATTAATTTAACAACTTATGTTTTTGAGGAGTGAGCGTATCTTGCTAGCATATCTACTTCAAGATTTAAAATTTCATTTTTTTTATATGTATGAATATCTGTATTTTTATAGGTATGAGGGATGATCATACAATGACATTTGTTTGTTTTAACATTATTTATTGTAAGAGAAATACCATTTAAAGATATTGACCCTTTTTGGACTATAAATTTTTTAAGATTTTTTGGAAAAATAAAAGATAAAAACCAACTACTTCCAACTTTATATAATTCTTCAACAGAACAAGTCGTATCAATATGACCAAAAACAAAATGACCAGAAATCTCATCACCAACTTTTAAAGATTTTTCTAAGTTTATTTTTTTTCCGACTTTCCAATATTTAGCATTGGTTTTATTCATTGTTTCATATGAAATATCTGCCTTAAAAGTATTTTTTTTTATTGATGTAACTGTTAAACAAATTCCAGAACAACATATTGAAGAACCTAACTTATATCCTTTTAAGGAAGATTGGATTTCAACCACTAATGACTTTTCCTCTCTTGCCAGCTTTTTGATTTTACCTTGAGATTGAATTATTCCGCTGAACATTATTTTGTAAATTTATAAATCATGTCCTCTCCATACTTTTGAGAGGATTTTAATATGAGATTGTTTTTTAATGATTTCATTGATAAATAATATTTTTTACTTTGATTTTTTATAGTCATGTTTGACTGGCAGACTATAACCTCATCAAATAAATTACAATTAAGAAAGTATTTAAAAGTACTAAGTCCACCTTCGATAAGGATAGATTGAGTTTTCAATTTTTTAAATAATGCAAAATTTTCAGAAACTGTTTTTTTATAGTCAACTATAATTAACTTATAATTCATAAATTTGATTGCTTTATTTGAGAATAATAATTTTGCAATATTTTTTGAAACACCATGTAATCTACATGTTAATTTTGGCTTATCATCTAACACCGTATTCATACCAACAGCAATAGAGTCATGAGATAATCTTAGCTGATGCATGAAATATTGAGTTCGGTGAGAAGTTATATTCTTATAAGCTGGGCTTTTACTGAAACCATTTTTGGAGATTGCAATTTTTAGAGTAATGAATGGTCTATTTAAAGTTTGGCGAATGTAAAAAAATTTATTAATTATCTTAAATCTATCTATCGATTTTAATGAATGAAAAGCTTTTATCTTTTGTTTTTTTAAATAATCAATTCCCTTGCCTTTTATATTTGGATTTGGATCTAATGAACTAATAAAAACTTTTTTAATACCAGCTTTAACAATTGCTTTAGCACAACAGCTACTTTTTTTAAAACAAGGTTCTAAGCTAATATACATGACAGTTTTATTATTTATTTTTTTATGTGATATTTTTTTTAAAGCATTAATTTCTGCATGAGGTCTACCATTTTTTGAAGTTAAACCATAACTAAGGATTATACCCTTTGATGATTTAGAGTAATCTACAATCAGACATGCAACTGAAGGGTTTTTTCCTGTCAGTCCAATATTTCTAATTGATAAATTATTTACACTTTGAAGATAATTAAGGTGATTTTGACTAAACAAATTTTACTTTTTGTCTATTGTATCTAAAAACTGCTCAAAATCTTTGGTCTCACGGAAGTCTCTATAGACAGAAGCAAATCTTACATACGCAACCTTATCAATTGAAAAAAGAGCTTTCATAACAGACTCACCAATAACATTAGAACTAATTTCGTTTTCACCCATACCCTCAACATCATTTACAATTCTAGAAATTAATTTTTCTTTAGTGTCTGTATCTACAGGTCTTTTGCGTAGTGCTAATTCAACAGACTTTGCTATTTTGTCTCTATCGAAATTTACTTTATCACCATCTTTTTTAACAACTACTATCTCTCTAAATTGAATTCTTTCATGAGTAGTAAATCTACCTTTACAGTCTATGCAAATTCTTCTTCTCCTTATAACAGAGCCGTTTTCCGAGGGTCTTGAGTCTAAAACAGATGTCTCTTTGTTTTTGTCAATACAAAAAGGACATTTCATTAGGTCTAATAAATTGGATACTTAGAGCAAAGGTCCTGAACTTCTTTATTAATAGAACTTTCAAGCATAGAAATGTCAGAATTAGATACAGAGAGATTATTAATTATTGTTGAAATTTTTTCTCCAATAAAATTAAACTCTTCTTCTTTAAAACCTCTTGTTGTTGCAGCTGGAGATCCTAATCTAATGCCTGAGGTAATAGTTGGGGGATTTGGGTCATTTGCAACACCATTTTTATTACAAGTCATTCCAGCTCTCTCCAAGCTTTCTTCAGCATCTTTACCAGTTACATTTTTTGATCTTAAATCAACTAAGACCATATGAGAATCTGTGCCACCAGTAACGATATCTATTCCATTTGACATAAGTACTTCGCCTAGAATTGATGCATTCTTTTTGACTTGTTGAATATAGCTTTTAAACTCAGGTTGAAGAGCTTCTCCAAAAGCAACTGCTTTGGCTGCAATTACATGCATTAAAGGTCCGCCTTGTAAACCAGGAAAAACTGAACTATTAAACTTCTTTCCAAGATCTAGGTCATTAGAAAGTATCATTCCCCCTCTTGGTCCTCTTATAGTCTTATGAGTAGTTGATGTAACCACGTGTGCATGTGGCAATGGATCTGGGTATTCTTTTGCAGCGACAAGACCAGAATAGTGAGCCATGTCAACTAGTAAGTATGATCCAACTTTATCTGCAATCTCTCTGAATTTTTTAAAATCAATATTTCTTGGGTAAGCGGAGCCACCAGCAATTATCATGCTAGGCTTATGTTCGACAGCTAAACGTTCTACTTCATCATAATCTATTAAAGAGGTTTCTGGTTTAATGCCATACTGAATAGCATTAAAATATTTTCCAGATTGATTAGGTCGTGAGCCATGAGTTAAGTGTCCACCAGCATCTAAGGACATTCCTAAGATTGTGTCTCCAGGTTTAATTAATGCTAAGAATACAGCTTGGTTAGCTTGAGCACCTGAGTGAGGTTGCACATTGGCATAATTGCAACCATATAATTCTTTTAAACGATCAATAGCAAGATTTTCAGCTATATCTACAAACTCACATCCACCATAATATCTTTTAGCACTATAACCCTCAGCATATTTGTTAGTCATGATAGAACCTTGAGCTTCAAGAACAGCTTTAGAAACAATGTTTTCAGAAGCTATTAATTCAATTTGATTCTGTTGTCTTGATAATTCCTGTGAAATACTTTGATATAAATCTATATCTGCGTGTTCTAAGTTACTAGAAAAAAAATTCTCACTGAGTGTCATAGTTGCGATATTCTCCTTAAATGTCTGCCATTGTCAAATTCTGTTTTAAAATAGGCGTTGAGCATAGCAAAAATATTTTTTTTTACAAAAGGTCTTCCTTTTAAACAAATAACGTTACTATCATTGTGTTTTCTTGTCATTTTTGCTGTTTGTGCATTATGACAAAGAGAAGCTCTAATGTGCTTATGCCTATTTGCACTTATACTTACTCCTAATCCAGAACCACAGATCAAGATACCCATGCTGGATTTGTTGATATTTTTACATAATTTTTTTGCAAATTTTGGATAATCAACGGATTTATCTGAATTTGTCCCTAAATCTACAAAATTACATTTTTTTTTTCCAAGGTATTCTCTGATAATAAACGATTTTAACCTAAAACCTGCATGATCTGAGGCTATATAGATTGTTTCAATTTTTCTTGGCAACTTCATTTCTAGAAAAAGGTAAATTAATATTCAAATTAATCAATACTCTGTTGACTATTCTGCTCATAAAATCAAAAAAAACAGATTGGTGATCCTTATTGTTTTTCAAATATTCGTAAATATCCTCATTAGATCGCAAATTAATCATATTATTAGAATTGAATATTTTTTCTAAAACACTTTGATTGAAATCAGGTTGATAGCCTGAGGTTTTTAAGATTTCAAGCTCCAGTAATAATAGCTCTGAGAGATAATTAGACCTATCATTCATTTTAGACATTAATAGCAAATAATAATTTATAACATTAGAATTTTGATCAGCTAAAAAAAGTAACTTATTAATTAAAAAGCAAAAATAATCGATCGCCTTTAGCTCATATTTTGAAAATAAAAACCATTTAAAAGAATTAATAGATGTGGAGGAAAGGCAAACATTGTTGCTATCAAATTCAATATTATTATATCCACCCTTAACATAATTAGTGCTTTTTTTTTTGGACTTTCCTCCAAATACAACAAGAGATTTTTGGCCATGCTCAATAGAATAAAATGAAACACTTAAATGATTTTCTTTAAAATTTTCTACTTTTGTTAGTATAGCTTCGGTTTTATACAATTAATTATTTATTCAAGTTATTAATGATCTTAATCATTTTTTTTGCTGCTAAAATTTCTGCTTTTTGTTTAGAAATTCCCTCAGCCTCTACTTCGTTGTCATTGATTTTTAAAGACACTATAAATTTAGGTTTATGTTTTGTGCCAGCTTCTTCAATTAGATTATAGTTAGGAATAGTTTTATATTTTTTTTGACAATATTCTTGGATAAATGTTTTAGGATCTTTTTTAGGAAGAGTATCTAATTCATCTTGCCATAATTCCATTATTAATTTTTTTGAAAAATCTAAACCT
Organism: uncultured Alphaproteobacteria bacterium; assembly: GCA_902516235.1. Taxonomy (GTDB): domain Bacteria; phylum Pseudomonadota; class Alphaproteobacteria; order HIMB59; family HIMB59; genus HIMB59. The sequence continues at coordinate 8,769 of CABXXO010000011.1, forward strand.
TTTCTCGTGTATGCAAATCCAATTAAAGACTCTAGAGCATCAGCGAATACAGAATTTTTATTTGAGTTGGGGTCAAGCTGATGTTTAAAAATATCACTTAAGTTATATTTTTTAAATATTTTGGCTAAAGTATTTGTATTTACAAGATGAATAAATCTTCTTGAAATTTCATCCAGTGTATTGTGAGAGAAAGTAGAAATCAAATATTCTGATATTACTAAACCCAAAACCCTATCTCCTAAGAACTCATATTTTTGGAATGGTTTATCAGAATTTTTTTTTAATTTTTCAAAACTATCATGTTGCAAACTTTTATCGAAGCCCTTAAGGCTTTTAAGTGTTTTGAAAATTTGTGCCTTATTCAAAATATTTATTTGATAATATTAAATAGCCTATCATACCTGATATGTAGAGGTAAATTCCAAAATTTTGAAATTGAAAAATCTGTATCAACTGAAAACCAGATAAACCAAACTTTTCCTATTATATTTACTTTGGGAACAAAACCTACCCCACTGAGAACTCTGCTGTCAGATGAATTATCTCTGTTGTCGCCCATAAAAAAAAATTTGTCTTTAGGAATTTGGTATTCTGGAGTGAAGTCGAGTGGTCCGTTGTCAGTAATATTTAATATTTTATATTCATTTTCTATTAACTGCTGAATATCTTTTTTATACTGATCATCAAAAAAAAACCCATCATCGAATTGATTTAACATTTCAAATTCTTTTGAATTATTTGACTTAATATAAACTTCACCATTTATAACCTGAATTGTTTCTCCTGGTAAACCGATTAATCTTTTTACATAGTTTATATTTTCTTGACCTGGGAGTTTGAAGACGATTACATCACCTCTTTCAGGATTACTCTCAAATATTTTTCCTTTGAAGGGGGGTATTCCAAAGGGAAATGAATATCTTGAGTAGCCGTAGTTCCATTTAGAAACAAATAAAAAATCTCCTACTAATAAATTTGGTTTCATTGAACCGGAGGGAATTTTAAATGGCTCAATAGCAAAAGTTCTAATTACACCAGCGATAATTAAAGCCCAAAAAAGTGCTTTTAAATTATTAATCAAGGATGATTTAATTTTGCTCAATAATTACCGACGCAATCGAATATAACTTTGTATCTGTAAGGCTTACATGAATGGCATACTTTCCAAAAGTTTCATTCAAATAACTTTCAAGTTTATTTTTAAAAGAAATAACTGGTTTACCTAAGGTATCCCTGCTTACAACGATATTATTTGGATAACAAGGAGATCTGAAACCTAGACCAATACTTTTGGAAAAAGCCTCTTTAATAGCAAAATTATTTGCTAGTAAATTAGTATCAATTTCTTTTAATTGGTCATTAATAAAGTATTTAGATATGAAGTTTTCTTTATATTTTGCATAAATGTTCCTTACTCTATCTATCTCAACTAAATCTATTCCGTGGCCAATTATCATTTTTTAATTAAACCTCTGAAAGTCTTAATAGTTTTTACTAGTGAAATAAATATAGCTTCAGATATTATAAAATGACCAATGTGGACAGTATCCACATATCTTCTTTTTTTTATATATTTTATGTTATTAAAATTTAAACCATGCCCTACATTAACTATTAGTTTCTTAGAGTAAGCATACTCGATCATTTCGTTTATTTTATTAATAATATTTTTTTTAATAATTTTTTTATCTAAAGGCCCTGTATGTATTTCAACAGTATCAAAACCTAAAATTTTAGCTAAAGTAATCATTTTTTTTGTAGGATTTATAAAAGCACTAACTTGTATATTTTTTTTTTGAGAAATTTTTAATAACTTCTTTAATCTTGGATAAGATATTTTATTTAAATTTAAACCACCCTCTGTGGTGATTTCATTTCTTTTTTCAGGAACCAAGCAAATAAACTCAGGATTAATCTTATCAGCTATTTGTATCATTTCATCCGTAAGAGCCATTTCAAGATTAATTGGAATTTTAGAATTTTTTTTTAATTCTAATAAATCTTGATCTTTTATATGTCTTCTGTCTTCTCTCAAGTGAACGGTTAAAGTGTCAACTTTTGCATGATGACAAACTTTTAATGCTCTTAATAAATTTGGATTGTTTTGTCCTCTAGCGTTACGAAGGGTAGCAATATGATCTATGTTGACTCCAAGTTTCATTAATAATTAATTGATTGTCTTTTTACTTTATCAACTTGGCTTAAAGTTTTCATTTCGGCAAGAACAAATTTTAATTTATCTGAGCTTTCAATACTTATATCAATGATGAACGTGTAAACTTTTTTAGTTCTATTAGCGATGCGGATATTTTCAATATTAATCTCATGTTTATCAAAAATTGATGTGATACTAAACAGTGCACCTGGTTGATTTTTAATAATTATCTCTATTCTTGAGTTAAATTCAGATTGGTTTGCACCCTCTCCCCATTCTGATTTATAGAAATTATCTTTATGATAATACCCCAAACTATCACAAATTGTATTATGAACAACTAAGCCACGACCGTAAGACATTATAGATATGATGCTATCACCTTTTATAGGTGAGCAGCAAGTTGCATAGTTCACAGCTATACCATTTTCATATTTTAAGACATCTACTCTCTCTTCATCCTCTTTAGATTGAAAAATTTTTTTAACAATATTATTTTCCATTTCTTTAAAAAGTTTATCAAGTTCTGCTCTAGATAAAAAACCTCTACCAACATTTTCAAAAAGTTTATTTTTATATTTAAAGTCAGTCTTTCTTAAAATCTTTTCGTAAATACCATCATCAGAAATTATATTTTTAGATTTTGCTATATATTTTAAAATATCTTTTCCAAGAATTTCAAATTCTCTTCTTCTTTTTGACCTAAAAAAATACCTAATTTTTTCTTTAACTTTTTCTTTTTTTACAAATCTAATCCATAACGGGGAAATTGTAGTGTTTTCATTTAAGATAATTTCAACCTGATCGCCATTATCAAGTTTTGTACTTAAAGGAGACTCTTGTCCATTTACAATTGCACCAGCACACCTATCTCCTATATCTGTATGAATTGTATAAGCAAAATCAACAGGGGTAGAGTCTAAAGGTAGTGTAAATAATTCACCTTTTGGAGAGAAAACATATATTTGTTCATCAAAAAATTGTTGGGAAGTTTTATTTAAAATTAAATGTTGTTCATTTTCTTCAACATAATTAACAGCATCCCTTAACCAAGCATATACCCCTTCACTACTACTATCTTTATTTAAATATTTATATCTCCAGTGTGCGGCAATACCATTCTCAGCAATCATATGCATTGCTTTTGATCTTATTTGTACTTCAAATATTTTTTTTTGAAAAATAAGGTCTGAGTGTATCGATCGGTAGCCATTGGGTTTTGGGCTTGATATATAATCTTTAGTTCTTCCTACTTTTGCTGAGAAATTTCGATGAATAATACCTAATACTTTATAGCAATCTCTTGTTGATTTAGTAATGATTCTGACAGCAGCTATGTCTGAGATAGAATTTAAGTCAGTATTTTTCTTATTTATTTTTTTCCAAATGGAATATGGATTTTTTTTTCTATAGTGAATTTCTGCATCAATATCTGACTTATTTAAGTACTCTTTCATTAAATTTTCAAGTTCAATAAAAGAGCTTTCTAAGTTTTTAAACGTGTTATCAATTTTATCATTAATTCTACTAAAGATATCAGGATGAAGATTTTTAAAAGATATATTTTCTAAAATGGACTTCCAATTTTCAAATCCTAGTCGCTGAGCTAATGGAGCGTAAATTAGTAAGGTCTCGTTACTAACTCTTTTTCTTTTTTCAACATCTTTAAAATAATGAATTGTTTTTATATTGTGTAACCTATCTGCTAATTTAATTATTAAAACTCTTATATCTTTTGCAGTTGAAATAAGAAGTTTTCTAAAATTTTCAGCCTCTTTTTCTGATCTTGTTGATTTTTTTTCTTCTAGAAAATCAATTTTAGTTAAGCCATCTACTAAATTTGTAATACTAGAACCAAAGTTTTCTTTTAATTCTAATTTTGAAAATTTTGTATCTTCGATTACATCGTGGAGTAAGCCTGTGATAACTGTTTCAGTATCTAATTTTAGTTCAATTAGTGATTTACAAACCTCGAATGGATGTATTATGTATGGGTCTCCGGAAGCACGGAATTGATCTTTATGAGATGTTTCTGCTACCTCGATTGCTTTGACAAATAAATTCTCATTAAAATTTTTATCATAGGATTGCAATGCTGACTTAAAATCGCTGTAACTATCATTGAAATAGCTGGTTTGGAACATCAGCTAAAATAATAAACTAAATTGAACTTTTAATCTTCAAGAAGATGATCTTCGTTTTCTTCTTCTTTTTCTTGAACCAGTTGGTAGCTTTTAATAATATCCTCTTTGACATCTCCTACACTGATTTTTTCGTCTGCTATCTCTCTTAAAGCAATCACTGTGCTTTTGTCATTATCTAATGGAACTTGCGCTTCATTACCAGCGTTTAGGACTTTAGCCCTATGCGAAGCCAATAAAACTAAGTCAAAAAGACTATCAACGTTTTTAGTACAATCTTCTACTGTTACTCTTGCCATGTAGGGTTTATATGAAAAAGTAAATAAAAACACAAGAGAATTATTATTTTTTTATAATTCTTTGTTTTTTCCTATCCCATTCCCTTTGCTTAATTGTCTCTCTCTTATCATATTTCTTTTTACCTACTCCTACTCCGAATCTTACTTTTGCTAAACCTTTGTCGTTAAAGAATATCTCTATAGGAACTGCTGTAAAACCCTTAGTGGTTAACATACCTAAAATTTTCTTTATTTCTCTTTTATTTAATAGGAGTTTTTTTATTGATCTAGTTTTCTTTTTAAAGTCAAAATTCTTTTCTCTGGAGATAATTTCAAAATTATTGATGTAAATTTCACCTTTTTGTTCGTTTATAAAACTTGATTGAATAGATGCTTTCCCGCTTCTTAAAGGTTTGACCTCATTGCTTTCAAGAACAATACCAGCTACATAGGTCTCTTTAATTTCATAATCAAATTTTGCTCTACGATTTTGTATAGACAATTAGATAAAATTTAAATCTTTAATCGTTTTTCTTACTTGCTTTTTTGTTTCAGGACTAAGTTCATACAAAGGTTCTCTGATGTCAGCTTTACATTTGCCCATTAAAGAAAGTGCGTACTTTGCTGGTGAGGGGTTAGGTTCAGCAAATAATATTTTTGATAAAGGTGCTAATCTTAAGTTTACTTTGTCAAATTCTTTATAATTCTTTTTTTTCCAATAATAATGCAGCATCGATGTTAATTTTGGCGCTACATTAGCTGTCACTGATATACAACCATGGCCACCTTGAGCAAGAAATCCAGCTATTGTTCCATCTTCGCCTGATAAGTAATTAAAATCTTTTTTCATAAAAGTTCTCATTATCAAAGGTCTAGACATATCATTAGAGGCATCCTTTATACCAACGATGTTTGCAATTTTATTAAGTTGTTTAAAGCTATCAAAAGTCAAATCTACAATTGACCTTCCAGGTATATTGTAAATAAGTTGTTTTAAAGGGGATACTTTTGCTATTTTTTTGAAATGATTTATTAGGCCTGACTGATTTGGTTTATTATAGTATGGTGTAACTACTAATCCATAGTTTGCTCCAGATTTATATGCGTGTTTGGTAAATTCAATTGCCTCTTTAGTGGAGTTAGATCCCGTCCCAGCTATGACAGGTATTTTTTTTGAAGCAACTTTTATAGCAAATTCGACCAATTGCATGTGTTCATCATGAGAGAGTGTTGGAGACTCACCAGTTGTTCCACAAACTGTGACTCCAGAAATTCCACTTTTAATTTGCCATTTTAAAAGCTGTTTGAAACAATCATAATCCACTTCGCCATTTGAAAAAGGAGTGATTATTGCTGGTATAGATCCTTTAAGCATTCTTATTTTTTACTATTTTTCTATCAAATATATAGGTTTTTTTTATGGCGGAGAGAGAGGGATTCGAACCCTCGGTACAACTTGCGTCGTACGGCGGTTTAGCAAACCGCTGGTTTCAGCCACTCACCCACCTCTCCTTAGGCATATTTATAGCCATAATAGTAGCCGAAATATAGTCAAATAAAAAGAATTGTCATTCTTAAAATTTATATAAGTATTTAATGATAGTTACTTCTTGAGTCTTTCAAGCAAGATTTTATTTATTAATTTTGGATTACCTTTTCCCTTTGTTGCTTTTAAGCATTTACCAACAAAATATCCTAAAACCCTGTCAGAGCCACCTTGAAATTTTGAAATATTTTCCTCTTCTCCTATAAGAGATTCATCAATAATTTTTTCTAATTCACCCGAGTCTGACACTTGCTCAAGACCTAGTTCTTTTACAATATCAGATGGATTGCCTTGACCATTTAAAACTCTTGGTAAAATTTCTTTGCCAGCTTTGTTTGAAATTACATCATCTGAAACAAGTTTAAGAAGATCAGTAATCTCTTTAGTTTTTTCATTTAAACTAGATACTTCTAAATTATTTTCTTTAATGAAAGCAAAAATATCTCCTACAAGCCAGGCTGCAATAAATTTTGGTTTGACATCTGTTTCAGAAATCATTTTTTCAAATAAAATGGCATTTTGTTTTTCAGCAGTGATAATTTTAGCAATATCTTTATCAACATTATAATCTTTGATAAATTTATCTAACTTAGCTTGTGGTAATTCTCCAACCAATGTTTTTACTTTATCGATAAGATCTTGAGTTAAATTTACAGGCAGTAAATCAGGGTCAGGAAAGTAACGATAATCATGAGAAAATTCTTTACTTCTCATTGCTCTTGTCTCACCTGTACTAGTATCAAATAACATTGTATTTTGCTCAATTTTACCACCGCTTTCAATAACATCTATCTGTCTTTTAAATTCATATTCAATAGCCTGCCTTATAAATTTAAATGAGTTTAAATTTTTAATTTCGCATCTAGTGCCAAGCTCTCCACCTTTATGACGAACAGACAAATTAACATCAGCTCTTAGGGAGCCCTCTTGCATATTTCCATCACATACATCAATGTACATAAGCACTTGTCTCAATGAGGACATGTAACTCACTACCTCCTCTGCTGATGACAAATCGGGATATGAAACTATCTCTAAAAGTGGTGTGCCTACTCTGTTAAGGTCTATAAAACTAAATTTTGGATCAATGTCATGAATACTTTTACCAGCGTCCTGCTCTAAATGAGCTCTTTCAATTCTAATTTTTTTTTGATTGTCTGGATTATCAATATTTATAAATCCCTCAGTTAATATAGGAAACTCAAACTGACTAATTTGATACCCTTGAGGTAAATCTGGATAAAAGTAATTTTTTCGTTCAAATACCGAATATTTATTGATGTTAAAATTTAATGCAAAACCTGTTTTTATTGCCATTTCAATACAAGCAAAATTCATTACTGGAAGCATTCCAGGCATACCAGAGTCTATGAAATTTACGTTCTCATTAGGCTCAGACCCAAATTGATTTGGCGAGGATGAAAATAACTTAGATGAGGTGTTAAGTTGAGCGTGAACTTCAAGTCCAATAACCATTTCCCAATTATTGCTCATTGAAATTTAATTCCTTTTCTGCGAGTGCAGCTATCTGTAATAGTTTTTTTTCTTCAAAATAATTTCCAATAAACTGAATACCTAATGGAAGGCCATTTGTACTTAAACCTGAAGGTATAGAAATTCCAGGAAGACCTGCAAGACTTGTTGGGACTGTATAAATATCGTTTTTATACATTGATATTGGATCGAGTTTATCCCCTATCTTAAATGCCTCATTTGGTGTCGTAGGTGTTAATATAAAGTCAACATCATTAAAAATTCTTTGAAAATCATCTTTGATCAAACGTCTCACTTTTTGAGCCTGTCTGTAGTAAGCATCATAATAACCTGCTGACAATACATAAGCTCCTATGAGTATTCTTCTGGTAACTTCGTCTCCGAATCCTCTTGTTCTTGAATTTAAATAAATATCATCAAGAGTTTTACCCTCTTCTCTTACTCCATAGCGTATTCCATCATATCTAGCTAAGTTTGATGACGCTTCAGCAGGTGCTAGTATGTAATAAGTTGAAAGAGCATATTCAGTAGTCTTAAACTCTACATCTACAAATTCAACATTATGTTTAAAAAGAGCTTTTTTTGTATTTTCAATTTGACTTAAAATATCTCCACTAACATCTTTAAGGTAATCAGATGGAATACCTATTTTAATTTTTTGATCTAATTTATCGTTAATGCCATAAAGATAGTCTTCTCTAACATGATTTGAGCTTGTGGAGTCGTTAAAATCATGTTTGTTTATTGAATTCAAAATTAGAGCTGCATCCTCAACAGAGTTAGTGAGAGGGCCTGCCTGATCTAAACTGGATGCAAAAGCAACAATACCCCATCTTGAACAAGATCCAAATGTAGGTTTTAAACCAACTATACCACATAAACTAGCTGGTTGTCTTATTGATCCGCCAGTATCTGTTCCCATGGATGCGACGCAAGTGCCCTCGGCTACAGCAGCAGCAGATCCACCTGAAGAACCACCAGGCACAAGATCATCAGTAGGTACATTTTTATTTTTCCATGGATTTTTGACAGGACCAAAAAAACTAGTCTCATTTGAGGAACCCATTGCAAATTCATCACAATTATTTTTTCCAATAAAAATTGAACCATCATCTAATAGTTTTTGCGTTATGAAAGATTCATAATCAGGAGTAAAATTGCTTAGAATTTTAGATGAAGCCGTGGTTCTAATACCCTTTGTACAAAACAAATCTTTAATGCCTAGAGGAATACCATCTAAAGGTAACGGATTTCCATTTTCATATCTTTTTTGAGACTCTTTTATAGATTGAATATTAATTTCTTTATCCAACAATAAGTTAAAGCTATTAGTTTTACTTGATTTAGCTTTTGTAAAAAACTCATCATAGAGTTCTTCAACGCTTATTTTTTTACCTCTTAGAGAATTTTTAATATGACTAATTGAATTTTTCACTTACTCAACGACTTTAGGGACTTTAAAAAAATTCTGAGCTCTATCTGGAGCGTTACTTAATACGTCGTCAACGGAATTAATCTTGATTATTTCATCATTTCTTATTGACGTTGTCTTTTCTGTAACATTGTGTAGGGGTTCTGTCTCACTAGTGTCAATCATTTTGAGATTATCTACCCATTTAATTATATCTTTTAAGGAATTGGCATAAAATTCCTCTTTTTCATGAGGTAATTTTAACTTTGCTAAATAAGAAATTCTTTTAATATCTATCTCACTCATAATGGTCGTCGATACTATATCAGATTTTCTTCTAAGCAATAATTATACCAAAAAATTTATTGCTATAGATTTTGGATTAAAACATATAGGAATAGCAATAAGCGATCCATCTAATATTATTTCTATTCCATATGGAACTTTTAGCGAGAAATTATTATTTGAAAATATTGGTGAGATTATTACTAATGAAAATATTCACGGTATTATAATTGGTAAGCCATATCATCTTGATGGTTCTATATCAGAAATGGTTAAAAATGTTGAAAAATTCTCACAGAATTTAGAAAATATCGTGTCTTGCCCAATTTTGTTTATTGATGAGAGATTGAGCAGTAAACCCTATAAATCAATAAGAAAATCAGAAAAAACAAATATTCATGAAAAGAGTGCATGTTTAATACTTGATGATTTTCTAACTTTGTATAGAAACTCCCCTAGTGGCAAATAGAAAGATCACTTCCATAGACGATCTGTCAGCTAAAGATATTCAATCAATTGCTGAGAAAGCTATAAAATTTAAGAACTCAAAAAAAAGAATTTCAAAAAATAATCCAAAAAATATTTTTAACCTATTTTTAGAGCCCTCTACGAGAACAACAATTAGTTTTGAGCTAGCTTCTAAAAACCTAGGCTATAATTCAATTAATATAAATTTTGAAAAGAGTTCTCTGTCTAAAGGTGAGTCTTTTAACGACACAATGGATACTTTGATGAGTATGAAACCAGATGTCTTAATTATAAGAGATAAAAATAATTTTTCACCTATGGAAATAGGAAAGAGAAGCAAGATACCTGTAATAAATGCTGGAGATGGAACTAATGAACATCCTACACAAGCACTCCTAGATTATTGTGTTATAAGAGAAATTTTTAAGAAGAAAAAAATTAAAATAGGTATATGTGGAGATATAAAGCACAGCAGAGTGGCTCATTCAAATATCAAGCTTCTTTCTAAATTAGGATATGAAATACATATAATTGCTCCTAAATATTTTTTAGATAGGAAAGATTTAAAAAAAATTAATAATAAAATTATTTTTCATAAAAATCTTAACTCTCTTAAAGAGCTTGATATCTTAATGATGCTAAGAGTTCAAAAGGAGAGAATTCCTAAGGGTGCAAAGAATATGATGAGTTCCTTTAAAAAAGATTTTTGTTTACAAAATAAACACCTATTGAATAAGCCTTACTTGATGCATCCAGGCCCCGTAAATAGAAATATAGAAATTAGCGATGATGTTATAGACAATTACCCTAAATCCTTAATTTTAAAACAAGTTGAAATGGGAGTTTTTCTTAGAATGGCTTGTTTACAGTATATCCTTAAGTAATGTTTTTAGAATTATTTTTTGCTTATTTAGTGGGCTCTATTCCCTTTGGTAAATTGTTAACGAAATTTTTGACCAACAAAGATATCACTCAAACAGGATCAGGTAATATTGGCGCTACGAATGTATATAGAAGCGTATCAAAAAAAGCTGGAGTTGCTGTTCTTTTGTTGGATGGTATTAAACCTATAATTGTTTTATTAGCTATTTTATACATTAGCCCTGAATATTTCTTTGAATATAAATATTTGATTTTTCTGTTTTCTATAATTGGACATATCTTTCCAATTTGGCTTAATTTTAAGGGGGGAAAAGGTGTTGCTTGTTATTTTGGTGGAAATTTATTTTTGTTTCCTGTTCCAACTATTTTAGCAATGATCGTATGGTTTTTTACAGTAAAACTCAGTAAGCTTTCATCTCTCGGTGCTCTTTTATCAATATTTCTTTTGACAATTTATCAATTAGTTTTTATTTATGGCAACTTAGAAAAAGGATTAGTATTTGTAATTTTTCTTTTAATATTTTTTAAACATAATTCAAATATTAAAAGGTTAATAAAAGGCGAAGAAAATAAAATAAATTTATAGTTATGAACTTGCTAGTAGTAGAATCTCCAGCTAAAGCCAAAACAATTAATAAATATCTCGGTAATGATTTTGAAGTCATAGCAACTGTAGGTCATTTCAGAGATTTAGCTAAAAAAGATGGAGTCAAAGTTACCGAAGACTATAGTGATGTCGAACTTAATTGGGAAACAACAGCAGCAGGACTTAAGATGCTTGAAGGTATTGAAAAAAAAGCTGAAGGATACGAAAAAATTTATTTAGCCACTGACCCAGACAGAGAAGGTGAGGCAATAACATGGCACTTAGTTAAGTCATTAGAAAAAAAAGTAGATAAAAATAAATTTGAAAGAATTACATTTAACGAAATTACTAAAAACGCTGTAATAAAAAGTTTTGATGAAGCCAGAAAAGTAGATGATAATCTTGTATCGGCTTATTTAGCTCGAAGAAGTTTAGATTATTTAGCGGGATATAGTTTATCTCCTGTCCTATGGAGGAAAATGCCAGGGAGTCGATCTGCAGGGAGAGTCCAATCAGTAGCAGTAAGACTTATTTATGAAAAAGAGATTGAGATAGAACAGTTTGAACCAGAGAAATTCTATAAAATAAATGTTCAAGGGGAAATTAATGGCGCAAAACTTGATACTTCAATCACTAGCTTAGAAGGTGAAAAAGTTGATAAACTTTTCTTTAGAGATGAAGCTTTAGCTAATAAAGCTAAAAATTATTTGAAATCAAATAGTTTTTTCATCAGAAAAATTGATGAAAGAACAATATCTCGCAAACCTAAAGCACCTTTTAATACCTCAACTTTACAACAAACTGCTAATAGTCAACTAAACTTTAGTGCTAGTCAAACTATGACGATTGCTCAGGGTTTATACATGGGAATAGATATTAACAAGGAAACTATAGCCCTTATCACATACATGAGAACTGATAGTATTACACTTTCAAAAGACTCGATAGATACAATAAGAGAAAATATATCAAAGGGGTACGGAGATAAGTATATACCTGATAAACCCATTGAGTATAAGTCTAGGAAAAAAAATGCTCAAGAAGCTCACGAAGCAATAAGACCAACTGATATTTCTATAAAACCAGAGGATATAAAAGACTTTTTAAATGAAGAACAATTTAAACTCTATGATTTAATCTGGAAAAGAACAATAGCTTCTCAGATGACAAGTGCTGAGACTAACCAAAACACACTTCAAATAGATTGTGAAGAGAAAAATATAACTTTAAAAGCTACACTTGGTAAATTAATTTTTGATGGATATAAAAAAGTTTATAATCTTCAAGAAGATGATGAAGAACAGATTATTTCATTATTAGAAAATATAAAAGAAAATGATAAATATATTGTAAATGAAGTTGAAGCACTTGAATCATTTACTTCTCCTCCATCAAGATACACTGATGCGAGTCTTGTTAAGAAATTAGAAGAGCTAGAAATTGGAAGACCTTCAACATATGCCTCTATAATTCAAACCATTGTTAATAGAGGTTATGTTTTAAAAAGTGGGAAATCATTTATCCTTAATGATCGTGGTAGAGTAGTTAATGTATTTTTATGTAACTACTTTAAAAAATTTCTTGAATATAAGTTTACGGCTGATTTAGAAAACCAACTTGATAATGTTGCTGCAGATAAAGCAGAATGGAAGAGTATAGTTTTAAATTTTTGGAAAGATTTTGAATTTTTCATCAATGAAGTAATGGGTAAGCCAAATAGAGAAGTCATAGACGTAATAAATGATGAACTATCTCCCGTAATTTTTAGAAAAATAGGTGGAGACATTGATATCAAATGTTCATCTTGGGCTAATACTGAAAATTGTGAAGGTAACCTAGGTGTTAAGGTAGGAAAAATGGGTGGGTTTATTGGATGTTCTAACTACCCTGAATGTAAATTTACAATTTCTATTGGTGCCTTTGTAAAAGAAGTAAACCCTAAAAATCGTGAAGGTGATGAAATCATCACTTTTCCAAGAACTTTAGGAATAGATGCTGACTCCAAAAAAGAAATAGCAGTTCATTTAGGTCCCTATGGCTATTATCTCCAGTTAGGAAAAGAAATAGATGAAGATAAGCCTAAAAGAGTAACTCTTCCAAAGAGTTATGATCAAAATACACTCGGTATGAATATTGCAAGTCAATTAATTAAATTACCTATCACTCTTGGAAATTTTCCAGATAGCGAAGATCCAGTTGTAGCTAACATAGGTGCTTATGGTCCGTATGTTAAATACCAAGATATTTATGCTTCTTTGGGCAGAAAATATGATGTTTTAGAAATTGGTTTAGATCAAGCTGTTGAATTAATAACAATCAAAAAAAATAAACCTACAAATAAAGTTAGAGAAATTGGTATACTTAAAAGAAGAAAACAAAGAGCTAATCTTTATAAAGGTAAATCTGGAAAATACTATTTTAAGATAGGAATCATGAACTACAAAATACCACCTGAGTACGATGGCGAAAATTTAACAATTGAAGACGTTGAAAAGATACTCAAAGCTAGTCGCTAATTTTTTTTAAACTTAATTCTTTTAATTGTTTGCTATCAATTTTAACTGGCGCATTCATCATTAAATCTTGAGCTCTTTGATTAAATGGAAAAGCTATAACCTCTCTTATATTTTCATTATCACTAAGCAACATTATTATTCTATCTAATCCAGGAGCACAGCCTCCATGTGGTGGAACTCCGTAATGAAAAGCCTCAAATAAAGCACTAAATTTTGTTTTAATTTCACTTTCGCCATATCCGGCGATTTCAAAAGCTTTTTTCATAATATCTGGTCTATGATTTCTTATGGCTCCCGATGACAGTTCTATACCATTGCAAACAATGTCATATTGGTAAGCTAAAACATTTAAGGGATCTTCTTTTATTAAATTATCCATACCTCCTTGGGGCATTGAAAATGGATTATGACTAAAATCAATCTTGCCTGTTAAAGTATCCTTTTCATACATAGGGTAATCAACAATCCAGCAAAACTCATATTTATTTTTATCTATTAAGTTTAAATCATCTCCTACTTTTGCAATAACCTTCGAGGAGAAATCATATGACTCTTCTGGTAAATCACACACAAATAATAAACCATCATTTTGATTAAAATTATTATCTTTAATCATTTGATTTAATTTTTCTTGATTAAAATTTTTAGCTAAAGGTCCTTTTGATAATAAATTCTCAAAGTTTATATATCCCAAACCCTTTTTTCCCTGTTCTTGTGCCCATTTATTTAGATTATCATAAAAACTTCTTGGCTTACCCTGAGACTTTATAGCTTGTATACAATTAACTATGGCTCCTTTTTTTATTAAATTTTCAAAAATTTGAAGACCAGATCCCTCGAAATATCTTGTAACATTTGTAAGTCTTAATGGATTCCTTAAATCTGGTTTGTCACATCCAAAATTCTCAATACTGTCTTTGTAAGTAAAGGTTGGAAATGGAAGTTTATTTATAGATTTTTCTTTAGATTTAAATTTATCAAAAGTGTCAAATAGTAAACGACTAACTACATCTAAAATATCTTCTTGTGTAGCAAAGCTCATCTCCATATCAATTTGATAAAATTCGCCTGGTGACCTATCAGCTCTACTATCCTCGTCCCTAAAACAAGGGGCTATCTGAAAATATTTATCTACACCTGAGGCCATGTAAAGTTGCTTAAATTGTTGAGGAGCTTGGGGCAAAGCATAAAAAGAGCCTTTGTGTATTCTTGATGGTACAAGATAATCTCTTGCGCCTTCTGGAGAGGGGGCTGTTAGAATTGGTGTAGCCAATTCCATAAATCCCTCGTTATTCATAAATCCTCTTACAAAATTTATAATATTATTTCTTAGTTTAATATTATGTTGCATCTTAGATCTTCTAAGATCTAAATAACGATATTTTAATCTTACTTCTTCTCCATAATCATTATCTGAATTCACCTCAAGTGGGAGTGTTTTAGAGCAATGACTTAATATTTCGAAGTTTTCAATTTTAAGCTCAACCTCCCCTGACTCTAAATTTGAGTTTATAGTTTCTTCACTTCTTTTTGTAATTTGGCCATTTATTTTAATAACATCTTCATTTTTTATCTTTGATAATTCATTAAAAATTTCTGATGAATTATCTACAACACACTGTAGTAGAGATGTCGAGTCCCTTAAATCTATAAATAATAAGTTGCCATGATCTCTTGACCTATTAACCCAACCAGATACGGTGATTTTTTTATCTACAAATTCTTTGTTTATATCTTTTAAATAATGATCTCTATAAACGTTCATAATGCTCTCTAATTAGTGACAAATTAATATTATGGTTATTCTCATAAAGCAAATGATTAATAGTATTTGCTGCTTCAAAAGCTGACAAGTATGTTCTTTCAATATACTTCATAACTTCAATAATAATCTCTTCAGGGACACTGATAGATTTTAAATAGAGATATTTATTAATTAACTTGAACAGAAGATCTTTATCGGGGTTTTGAATATTGCATACATTAAATTGCTTTAGCCTTGATACCACATCTGGTAAATAAAAATCATTATTTAATTTATCAATAGAATTTTCAGTGGTAAATATAGTCAACGGAATATTATTTGTGACAAAATACTGTAAGAAATGAAAAAAATTCTCATCTTGTCCAGGTAAGGTATTTAAATCTAAATATGTTTCTTTATTAAAACTTAATTCATTAGGAACGTTATTTATTAAGTCAATATTATTATTAATAGAAAACTTTTTAGCTATAGTTGTTTTTCCAGATTTATTTGGTCCATAAATAATTGAGTACTTTACTCTTTTTACAAGTGATTGAATTACTGTATCGTTTTCTAATGAATATATGATTTCTTCATCAGAACTATTTAGATTTAAAAATGTTTGCACTAAAAAAAGTTTATTAAGAAATTAATTTGTTTGTTATTAAAAAAATTTTCAAATTCTAATATTACATTATTTTGCTCATAAGATAATATTTTTGGTTTTAAACCAGTAAAGTATTCCAATTTATTATATTTTGTTGGATTAATTGATAATTGATAAGAGGTTTTATTTTTTTCCAAAAGTTTAAACCATATTGATTTTAAGCTTATATTATTAGAAAACTTTACCAATCGAAAATAATTATTTTTATAATTTAAATAAATATATGTTTCTTTGTCATAGTTTTTAATTATAAAATTTGGGCAATTTTTAAATTTGTTATTAAACTTAAAAAAAGTCTTTTTTATAGAACAATTTATTAGTAATAAATTATGTTCAATTTTTTTAGAGTATAAATCTTTAGATAAATTATCCACATCGATATTTAGAGATATTTGAGCACTACTGAAATTAATATTATAAATATTTTTTTCTATTGAAGTAATAATATCCTCTTCCGAAATTGCATTATTTATTCTCTCAAGTAGATCTTGGTAATTTTGAAGATTGCTACCTTTTTGAATAGTAATTTCTTGATAAGCTGATAAATTTTTTAAATAAAAAACAAAAAAAATACTAAGTAGACATAAATATTTCATTGAGCAAACTATACAAAAAATCAGGTGTTGATGTAATAAAAACTGATAAACTTATTGGACAGGCTTTAAAATTTATTAAAAGCTCTCACAATGATAAGGTTTTAGGAAATAAACTAGGTTTTAGTGCGGAATATAGGCTTAATAAAGATATTACATTGTGTTCTGCAACAGATGGTGTTGGAACTAAGGCTATATTAGCAGCTGAACTTAATGAATATAGGGGAATAGGCCAAGATTTAGTTGCGATGTGTTCGAATGACTTGTTATGTAACAAAGCAAAACCGATATTTTTTTTAGATTATTTTGCATGTAGCTCAGTTATATCAAAACAATACACTGAAATTCTTAAAAGTATTACTAGAGCATGTAAAAAAATCAATTGCTCACTAATTGGGGGTGAAACAGCAGAAATGCCATCGTTGTATCAAGGCAATCATTTCGATATTGCGGGGTTCTTAGTAGGTATTAAAGAAAAACAGAAGAATTTAAAAATTTCAAAAGGTGATCTTATATTTGGCATTAAATCAAACGGTTTTCATTCTAATGGATATTCACTTATTAGAGATATTATTAAAAAAAATAAAATTAATATAAAAAAAGTAATATTTAATAAACAAAAACTATCTAAACTCTTAATGAAACCAACACGCCTATATCATCAATTGATAAGTAGTAATGATTTAAAATATATAAAAACACTTTCTCACATAACAGGGGGTGGGATTCGAACAAATTTTAAACGAAGTATCGCTAAAGGGACAAAATTTGATTTGAATATTAATTCTCTACCCATAGAATATGATTTTATAAAAGATAATATTAACATTACTGATATCGAATTAATGGAAATATTCAATTGTGGAATAGGAATGATATTTATAATAAATAAAAAACATCATAGTAAATTTATTAAAAGGAACTTATTTAATTTAATTGGCGAAATTAAATAATTATAAAAAAATTTCTTTTTTAATATCTGGAGGAGGATCTAATCTACTTAAAATATTAGAAAAAAATTATATAAATAAAAATTTTGAGGTAGTTGCTATTATTAGTAACAATAAGATTTCTAAAAATATTAAATCATATGTGTATAAATTTTATAAAAATGTTCTAATTATAGAACATCTAAGAAGTTTACAAAAAAAAAATTTCTTGAATACAGATATTATTTTTTCAGTAGGATATATGAAAGTTATAGAAAAAAGTATTATTGAAAGTTTTGATGTTATCAATCTTCATCCTTCCATACTGCCTATTTATAAGGGTCTAATGACACAAAAAAGAATGTTGATCAATAATGAAAAAAACTACGGTTTCACCATTCATAAAGTTTCTATTGGATTAGACGAAGGTGTGACCATATCTAAAAAAATTAGAAAAATTAATACTAAGGATGAAACAGAGCTTTTATATAAACATAAAAGCTTAGAGCATAAATTTGTCTATAAGCAGTTTGTAGATTATTTACTAGACTAATTCAGATCCAGAAAAAAAGAAACTAATTTCAATTTTTGCATTGTCTTCAGAATCACTGCCATGCACAGAATTTGCCTCAATAGACTCAGCATATAGCTTTCTAATAGTTCCCTCTTCAGCTTCAGCTGGGTTAGTTGCACCCATTATTTTACGATATTTACCTACAGCGTCTTCTCCTTCTAAAACTTGAACTTGAACAGGACCAGAAGTCATATACTCAACCAAGCTACTAAAGAAAGGTCTTTCTTTGTGTACTTCATAAAATAACTCAGCTTGATTTTTAGTTAAATACATTTTCTTTGAAGCTAATATTTTTAAATCAGACCTTTCAATCATTTGATTAATGTGTCCAATTAAATTTCTCTTTACAGCATCAGGTTTAATTATTGAGAATGTTTTTTGCATATTAACTCCTAATTTTTGAAGTATTTATTTATAAAATCTGCAATTAATGTCAAGCCGAAACCCGTTGAGCCTTTATTGTTCATTACATCTCCTCCATTTTTCCATGAAGTACCTGCGATATCGAGATGTGCCCATTTTGTATCTTCAGGAACAAACCTTTGAAGAAATTGAGCAGCTGTAACTGAACCACCAAACCTACCTGCACCAATATTTTTTAAATCTACAAATGGTGAGTTAAGTTCTTTATCAAAGTCATCATGTAAAGGCATTCTCCAAACTTTTTCATTAGTGTCCTGCCCGGATTGATAGAGGGTATCTGATAGTCTGTCATCATTGCAAAATAATCCTGCGTAATGCTGTCCAAGAGCAACCATAATAGCTCCGGTTAAAGTTGCAAAATCTATTACAATTTTAGGTTTGTATTTTTTGCATCCATAAGTAATTATATCGGCTAATACAAGTCTACCCTCTGCATCTGTATTAAGAACTTCAACGTTAATGCCTTTATAGGATTTTATAATATCACCAGGTTTATAGGCAGTACCACTAGGCATATTTTCAACTAGACCAACAATTCCTGCATAAGAAAAATTTGTTTTGATTTCACTTAAATATTTAATTATTGATACAGTTACAGCTGAACCAGCCATATCCCATTTCATATCTTCCATGCCTCCACTAGGCTTAATAGAAATACCTCCGCTATCAAAACAAACACCTTTACCTACGAATAAAATATCTACATTTTTTCTTATATTTTTTTTAGAAAACTCCATTACTTTTGGTTCTCTTTGACTTCCTTGACTTACTGCAAGTAAACAATTCAAACCTATTTTTATAATTTCTTTTTTATTAAGTGTTTTTAAATTTATATTTTTTTTATTCATTTTTTCTTGTGTTTTTTTGACGAAAGAGGATGGATAAATTATATTACTTGGTTCAGTCACAAGTTCCTTTAATAAATACATCGAGTTTAATAAGCTTGAGTAATTTTTAGGAAGTTTGTAATTTGTTTTAAATATAGAGTAATTTGATTTATTTTTATATTTAGAATAAATAAAATCTTTCTGTTTAAAACCAAAAATTAGAGTATCTAAATCTAACTTGTTTTTAGAGTTTATTGTAATCGATGAAATTGAATGTTTAGTAGATATCTCGTAAACAAAAGAACCTAAAACAATTTTATAAAAATGACTTTTTTTTGAGGCATCAGGATAAATATTAAGAATAAAATTAGATTTACTAATATTAATAGAATATTTAAAGATAACTATTTTATTATATCGATAGTCTGATAATCCTTTTTTATCAGAAATTTTACTTAAAAGGTTCACAGACAATTTAATACTTTGATTAGATAAATTTATTGAGTTAAATTGTGCTTTCATGTTTGGAAGAAATAGATCATATATAATTTTTAATTATTTAAAATATATTTCAATAAGTATCACAATATTTATTGGATTGATTTGGTTCTCTCAGGTTTTAAGAATTTTAGAATTACAACACTCTATAACTACACAATTGTTTGATGTTATAAATACAACTATTTTAGTTTTACCTAGTTTTATTAGCCCATTAATGCCATTTTTATTAATAATAGCTGGTTTTTTTTTGAATTATAAATTTATGAGTAGTAATGAAATATTGATCTTGAAGCAGTATTTATCTATTAAAAATAATCTTGTCATTACTATTTTTTTAACATCAGGTATAATAATATTTTACTTTCTAAATAACGAGTACTTATCAGTAAATCTATATCATAAATATAAAGTTAAGGAATTAGAAATTAGAAATAATTTAAAGTTAGGTGTGCCCTCATTAAAAGAATTTCATATAGAAGAGGAAGTAAGTATATTTTTTGAAAAGCAAAAAAATAATAAATTTTATAATGTCAAAGCAATTATTTATGAAGGTGGACAATTTATAAATGCTAAAAATGCAGAAATTGAAATAGATAAAAAAAATTACAATTTGATATTTAATGCTGGAGAAAGAATCATTTTAAA
>CABXXO010000012.1 GCA_902516235.1 uncultured Alphaproteobacteria bacterium
ATAAGCTGTTTAATATTTTGTATTTCTTTATCTTTAAATTTTTTTCTCCCTCTTTTCTCTTCAGGATATTCTTTAAAGAATTTTTCCAAAAGCTCGATAGAATATTTCTTTTTAAATTCAACATTTTGATATCTTTTCATTGAGACATAAAGATCTTTTGGTGGCTTATTTTTGAATATTTCTATCAATGTTTAAAGTGGCGATCACTTAACTGGAAAAAATTTAACTTATTTTTTTTAATAAATTTTTCAATTATAGAGTCATTCTTAGATCCCATTGGTGCATATATATCTACTTTTAATTTTTCCTTTTTAATAAGCTTCAAAGAGTCTGCAAAAGGAAAAAAAGCATCTGAAAATAAAAATAATTGCTCTATTTTTCTTTCTTTTTGTTTTACTTTTAATTTATACAAACAGTTTTCAAGTGAATCTACTCTAGAAGTCTGACCGCCTGATTGTGACACTAAACTTGTTTGATTAAAAAGTGCTATAGCGTTAGATTTTATAAATTTCAAAACGTTAGTAAAAAAATAAATCTTCTCTTCTTTTAATTTATTAACGCCAAATATTTTTTTTATAGTAGATTTTTTATTATTTACCTCTTGAATGAGATTACCTGCAAAAATAGTTCTTTGTTCTAATTTCTTATTAAATTTATTAATTTTTAAAACTCTTAGATTTGTTTTATTCTTTAAAATATTTAAGGCCCCCTTACCGAAATCAGGAGCTGCAATTACCTCATAAAAATTCTTATTTATACATTTAGCTGTTTGTACATTTATCTTTTTATTGAAAGCTATAATTCCTCCATAAGCACTCACAGGATCTCCTGCCAAAGCATTTTCATAACTTTTTAGCTGCGAAGTTTCGATTGATGCACCACATGGAATATTATGTTTTATTATTGTACATATATATTTATTTGATTTTGTTCCGTAAGCTATTGAAACTGCTGCATCTAAATCTAATAAGTTGTTGTAACTTAGTTTTTTCTCTCCGCTTAATTGTTTAAATCTGTTGTTGTCAATCAATGCAGTTGCTTTTTGTTGTGGGTTTTCTCCATATCTAAGCTGATATTTTTTATAGTAAGTTCCCTGAAACCAATTTGATACTGCTAAATCATAATTAGCGACTTCTTTTATAGCTTTTATTGCATACTTCTTTTTTTCTGATGATGTTTTAGGAAATTTTTTAATAAAACTTGAATAATCCGAAGGGTCAATAATTATAACAGTTTTCTGGAAGTTTTTTACTGCCGCTCTGATTAGACTATGGCCCCCAATATCAATCATTTCAATTATTTCATCAGCTTTTTTTTTATTTTTAACAGTCTCCTCAAAAGGATAAAGATTAACAACTAGCAAATCGAAATTAACTATTTGCTCTCTTCTTAGTTCTTCTTGATTGTCTTTTGCGTTAGTAGCAAGAATTCCTCCGAAAATTTTTGGATGAAGTGTTTTTACTCTTCCAGCTAATATTTCTTTTTGTTTAGTATATTTTGATACTTGAATATGGGGCACATGAATTTTCTTTAAATATCCAGACGATCCACCTGTCGAGTAAATTGTATATTTTTTTTTTATTAAAAATTTTGAAATTTTATCAAGATTGGTTTTATCAAAAACTGATATGAGGGCATTTTTATTTTTAACCATTAATTAAAAAAATCATTCAGTTTATTTGTTGCTGATATTAAATTTTCTTGTTCAAATAAAAAAGATCCTGCGACAAGAATATTAGCACCAGCATCTAAACAAAGCTTACCAGTCTCATAATTAATGCCACCATCAATTTCAATGTTAACATCTAAATTATTTTCCTTAATATACTGAGATATATCTTTTATTTTAGTTATCTGATCGACCATAAATGATTGCCCACTGAAACCAGGCTCTACCGTCATAACAATTACTTGGTCAACAGTGTGTAAATACTTTTTAATTTCTTCCCAATGTGTTTTAGGTTTTATAGCAATTCCTGCTTTTATATTAAGTTTTTTAATTTTATAAATAAGATCATTTAAATTTTCATCAATTTCATGATGAAAAGTTATTATATTTGAACCTGCTTCAACATATTTATCCAAAAAATTATTAACTCTTCTAATCATCAAGTGCACATCAAAAATTTTTTTTGTTTTTAGTCTTAGATCTGAAATAAATTGCGGCCCAAACGTTAAATTTGGAACAAAATCACCATCCATTACGTCAAAATGTATATACTCTGCTCTTGATTCATCAAGATCTGAGATAATTTTTTCCATATTTGAAAATGATCCACCTAAAATTGATGGGGATATTATTGTTTTCATTTAATTTTTTCTAAAACAGAAACAAAAAAGATATCTGAACCTCCAAAGTCTTTAAAGCGAAGAGGGTTAATAAAATATCCGTTTTGTCTTTTTATCATTTTATCTGACTTTATGTTATGTATCTTAATATTTTTATGTTTTTGCATAATTTTATCAATGACATCGATTGTCTCAAAGGGGTGAAACGAACAAACAATATAGACTAAAAAACCTCTGATATTTAGTATTTTTAGAGATCTTTCAACCATTTCTATTTGCGTTTTCTGGTATTTTTTCATTTTAGATTGGTCTATTTTTACTGTGACATCAGGATTTCTTCTAAAGGTCCCTGAAGCACTGCATGGGGCATCCAACAAAATTGAATTAAACTTATCACTAAATTTTTTCTTAAGAAAATCTATCTTTTGAATATTCATTTTGACATTTAAGCGACTAATATTTTCTTCAAATTTATTTATCTGACTTTGAGATTTATCTATTGCTAATATATTAAATCCTAGAGACTGTAGTAATATGCTTTTACCCCCAGGTGCAGCACATATATCAATTAAATTCTTATCTTTGTAAAATTTATGTATAGAATTAATGACTTCAAAATTACCAATATCCTGAACAAAACATCCCTTAAATATCTTTTTTTCTAAAGCTAATACTCTTTTACCATAAAGAGCATTTTTCTTATCCAATAAACTTATCTGATAATTTTTAGGTTTTAAAAATAATGTATCATATAAATAATCTCTTATGGATTTACTTGAAAATATTTTATCAAGTATTTTTTTGAAATTAGGATAAATATACTTTTTATAATTTATTTCACTTATATTCCTTAAAATATTCCTTAAAACAGCATTCACTAATTTTTCTTTATTTAAATTTTTACTAGCTTCCACAGCGTCATTTACAATTGCATAATGTGGTTTATTAGAAAAATTTAATAATGTTAGACTTATTTTTAAAAGTATTAATATATTTTTTGGAGTATTATCATTTATATATTTTGTAAGTATTATATTGTGATTTTCATAGTTTCTATAATATTCCTGCAGTATTAAAAATAGAAAATTTCTTTTTATTTCTGGGTAGGTTTTTATAACACTATCAATAGTATCCCCTTGCTCAATCTTTTTGATCGAGGTATATATATTTATAATATCAGATTGATTAGATATCTTTAGACCCGTCTATTAAAGATTGAACAACATTTGGGTCTGCTAATGTTGAAATGTCACCAAGTTGGTCTTGCTCTTTTGATGCTATTTTTCTTAGAATTCTTCTCATAATTTTACCTGATCTAGTTTTTGGAAGACCTGGTGAAAATTGTAATTTATCTGGCGTAGCTATAGGACCTATTTTCTGTCTTATCCATTGTATAAGCTCTTTCTTCAAATTATCATTTACTTCAACTCCCGTATTAGTGGTGACATAGGCATATATTCCCTGTCCTTTGATGTCATGGGGGTAGCCTACAACAGCTGCTTCAGAAACTAATTCATGTTCAACAAAAGCACTTTCAATTTCAGCTGTCCCAAGCAAATGCCCAGAAACATTTATACAATCATCTACCCTTCCAGTAATCCAATAAAACCCGTCTTTATCTCTTCGACATCCATCTCCTGTAAAATATTTTCCGTTAAATTGGCTAAAATATGTATCAATAAAACGCTGATGATCTCCATAAACTGTTCGCATCTGTCCCGGCCAACTATCTAAAATACAAAGTTTACCTTCGCACTCACCTTCTAAAACATTTCCATTATCGTCAACTATTGCGGCATCAATCCCGAAGTATGGTTGAGTTGCGCTGCCAGGTTTAAGCTTTGAGACACCAGGTATTGGCGAAATCAGATGCCCTCCTGTTTCTGTCTGCCACCAAGTATCAATCACAGGACATTTATCCTTACCAACAATCGACGAATACCAATTCCAAGCTTCTGGATTAATTGGCTCCCCAACTGTTCCTAAAATTCTCAAAGAACTTAAATCACATTTTTCAATATAAGAATTACCTTCTTTCATCAAAGATCTTAACACTGTAGGGGCGGTATAAAAAATATTGACTTTATATTTTTCGCAAACTTCCCAAAATCTTGAAAAATCTGGATAGTTAGGAACACCTTCAAAAAGTAATGTTGTGCCGCCATTTGCTAGAGGGCCATAAACAGAATAAGAGTGTCCTGTGATCCAACCGGCATCTGCAGTGCACCAATAAACATCCCCAGTGTGATAATCAAAAGAATATTTATGTGTAAAGGAAGCATAGACTAGATATCCTCCAGTGGTATGAAGAACACCTTTAGGTTTACCAGTAGAACCAGAAGTATATAAAATGAACAAAGGGTCCTCAGCGTTCATAGAAACGCACTCACATTGATCATCTACTTCTTTAATTAATTCATCGTAATAAAAATTGTTAACCTGATGTAAGTCTTCTTTAGTATTCGTGTACCGAACTACTAAAGTTTTTATAGAGTCATCACAGTCCTCTAATGCTGTATTAATGTATTTCTTTAATGGAATTATTTTACCACCACGAATTCCCTCATCAGCAGTAATAATAAACTTAGATTTACAATCTTTAATGCGTCCTGCAATTGACTCCGGAGCGAAGCCTCCAAATATAACAGAATGTATTGCCCCTATTCTTGCACAAGCCAACATAGCAAATGCAACTTCAGGAATCATAGTTAAATAAATTGTGACAACATCACCTTTTTGGACGCCAAGTTTTTTTAAAACATTAGAAAATTTACTTATTTCTGATTTTAAATCTTTGTAGGTGTAAGTTTTGTTTTGACTGGTCTCATCACCCTCCCAAATAATTGCTATTTCTTCGGGTTGTGTTTCTGCATATCTATCCACGCAGTTATAACAAACATTTAATTCTCCATCCTCAAACCACTTGATAGATACATCTCCATCGTAATTAGTATTTTTAATTTTAGTGAAATCTTTAAACCAAGAGAGTTGTGATCTTGCAATCTTAGACCAGAATTGTTCTTTATTATTGAATGATTCAGCATACATTTCCTCGTACTGATCTTGAGACAAAAGGGGATTAGATAATTTAAATTCTCTCATTTTTTTCACTCATTTTCATTAATTTTTTCCATTGTCTCAAAGTAACAGGCATCACACTTAACCGAGCTTGTTTTACAAGGGGAAAGTCTTGAAAAAAAGGATCTGCTTTTATTTCAGATAGATAAACTTCTTTTAAGCCTCTTACATAGGTTACATCAACCATACCAAATCTTCCTTTTTTATCTGTGTGATCTGGATAATATTCTTTAGTGACCTTAACAATCCCCTTAATAGCCTTTTCTGTAACAGAGTGATAAAACAAACATTCATCTCCTTTTTTCATCTTTTTCATATTGCTAGCTGCTTGATAGTTTCTTACACCATCCCAGTGTTCGGTTTTTTTCTTTTTTTGTTGTTCCCAAGACCAGGAACTAGGTTCTGATTTAAGGAGCCAATAATTTTTAGAAGTGTTCATGTATCAATATGTTGGGTGTAGGTCTGACATTGTAATTATTTAATTTGATTTTTCTAGTCTTCATAATTTCAATAGCATTCCAACCTATCATTCCAGCATTATCAGTACATAAGGATAAAGGCACCTGATGGAAATCGAGCTCTTTACTTGCAATGAATCTTCTAAGTTCAGTGTTTAAATATTTATTTGCTGCTACCCCACCACAAATAGAAAAATCATTGATTGTAATATTATCTTTTTTTAATTGTGCAAGGCTATTTAAAATTTTAATTTCAAATACTTTACAAATGGTGTCTTGAAACGAAGCTGAGAAATCTTTCAAAAACACTTTTGTTTTTTTATTTTTTCTTATAAGATCTAAAGCTGACGTTTTTAATCCTGAAAAAGAAAAATCACAATTGGTTTTTTGTGTTAGAGGCATCGGGAGTTTAAATTTTTTATTATTGCCTCCAATGGCTAACTTTTCTATTTCTGGGCCACCAGGATAACCCAATCCTAAGCCTTTAGCGACTTTGTCGAAACACTCACCTACAGAGTCATCGATAGTCGATCCCAGAGTAATAAATTCATTAGAACTTTTAACTAAGACTAATGCAGTGTTCCCCCCAGAGACAAGCAAACATAAATATGGAAATTTAATATCAGATACGAGTCGAGGGGATAATAAATGAGCTTGGAGGTGATTGATCGGAATAAGTTTAATGTTCTTAGATATTGACAAACCTTTTGCAAAAGACGATCCAACAATTAATCCTCCAATTAATCCAGGTCCAAATGTTGCAGCAATTGCCGAAACATTTGAGAAATTAATTTTTTTGATAGATTTGCTTAATAAATCTAAGATTTCTAAATGTTGTCTTGCTGCCATTTCTGGTATGACGCCACCATGATCTTTATGAAATTTTCTGTGATTAATAGTTTCAAGAAACTCAATGTTTTTATCATCATTTACAATGGATATTGAAGTATCATCACAAGAACTTTCTATTGCTAAAACTTTCATTATTATAAAAAAATATAGATTCTTATTGGATGTCTGAAAATCAAAAAAATGACAGTAAAAAAAGCTTTCTTCAACGAAATCTTTTTTTAATTATTATCTTTTTAATCATAATTACTATTGGCGCAGGCTACTTGTATCGAAATAACCTATTGTTATTGGATATACCTCAGTTTAGTGAGTCAAAGCAAGAAACTCAAATACCAGTTATTGAAAAAGAGGAACCTTTGGTTAATGACTTAAATAATAAAGAGCTCGAAGATAAAGTTGATCGCCTCGAGTCTTTAATACTAGAACTAGCACAAAATATTCAAAATATACCACAGACCACAATAGTTCAGCCTGAGCCAGAACCTCAACAAATTACTCTATCCAATGATGAAGCATATGAATTAATTTTATCTATCAATCAAATTATTATTAATATTGATCAACAACAAATTCGAAATAAACATATTCAAAAACTTCAAAATCAATATTTATTTTTTAAAAATGAAAAATTTGAGGAACTACTTATAATCCCCGATTATACATATTCAATTCAGCAACTACAAATTAATGAAAATAAATACGTACAAAAAGAGTTTATGAAAAAAAACAATTTTCAGTGGTTTAAAAAAATTATCGAGAACATTTTTGAAGTTCAAATTACAAAAAATTCATCAGAGCCTTTACCATCATTTATAAATGCGGTGAATAATCGACAATATGCAAAGGCAATAATCGAATACGAGAAATTAAATTCCAACCAAAAAATATTTTTTAAATCGTCTTACCAGCTCGCGCAAACCTACAATGATAATCAAAATTTTTTAGAGAATATGATCTAATGATAAGGCTACTGATAATTTTAATAATTTTTGTCACTGGTTACGGTACTCTTTTTTACTTGTTTAACAATGCTGGCAACTTGTCTCTTGTTTTAGGTATATGGCAATTAGACATACCCATTGTTCAATTTCTTTTTGTCTTGATCACTTTTATAATTCTTTTAATTTTATTTTCTTATGCCTTTACTAAACTTTTTATTTATCCGCGTGCTGCATATATGCGCTACAAATCTTCCAATGAACAAAAGGGCTTAGACCACTTAAGAGATGCGTTAGTTGCAATCACCGAGGGCAATACAGATAAAGCAGCGCAAAGTCAGAAAAAATTTAAAAAATATTTAGGTAGAGACCCCCTGAATAAAATCCTGCAAACACAAATTAAAAAAACAAAAGAGCTTAAAATAGTTAATGTAGAAAAAGGTTCTGATTAACTTAAAAAAATAATACCTGCCCCAAAGCAAGTCAAAGAAGCTCCAATCACCGCCAAATGACCTGCATAATTTTTAGTTACAATCCATAATATTGGAATAATCATTATAGGCATCGTGCTCGATAATGTTGAAATAATTCCAGGGTCACCATTCTTAAGTGCAATAATCAACATTGTCATACCTACACCCATGCCCATAAAACCTAGAAAAATACTGTACAAAGTTTTTTTGACATCTTTCATTTTTTCTAAAAGATTATTATTTTTTAAAAACCCTAAGCTGAAAAACATTAATACTGCCGCAGTTATAACTCTTACATAAGATACAATAATAGGATCTGTTGCTTCAAGAGCAGGCTTCATAAGAATGATACCGATAGCTTGGCAAAGAGCAAGTCCCGCACCTGCAAATAACCCTACATATTTATTTCCCTGAATATTTTCCAAGTCATCATCAGGAATTGTTCGGTTAAATTGAATTGCAACTATTATCCCGAAAAAAATTAAACAACAACCAATCAGTTCGATGATTGAGGGTAGCGTTTGTAAAAAAATTTCTGCTAAGATAATTGTAAAAGGAATTTGTAAGGAAAACAATAAAGCCTGTCTTCTAGGACCTAGTCTTTTAAGGCAAATAAATAAAAATGTATCTCCTACTATAATGCCAACAACAGAAGATAAGAAAATTGCTATAAATATTGAATTATCAAAATATATAGGATCCCAATTAAAAATAACGTAGGGTAAGAACAGGACTATGATACCTAATAGTCTTAATAGGTTATAATTATAGCTCCCAAAATATCTAACAATTCTAGTTGCTGATAAAGCCACCATAGACCAAGTAGCTGCAGCACCAATAGCTAGGATATATCCAATCACGCGAGGATCTTAATGAGAAATATAATAATTGATATGTAAAACTAGTAAAAAAAAAGGGGCCCGTAACGACCCCTTAAAATTAAATTGAAGCTTTTATTATCTTCTTTGACCAAATAACTGCATCAACATTATGAACAGATTTATAAAGTCTAAGTATAATGTCAGTGCACCCATGATGGCAGCCTTTCCTGCAAAAGCAGTTCCAGCAACCTGGTAATAAGTTGATTTAATTCTTTGTGTATCGTATGCAGTTAATCCTACAAACACCAATACACCCACACATGAAATCACAAATTGCATCGCTGAACTTTGTAAAAATAGGTTTACAATACTAGCAATTATAATTCCTATGAGGCCCATCATAAGAAAAGAACCAAATTTGGTTAGGTCTCGCTTCGTTGTATATCCGTAAATACTCATCGCAGCAAAAGTACAGCTAGTTATTAAAAATACTCTAACTATGCTCACGCCCGTAAAAACTATGAATATATAAGAAAGTGATATTCCCATCACTGCAGCGAAAGCCCAAAATGTCATTTGAGCTGCAGAAAGTGACATCTTTTGTAATCTTGCACCTAAAAAGAAAATAAATCCAAGTGGAGCAAGCATAACAACCCATTGAAGTGCTGTGCCATAAATAGCCCCCATTAAAGTAGGAGACTGAGAAAATCCCCATGCTACTAGACCACTAATAGCTAAACCAGAAGTCATGTAATTATAGACTTTCATCATATAATCTCTAAGTCCCTGATCTATAGCTGTAGATTGTGACTGCGAATAGGTATTTTGTTTCAATTCAACCATTTTTTCTCCTTTATAAACTTAATATGGCTATTATCTTGATATTTTTCAAGTAAAACCGTATGAATATTTTATGAAATTCAGAACCTTAGGAAATTCAGACCTTCAAGTAAGCCTTATTTGTTTGGGGACAATGACCTGGGGCGAACAAAATACCGAAAATGACGCATTTGAGCAAATGGATTACTCCTTGGAACAAGGAGTGAACTTCTTTGATACAGCAGAATATTACTCAGTAAAAGGCAAAGAAAATACCTACGGTGCTACTGAAAAGATTATTGGAAATTGGTTTAAACAAAAAAATAACAGAGAGAAAATAATTTTAGCATCAAAGGTCGCTGGCCCTGACGTGCGATGGATAAGAGGAGGTGGTCTTCAATTTCATGAGAAACATTTTAGCGAAGCACTGGAGGGGAGTTTAAAAAGACTTCAGACAGATTACATTGACCTTTATCAGCTGCATTGGCCAGAAAGGAAAACAAATTTTTTTGGAAAATTAGGATATAAAAATTATAAGGAAGAAAAAGAATGGACGCCCTTTGAAGAAATTTTGGAGACAGCAAAAAAATTTGTTGATCAAGGGAAAATTAGATATTTAGGGTTATCTAATGAAACACCATATGGTCTCTCTAATTATATTAATTTGTCAAATTATAAAAATTTACCTAGGGTTATGTCTGTGCAAAACCCTTACAGTTTGTTAAATCGTACCTATGAAGTAGGTATGTCTGAAATATCCATAAGAGATCAGGTAGGCTTGTTAGCATACTCTCCTTTAGCTTGCGGAGTGTTGACAGGTAAATATCGAAACTCCAAAAAACCTGAAGGAGCCAGACTTACAATTTGGAATGATTGGACCAGGTATACTAATGAAAGATCAATTAATGCAACAGATCAATATTGTAAAATTGCGGAAAATCACGGCTTTACCCCTTCTGAATTATCACTAGCATTTGTTAACCAACAAGATTTTGTGACAAGTAATATCATAGGAGCTACTAAAATGAATCAGCTAAAAGAGAATATAAAATCAGCTGATATAGAACTTTCAAAAGAAATAATTGATGAAATTAATGATGTTCATGAAAATAACCCATCACCAGCACCATGAGTAATATGACTAATTGGTCAAAAGACAGTGAAGGTAGGTTAACAAACACTTTTGAATTTAAAAATTACCGAAAAAGCCTTGCTTTTACCTGTGAAGTCGCAATGTTATCTGAAAAAAAAAATCATCATCCCCAGATAATCTTAAACTACGGCTCTGTCATCATCTCCCTTATTTCTCATGATGTTCAGCAAGTTACCCAAAGAGATTTAGATTTGGCTAAACAGATTGATAAGATTTATTCTAAATGATTTATAGAATATGATTATTTTTTTAATTTAATTTATATGAACAAATTTCCAACAGAAGGTAATCTGCAACAAGCAAAGGAATTATTTATCAAGAGCCAAGAATTTCAAAATAAAGGTCAATTAGTTAAAGCGATAGATAACTTAGAGGAGGCATTTATATTGCTTCCAACTAGAGATAGCATTATTAATAATTTGCTGATCTTATATTTCACTCTAAAACAAAGAGAAAAATTAAAAATTTTTCTCAGTCAAATTCAAGCCTCACAAAAACAATATTTATCTAACATAGGACAACTATACTTAGATTATTTAGATGAGAATTTTCAAAAATGTATTGATTGTGCTAAAAAATTATTAAATTATGAAGAACAATCATCTCAAATCCAATTATATGATATCTTAATTAAGAGCTATTTTAAAACACATAATATCTCAAAAGTTTTTTTTTACTCAAGAAAACTCCTAAGAGATAAAAGTAATTATGATCAAAGATTATTTGCAGTTGGAAATATACTTTTATGTCTATCGAAACCTAGGGCAGCTAGATGGTTTATTCAAAAATCATTAGATATTAATTTCAACAGTGCTTATGCTTTTGATTTGGGATTTTGTTTTCTTCAATTAAAAGACTTTAAAAATGGTTTTAAATATTGGAATAACAGATTTGATGGGCATGAAGCAAAAAATAAATTATTTACTAAAATACCATCAATTAGAAGTCTTGATGTAATACAAAATAAAAAAATATTAATTTGGTCTGAACAAGGTATTGGTGACACATTAAATTTCGCTAGGTATATAAAGTTACTCAAGGAACATAGTTCTGATATAACTTTTGTTGTACAGAGTCAGTTGTTTGAGTTTTTTAAGAAATTTTATACAGATATAAAAATTTTCAAATATGATGATGTTAATCATGAAAACTATGATTTTCAGATATCATTAATAAGTCTTATTAACACTCTTGGATCGACTTATAAGGAGATACCCCTTGAGAAATTTGGATATACAAATAATTATAAAAAAAGACATAATATAAGTAAAGTTGGTTTTGCCCATTCGGGGAATCCATCATATTTTCGAGACTCTTATAGGTCAATCAAGTCTGATATTTTTCAAAGTATTTTTTCTATAAATGAAATAAAGTTTTATAAGATTAACCCACATTTTGAGTTGTACGTTAAAAGGTACGAAAATGTTGAAGACATTGGACATTTACCAATTTATGATATTGCAAATAAATTAAATGATTTCGACATAATTTTAACTACTGATACATTCCTTGTACATCTGTGTGGGTTCTTAAATATAAATTGTATATTACTTTTAAATTATAATTCAGATTGGAGATGGTTTAACGATTATAAATATACAAAATGGTATTCCTCAGTTAGGATACTTAAACAAAAAAATGTTTCAGATTGGGGAAAAGTTATTGATATTATTAAGCGTTTTCTTAGATCAAAATCCAATAAAAAAATAAACTGAGATGATTTATTTAGTTGGTATTCCTGGTTTAATACCTTTTTACCTTTGTTTTTATAATATCGATTTAATCTTTCTTGATTTTGATAAGGATATGTTTGTTTATTATTCTGCAGTAATCATGTCGTTTCTAGGTGCCGTGTATTGGGGTGTTTATCTTCAATCAAAAAATAACATTGCAATTTTATTTAGTGTCTGCCCTGCAGTTTATGCATTTTTAGTGTTAGCCTTTGATTTAAAATTTGATGAAACGATTGGGCTTTTTATTATTGGCTACTTCATCGTTTTATGTTTTGATTTCTTTTTTTATTTTAAAGAAAAAATAATACAAACAGACTATTTCATTTTAAGATTAATGTTAACGGCGGGTATCGCCCCAGCACACATATTATATATTATCTAGATTTAAATTAATTTGCTATTAGGTTAAGCAGCTTACCAAATTTACCAGAGAATTTGATTTTGCCATGGGTGTAAGCTAAACCAATACATCCGGTTTGTGCGTGACCAACAGGTGTGTGGTCGTGATCATCACTTCTAACCTGAACAGAGCCTTGTTTATAACTTCCGTACTCATCACTGTAAGATCCATGCAATACTAAAAAACTTTCATTTCCTTCATGAGTGTGTTGAGGAATTTTAGCTCCAGGCATCACGTGGATAAGTTCTAACTTCTCATTATTTTCTTTTGGAAGAAGTGATGCAACTTTAACATCCTTAAAAGATTTCCATTTAACCTCATTATTTTTTAGATGACTTCTAAGAGTAATGGGTAATTGGCTAAGTAATGGATCGTACTCATCACTTATTTTAGATGGGGATTTAACGTTTTTTGTTTGATCTAAAACCCTATCCCATAAATTATTAGAAAGGGGGGTTTCTTCAGTTCTGTTTAAAAAATAACCTCCTACCTCGTTCATGGCAGAGTTGAGTAATCTATTTTCAGGGTCAATTTCAGCTAAACATTGCTTAAATAAAAGACTCGCTGGAGAGTTTACAGGTGTACTGAGTATTTCGTAAGTCATCAGTTAACCATACTTTCGTTGTCAGATATTAGATTAGCCATACTGCCATCTTGTTCCAATTTGCCGCGGATCTTCTCTAAAGCTAGTCTAATCCTTGATTTTACTGTACCTAAAGGGATTTTCGTGATTTCTGCAATCTCTCCGTGTGACTTTTCTTCAAAAAAATTCATTTTTAATAGATCCAATTGATCCTTTGGAAGGTCATCTAAATATTTTGCAACTATTTCAAATTTTTGATCGTGCTCTATATTTTCATCAGCTTTCGACTCTACAGGGGGTAATATGGCGGTATCAATATCCTCTAAAATGGCTTTTCTTGTTTTTCTTAAAATATCAATTTTTTTATTTCGAGCGATAGTATAAATCCATGTACTTGGGGATGCCACAGAGGAGTCATAATAATCAGCTTTGGTCCAGATTATGGTCATGGTTTCCTGAATTATCTCTTCTGCAATGGCTTCATCTGCACCAGATTTCATTAAAAAAGATTTTAGTCTAGGACCAAAATAATCAAAAATTTTCTTAAAACTCTGAATATCTTGTCTTTCGGCTATATTTTTTAATGCATCCACAAAGGGATTTTTCACTTTCGTCATAATCTATCCAATTATTATCTTTGCATTTATTATTTTAAAAAACAATCTTAATTGGTATATTCTCTGACATCAAATCAGCATGTTTAAACAAAAAATATCATATTTAGTCTTAGGCTTGAGCCTATTAATTAGTAATGCGTTCGCTAATCACTCAATAAATTTTGAGCATGGCAAATGGTCTTTTAAAAAAATAAACAACAAAACATGCTCTATTTTTCAAGTCCCAACATCAGAAAAGGGCGATTACAAAATCAGAGGAGCTGTAATCTTTTATGTTTTTAAAGAGGGCAGGGCTGAATATGTAAGAATAGACGCAGGTTATCCCTATGACACTCAAAAATACGTAAAGGTGACTATTGACTCAAATAATTATCAATTCTTTGGAGAAGATGACTCCGCTTGGTCGATGTCAGATGATACTGCCATTATTAAAGCCTTAAAAGCTGGAAAAGAAATGACAGTTGTCGGTTATTCAAAAAAAGGAACGAAAACAACAGATACATATACGCTCATAGGTTTTACTAGCGCATATAATTCTCTTAAACAAGACTGCTAAGAAAATGAAAAATAAAATTGTTTTAGCCTATTCGGGCGGATTAGATACAAGTGTCATTTTAAAATGGTTACAAACAGAATATAACGCTGACGTCATTGCTTACGCTGCAGATCTTGGTCAAGGAGCTGAGTTAACTGAGGCTAAAATAAAAGCAAAAAAACTTGGTGCAAAAAAAATATACATAGAAAATTTAAAAGAAGAATTTGTTCGTGATTATGTTTTTCCAATGTTCCGTTGCAATACAATTTATGAGGGTGAGTATCTTTTAGGCACATCTATTGCCCGACCACTGATTGCAAAGAGACAGATTGAAATTGCCAAAAAAGAAAAAGCCAATGCCGTATCCCACGGCGCTACAGGAAAAGGAAACGATCAGGTTCGCTTTGAATTCTCATACTACGCATTAGAGCCAAAAATAAAAGTTATTGCACCTTGGAGAGAATGGGACTTATCGTCAAGAACAAAACTATTGGAATTCGCAGCCAAAAATAAAATTCCTATCATGAAACACAATAAAAAAGAGTCGCCTTATAGTGTTGACGCAAATGTATTACATCGATCAGCAGAGGGAAAAATTCTTGAGGATCCTTGGAAACGACCACCTGAAAATGTGTTTGGTATTTCTAAAAGCCCCCAGTCAGCCCCTAATAAAGAAACAGTAATAACTATTCAATTTAAAAATGGTGATCCCATTGCTATAAATGGGAAAAAACTATCCCCTTTCAATTTATTAGAAAAGTTAAATAAGTTAGGAGCTACTAATGGAGTTGGAAGGGTTGATATTGTTGAGAACAGATATGTAGGAATTAAATCACGCGGTGTTTATGAAACACCGGGTGGAACAATTCTTATAAAAGCTCACCGTGCCATGGAAAGCATTACTCTGGATAGAGAAGAAGTTTTTACTAAAGACGAACTCATGCCTAAGTATGCACGATTAGTTTATAACGGTTATTGGTTTGCTCCAGAGAGAGTGATGATTCAAAAAGCAATCGACTCCACACAGAAAAAAGTAAATGGGCGAGTAAAGTTAGCTCTATATAAAGGCAATGTTATTGTTACTGGAAGACAGTCACCTAATAGTTTGTATGACAAAGACCTCGCAACCTTTGAGTCTTCAAATTACGATCAGCATGATGCAGAAGGTTTTATAAAGCTTAATGCATTAAGATTAAAAAAAAACAAAATTAAAAATTCTAATTAGTTTTCTCTTGGATCATCCAAACCTGCAAATCTGTATGCAGATGTAACTGTATTTCTTAAAAGACAGGCTATTGTCATTGGTCCGACACCCCCAGGTACTGGAGTAATCATAGAAGCTTTTGTAGATGCACTTTCAAAATCTACATCACCTACAATTTTACTTCCCTCACTTCCATCTTCTTTCTTAATAGATATTCGATTTATTCCAACATCAATGACAACGGCACCTTCTTTTAACCAATTTGCATCAATCATCTCAGCCCTACCAATGGCTGCTATTATAATATCTGCTTGAGCGCATACTTGTTCTATATTTTTAGTTTTAGAGTGGACTACTGTCACTGTGCAAGACTCCTCAATTAAAAGTTGAGACATTGGCTTACCAACGATATTTGATCTTCCAATCACAACTGCATTTTTTCCTCTCAAATCTTCAACCCTATCTTTTAAAAGCAATAGAGATCCTAATGGAGTGCATGGAATAAAAGCTTTTTTTAACATTGCACCTCCAATAGATAGTCTGCCTGCATTAATAGCATGAAAACCATCGACGTCTTTTTCAACTGTAATTGTATCAATCACTTTTCTCTCATCAATTTGTTTGGGCAGCGGCAATTGCACTAATATGCCATGGACTGAACTATCGTTATTTAGTTCATCAACCAACTTCAGTAGCGTCTCTTGAGCTATGCTTGAATCTAATTTGAAATCTTTAGTTTTTATATTACACTCTGCAGCCATTTTTGATTTTTGACCCACATACACTTTACTGGCAGGATTTTCACCAACTAACACCACTGCTAAACAGGGATTTACTTGTTTTTCATTGATTAATTTTTCTGTGTCATTTTTAACCTCCGCTCTTATTTTTGCTGCGAAAGCTTTTCCATCAATTATGTCTGCCATTTTTGCTTCTCCCCTTATTGCCCTCTTGGCCAATATTCAATTAATAAATCCTTAAATAAATAAATAATTAATATTAATAGCACTGGCGAAATATCTATTCCTCCAAAGTTAGGAAGATACTTTCGAATATAATTTAGAGGAGGATCTGTAAGCTTTTTAAAAGTCTCATAAACTCTCCATAAAAAAACATTTTGACTATTTAGTATATTAAAGTGAAACAGCCAAGATACTACCACATAAAAAAATACAATAAGTGTGTAAAAGTCAAGTAGTCTTAACAAGAATAGTAGTAATGAATTCACTGTGACAAATTATAAAATATTATTATTCGCGTCTATTAAATAAGAAATTTCTGCAACGCTCAGACTGGGGATTTGTGAAAACTGTGTCAGGATGTCCTTCTTCCTCTACAAGGCCATCATGAAGAAAAATTACATTATTTGAAACTTTTCGAGCAAATTCCATCTCATGAGTTACAACTAACATTGTTTTTCCCTGTTCAGCTAAATTACGTATAACAGTCAAAACCTCGTCTACCAATTCAGGATCAAGTGATGAAGTTGGTTCATCAAACAATAATATTTCTGGAGAGATGGCGAGAGCCCTCGCTATTGCTGCTCTTTGTTGCTGACCACCTGATAGATGTGCAGGATAATCTTTTGCTTTGTCCTCGATACCTACTTTCTTTAAAAGCATCATTGCCTCTTCTTCAGCAGTCCCTTTATCAATTCCTAAAACATTTATAGGAGCCTCAGTTATGTTATCTAAGATATTTATATGAGACCAAAGATTAAAGCTTTGAAAAACCATACCCAATTTTCTTCTAATTAAAGTAATTTTCGACTGTAAATCCTTACTTGGTTTTTTTAAATTCTCATCTCGACAGTTAATAATTTCACCACATACATCTACAGTTCCACTATCTGGTGTTTCAAGGAAATTTACACAGCGAAGCATAGTGCTTTTTCCAGAACCAGAACTTCCGATAATACTTACTACATCTCCTTGATTGGCTGTAAGATTAATCCCATTTAAAACTCTGTTATCACCAAATTTTTTTTCTATCTGATTTAACTCTAGTATTTTCATCATTTAGTAATATTTCATTTTTTCGATTTCAAAGATATTGCTAAAAAAATCAAATCTAATAACAAATTTGTTAAATTATATTAAATATATTCAATAATATCATTTATTAGCTTTAAAAACCCAATCAATTCAATAATTTTAGAAAATAATTTAGATTTTATGAATATTTAGATTGTGCTAAGATGATAATATGAATGATAATAATTCTGAGTCAGCAAATGATGAAATTCAATCTACTCCAATAGATAATGATGCTAAAGCTGTTAACATAGGCTCTGGTGTAAGAATTGACGGACGAATAGAGGGTGCAGAAACCTCAGATATTTCCGGAACTTTTATTGGAACTCTAAAATCTTCAAATATAAACATTAACGGTAAAGGTGCATTTAGTGGAGATATGTTAGGCCAAGATATTACTATCTCTGGGAACGTTGATGGCGAGATAAATTCAGAGGAGTATTTGACCATTAATAAATCTGGAAACATCAAAGGAGTAATCGAATACTCTTCATTACAAGTAAGTTACGGTGCAAAAATTCAGGGGACTTTAAGACACAGAGGCAGTGTCCAATCTTACTCATCAGTTACTACTGACGAAATTAAAGAGGATGAAGTTAATGAAAATCAAGAGGGTGATGATTAATGTCGTTATTTGGATCTAGTGAAAAAAAACCTGAATTGAAAACAGAATTTGTTTTTGACACTGAAACTAATATAAATCAATCAAGTTTAGCGAAAGATGTAAAAATAAATGGCTCTCTTGAGTCTACAGACTACATAGATTTTGGTGGACACTTAACTGGTACTTTAAAGTCATCAACAATAAATTTAAAACCAGGTTCTTATGTTAAGGGAACTATTTCTGCTAACACTATTACAATTGAGGGCGAAGTTGACGGTGATATTCAAGTCAAAGACCTATTTATAAAGTCAACAGCAAAAATTAAAGGAAATATTCGATATCAAAATATTGACATTCAAAACGGTAGTATAATCAATGCAGATTTGATTTATTCATCATAATCTATCAAATAATCTTAGCGATTTTATAAAAAGTTTATCTATTTACTCTATTTTAGTTTATATTTTACGAGATATTTATTCGAAGTAATAGAGGAAGAACAAGGAGAAAATTATGAAAAAAACAATACTATCGGCATTTACTTTGCTTTTTTTAGTTGGTTCTGCTTATGCTGACACCGTAAGAATGGGCACTGAGGGAGCTTATCCTCCATATAACTTTATTAATGATAATGGCGAAGTTGATGGATTCGAAAAAGATGTTGGCGACATGCTTTGTATTCGTGCAAATCTAGATTGCGTTTGGGTTATAAACGAGTGGGATTCTATCATTCCTAATTTAGTATCTGGTAACTATGATACAATTATTGCTGGTATGTCAATTACAGCAGAGCGTGATGAAGTTATTGACTTTACACAAGATTATTTTCCACCGTCTCCATCAGTTTATATGGGCATGAGTGGTGCTGACATTGATGTAGATAGTGCTGTCATTGCAGCTCAAACTGCAACTATTCAAGCTGGTTATGTAGCTGAAAGTGGAGCAACCCTCGTTGAATTTGCAACAGCAGAAGAGACAATTTCTGCAGTACAAAATGGTGAAGCGGATGCTGTTTTAGCTGATGGTGACTACCTCGCATCCATTATTGCGGAGTCAAATGGCGAATTCGCTAATATAGGAGAAGTTTCTATAGGTGGTGGTGTTGGAATGGGTATCCGTGAGTCTGATGGTGAGTTAAAAGCTAAAATGAATGCAGCCATAAGCTCTATGAAAGATGATGGATCGTTAAATGCACTAATTAAAAAGTGGTTTGGTTTCGAAGCCGCAACTTTTTAAGATTATTTAATTTGAATTACAAAATATGAGGGCGCTTATCCCGTCCTCATATTTATTTCTCTTACTATTTATTCAATAAACACTCAAAGATAATATAAAGTCCAATGTACAATGATTATAGTTGGTGCAGGAATTGTAGGAGCATCTTTTGCGTACCATGCTCATCAAAAGGGTGTAAATCAAATTACTGTTTTATCATCTGATCTCCCAGGGGATAAAAACCAAGCTACTACTAATACTTGGGGTTGGGTTAATGGATATGCCATTAATGATAAAAGTTATGCTTCTTTTCGTCAAGCCAATTTGAATTACTGGCCAAAATTAATAAATGAGATTTCAAACTTAGAGTATTCCTCTAAGGGTGCATTTATTTGGGACCTCGATGAGATAGAATTACATCAAACAATAAAACAACATCAAAGTTGGGGCCAATCAGTAAAAATATCAACTAAATCAGAGTTACAGGAGCATTTACCAAACTTAATAAACAGCCCAACTTTCGCTGGCTTTGGTATTGATGACTTGGCTATTGAGGGTGTTAGGGCAACACAAGAACTTTTCAAAGCAAGTGAATCAAAAATAATAAAAGCTAATGTTAAAGAGTTGCTTTGCGAGAACAATATGGTTACAGGTGTAAGAACTGATGATGAAGTTATTTATGATAATGAAGTAGTAATAACTGCTGGACTTGGCACTCCTGATTTATTATCAACCATAGATATTCATTTTGAGATGCGATCGAGTTTAGGTTTGTTAGCTTATACAAATCCGTTACCAAGTTTATTAAATCACCCAATCACAAGTTTTGACTTCCATGCTCGGCAAGATGACAAAGGCAGGTTAATAATCGGTGGAAAATTTGATGATGACGCAAGCAACGAGCAAAATCTGAAGGAAACTGCTGAAAAACTTGTTCAAGACATGGCAAATAGGCTCAACTATAATGGAAAAATGGTTTTAGATTATTTTACAATTGGTAGCAGACCATTGCCCATTGACGGAAGGCCAAAGATAGGCCGCCTTGTAAGCCTTAAAGGTCAAAAAATTTATGGAATTTATTTAGCAGTTATGCATTCAGGTATAACCAATGCACCACTAGCTGGCAAGCTTGGCATCGATGAAGTTATTACAGGGAAAAGAAATAATTTAATTCAAGATTTTTTTCCACAAACATTTTATAAATCAGAGAATTTTCAGGATGTTTAGTTATTGCACAGACCCTAAAACCCTTGAAGGGTTAATGTGGTTATCATGTTATGTCACTACAGCAAAACACATGTCGTTTTATTATTCATTTTTTGTTGTGATGGG
This sequence comes from uncultured Alphaproteobacteria bacterium, assembly GCA_902516235.1. Classification (GTDB taxonomy): domain Bacteria; phylum Pseudomonadota; class Alphaproteobacteria; order HIMB59; family HIMB59; genus HIMB59. The sequence goes on from CABXXO010000012.1 coordinate 21,138, forward strand.
CTTGCTTTCATTGGCAGCTCCATTGGCGATGGCATTTGGATTTGCTGGAGCCACTGCTGCTAGATCATCCTTAAAAATTGTTCGAGCTTTTGGAAAAGGATATCTTGCAATGATAAGAGGCATACCCGATATTGTTTTCTTTTTATTCATTCCAATAGCGCTCGATCAGGCTTTTGAATATCTACGCCACAAAGTTTTATGCTCCGATGTTACAGAGGCTGTAAGGCAGGGTAACGATTTTGTTGTTTGTGCAGCTGCAAAACTCCCTTTGAACACAGCTAGTGAATGGGTACACGACATTTATGGATTTTCTCTTGCTTTACTTGCTTTTGGCTTTGTATTTGGGGCCTTTGCGGGCAATGTGTTATCCGGTGCTATGGGTGCAGTCCCAAAAGCTCAAATAGAAACGGGAGAGGCCTATGGTTTTTCATCAACTCAAATTTTTAAAAGAATCCTTATTCCACAAATGTGGATTTATGCTCTGCCAGGTCTATCAAATTTATGGATGATTTTAATCAAGGCAACTCCGCTACTATTTCTTTTGGGTATTGAGGACATCGTCTACTGGGCTAAAGAACTAGGTGGAATTAAAACGGGCGTATATGAATACCCTCATCCTGATTGGCGTGCTTGGTATTTTGGTGTACTGATGATTTTTTATTTATCTCTAACTTATTTATCTCAATCCGTTTTAGACAAACTTTCTACACGGCTTTCTAAAGGGCAAGCAACTATGGCTGGTAAGGAAGTTTAATGTCGAGCTGTTTTCAAACTCTCTCTGATTACGGCCTTAGATCTATAGGGTATGGAGAGAGACTTTTACCAAAAGCCGATATAACACTTTGTGAGCAATTTGTATTAATCGGTTCGGGTATGATTTGGAATATATATTTTGCAATGTTAGCATTATTGTTTGGTTTTTTCTTCGCCACTGTTTTAGCTTTAGGAAAAAATTCAAAATTATTTTTGTTAAACGCTCCATGTCGAGCTTTTATTTTTATTTTCAGAGGCTCGCCTTTATTCATTCAATTTTTCTTTGCGTATGATTTATTTGTACTTTTACCAAGGCTAGGAGTTGATATTGATTTTGGATTTCTTGTTGTAACCGTTGAAACACGTTGGCTCACAAAGGCTTGGTTAGGAGCTTTAATTGTTTTGTTTTTTAATACATCTGCCTATGCAGGAGAAATTTTTTACGGTGCACTGCGTGCTGTTCCAAGTCAGGATTTAGAGTCTGCGGATGCATTTGGTTTTACAGGTATTAAAAAATTTAGACGTATTATCTGGCCAACTATGCTTCGTTTAGCTTGGCCCTCCTATACCAATGAAGCAATTTTTATGTTTCATGCAACAACATTGGTTTTCTTTACGGGTTTTCCTGCTTGGCAACAAAAAGGGGATGCAATTTACTATGCTAGCTATTTTGCCGATAAGACTTTTAATCCCTTTGTTCCTTATCCAATTGTTGGCTTTTATTTCATATTATTAACTTTAATTATAATTGGTTTGTTCGGCCTGATTAACAGACAGTTGAATAAACATTTACCAACCAATGAACGAAAAAGATTAAAGATTAATAAATATAACCTGATTAGGTAGATAGCTACCATAATATCTCTTATGTTTTTTTAAAAAATTTGATTTTATTTCTTATGAATATAAAAATTATGAAGAGTATAATTAAAGGCGTACCCCAGAGCAGATAATGTTTTTTTTGGGGATTAAAAGATATTTCCTCACCATAAACCTTTACTAATTCTGCATCAATCTCATTAACAGTCATTCCAGAATTATATTTTTTTTGAATTTGTTCTTTTAAATTTATAGCAAATTCTGTGTCAGACTCTTGTATGCTTTGTCCCTCACATACCAAACATCTAATTGTTTTGTAATAATCGCTTAATTCATTTACGCTAGCAAAGCTATTCGCAGACATATGAATTGTTACAATTGTAATTATTAATTTATAAATATTGCTCGATATCTTCATAAAACAAAGGTCCTTGTATTTTTTTTTGGATAATTTTATTTTTTATAAAATATGTTTCTGGCACCCCGATTAAACCCATTTCATAACCAATAGTCCCATCATCCCTTAAGATGTATTCAAAAGGATTACCATGTTCTTTAATCCATTCTTTAAAATTCTCTTCATCATCTCTAAAATTAACACCAATAATTTTTATTCCTTGTTTTTTCATTTCCATTAAAAGTGGATGTTCTGCTAGACATGGCTTACACCAAGATGCAAAAAAATTTACAATATAAAATTCACCCATTACTTTTTCATCAATTAATTCATTGTTATAAAAATCAGGTGTCTTAAACACTAAGTTAGATATTTCTTCCTGTTTGTTGTTCTTATCTGTTGTTTGATTTAAATAAAAAAAAACACAAACAGTTAGTACCACTACACCCATCACGGGTATTATTAAATTTTTTTTCATTTTCTTTTAACTATTGATAAGAATATTGAAAAAATTAGCATAATTGAACTCAGCCATAATAAATTTATAAGTGGTTTATAAACTAAATTAATACCTACTTGATCACTTTCAATGGTTGATATTGTTGCATAATACTGACTAAAAAGGACATTGGTAGTATTAACCTCATTTGTGACTTGCCCAGAAGGTTGATAGATATTTTTTGAAGGAGATAGTTGTCTATTCTGTTGTCCATCAGAAATTAATAAATCAACTGATATTCTTTGATAATTTTGAAAGGTTTCATCTTTAATATTTTTTATTATCGCAATTTTATTATTTTGAAGTGCAATTTCATTAGAGATATTTTTTTCAAATAGCAAATTTTCTTCATAATCAAATTGCTCGGTATACACAGCGGCAATTATAAAGACGCCAATACTTAAATGTGCTAACCATTGAGAATAAAAATTTAAATTTTTCTTCACATTAGTATTTAAAACTAAAATACTCTTTATAAATAAAGGACCTGTAATAAAGACACTTAGCGCAAAGTAAAAATTTTCAAATAAGTAAAAAGATAGTAAAGAAATTACTAAAGATAAGACTAAAATATAGGGTAACTGTTTATCTTTTTTTTCATGTTTTCCCCAACTAATCTGAGGTGCAAAGGCCATAAACAAAATTAATGGCGATAGTAATAAATTAAAAGCAAAATTATAATATGGGGCACCCACTGATACTGATGTTTCAAGGATCATTTCGCTAAATAGAGGGTAGACCGTTCCAATAAAGACTACTAGTGCTGAGCAGATAAAAAATATGTTATTTAATAAAAGAAAACTTTCTTTACTAAATAAATCAAAAGAGTCTTCGTTAAAATTTGAAATACTTTTTATATTTAATCGCACTGTCACGGCTAATAAATACCCAATTATTATTATTAAAAATAGTCCCCTAAGCGGGTCTGTTGCAAAACTATGAACAGATACAATTAAATTCGAGCGAACTAAAAATGTTCCAAATACGGATGCAATAAAGCAATATAGCCCTAAATTTAAACTCCATAGCTTTAGTTGATTACTTTTAATAGAAACTTTAAGAGAATGTATCAAAGCAGTGTTCAATAGCCATGGGATTAAGGAGATATTTTCTACTGGATCCCAAAACCACCAGCCTCCCCATCCTAATTCTGAGTAAGCCCAATAAGATCCTAAAACAATGCCAGCCGTTAGAAAAAACCATGATATCTTGGACCAAATCAGCATCTCTTCAAATAATTTTTCAGAAAAATCCTGTTTTATTAACATGTGAGTAGACAACACAAAGGGAATAACCAAACCAATGTATCCTAGAAATAACGTAGGCGGGTGAATGACAAATAAAAAATTCTGTAAAATAGGATTTAGACCCAAACCTAAAATTTCTTCATTAGCTTCTATATAAGTAAAAGGGTTTGAGCTAATCATTACATAAAGCAGAAATAAAGTGGAAATAAATATAATATTCTTGTGTATCTCAACTGTGTGATTTTTGTTAAGAAAAAAAATACCGAATAAGTTGATTAAAAATACCCATAACAAAATTGAACCTTCATGACTGCCCCATGCAGATGTTACTTTATAAAATAATGGATCATTAATATAAGAATTTTCAATGACGTTAAGTAGTGTAAAATCTGAAATTGAAAATGCATATATTAAAAGAATAAAGGGTAATAGATTTATAAAATAAATTATTTTTAAAGATAAAACCTCTGAGGGAATTAAGTTTTTTAATAATTTAACATAAAATAAGACTGTCAGAATTAACGATACATAAATAATCCCATTACCAAAAAGTGATATCAATTAATCACCTCTCCATTTTCCTTCTTCCTTTAATTTATCTATAGCGCTTTGGGGCATATAATTTTCGTCATGTTTTGCTAAAACTATTTCTGCAATAAAAGTGTTATTAATTAATTTACCCTCAACAATAATTCCTTTTTTTTCCTCTACTAAGCTGGGAAGTGTTTTCGAAAAAATAACATTGATGGAATTTTTGTTTTGATCAATTACTTCAAATACCCAACTCCCATCTATAAATTTTAAACTATTTTCTTTTACAAGCCCTCCAACTCTTAAATACTTATTTTCTAATTCATTCATATCTTTTAAATCCGTTGGTTCAACAAAATAAGCAATCTGGTCTTTTAAGGAGTAACTAATTAAAGATATAGAAGTGGAGAAGCAGACGAAGATGATTAATAAAAAAATAAATCGTTTTTTAATCTGTTTATTTAATTTGATTATGTGCACTAATCTTATTAAAGACTTTTTTCTTCAACAGCATAATTATAATCGTTGTCACAGCGCAGATGATCCCAAAAAAAAGGTAGCAAATTAAAACAAACTCTAAACTAGTCATTTAATAATTTAGACCTCTCTATCTTCCTTTTTTCTATAATTATATAAAATATGTTAGAAAACCAATACATCGTTAACATAAAAATACCCAAAAAACTCACCAGCAAAGTAATTAAATAATCATTGGTCATACTAGGACCACCTATTTTTAAAACGCTACTACCTTGGTGAAGTGTTGTCCACCAATCAACGGAAAACTTAACAATTGGTAGATTTACCATACCTATTATTGCTAATATTGATGCAGCAAAATCTGATTTTTGGAAGTGTTCAAAAGAGTATAAAAGAAGAATATGCCCTAAGTAGATAAAAGCTAAAATTAACATTGAGGTTAATCTTGCATCCCATACCCAATATGCTCCCCAGGTCAAATTTCCCCATATTGAACCTGTTACTAAAACAATAATGCTCATGATCAAGCCTATAGGAGATAAAGATCTCGCAATTGTAAATGCGGTGGGAGATTTGAAGATTAGACCAATGATACTACTAATTCCCATCGCTAAAAATATTGCCAAAGATAGCCAAGCAGCAGGTACATGGATAAACATGATTTTAAAAGAAATTCCTTGATAGTAGTCATTCTCAATAAAAATGATTAAAAAAGTCGCAATACCAATTAATAAGAGTGATAACAAAACAATATATTTAGATATGGAGTTCATAAAAGTTGAGAGAGTATTTGGAGTTATGGCGAACATTAGACTGATAATTTTTTTAAAGCAAAACTAGTTAACAAAGGTGAAAAAGCTAAGTTTAACAAAAAATAAGCAACAAAAAATAAGTACATTTTATTTGTATTAAAATCAATTAAATCAGTAATTGCCATAGAAAATATTAGGATAGGGACAAAAAGGGGCAACGTTAAAATACTTGTAAGAGAGAGCCTATTATTTTTTGATATAGTAATAGAGGCAGTCATGGAAGCGATAAAAATAATACTGAGAAGAGATAGGGATAAAAGAATATTTATCTGTATTAGATAAGATAAATCTATATTTAAAATTATCAAAATAAGCGGGGAAAAAATTAAGAAAAAAATTATTAAATTTAAATAGATCATCATATTTTTAACAAAAACAACTATCTCTAAAGAAAAAGGAGAAAGTATATATTGCTGAAGTTTTGCCTCATCAAAATCAAGGCTGTATATTTTTTCAACTTTAAATAATGAAATAAAAAAAATCATTACATATAAAAAAGATAATGGAGCATTCATACCCATTGATTCATTTCTCAAAGATAAAGAGAAGATAGAACACGCTATAATTAACAAACAGAACAAAATAAAACTAAAAATACTTTCCTTGAGCATTAATTTAAATTCATTTAAAATTAATTTAAAAAAATTTTTAATCATATTAATTCTAGTGTTTTATAATTTTGCAAAATAATATTTTGATGACCTGTGACGATAATTATTCCTTTGTTTTCTAACTTTTTTTCAAATAAATGGTTTATTTTCAAAGTAGATCTCGTATCCAGGCCACTGAAAGGATCATCGAGTATCCATACTGGCTTATTCACTAACATTAGCAGCAACAGTTGAAGTTTCTTTTTCTGACCAAAAGAAAGTTGATAAAATTTTTTATTAAGATTCAATTCTTGAAATAAAAAGTTTATACTTTTCTTCTTTATCGATTTGTCAAAATTTACATTATGTACTGAGAGCCAGTAATCAATATTCTGATTCAACGTTAAAGTGTCATAAGCAAAATTATTTTCACCAATATACAAGAAACACTCTGATGCAATATGATTATCAATTGATGTGCCATGGTAAGTGACATTTCCTTCTAGTGGCTCTGTAAAATTTACTATGTTTGACAAAAGGGTTGTTTTGCCTACACCATTAGCCCCACTTACTAGCAATAATTCCCCAGGAGATATTTTAAAATTGATATCTTTGTATATGAGAACATTGCCTCGAGCAAAAGATAAGTTGTTAACTTCTATCATAAAAAAAGCGGGTGATTATAACCCGCTTTTGATGT
>CABXXO010000013.1 GCA_902516235.1 uncultured Alphaproteobacteria bacterium
TTCCTTTTTATCAGTCATTCTTAATATTTTTATGATTTCATCTTTAGTTATTTTTAAATCTGAGTCTCACTTCGCACTTGCTTGGTCAATGATTGTTGCAGGTTTTACTCAATTAATACTTTTATTTATCAATATAAGCGCTATTAAAATATTTTGGAGTACCGGATTAAAAAGTATTACTGAACTATCTAGCCAGCTAAAAAAATTCTTTAAAAGATTTTTATATTCTTTACTGGGTTCTGGTATTGTCCAATTAAATATTTTTATCTCAATGATATTTGCATCTTTAGTAGGTGAGGGTGCAATAAGCCAAATTTATTATGCTGATAGAATAATTGATTTACCATTCGCTCTAATCGCGGTTGCTATATCTTTTACACTCCTTCCTTACTTGAGTAAAAATATTAGTGATGAGAATAAGAATTCTAAAGCTTTAAATCAAACAGTTATATTATGTTTTCTATTTGCAATTCCTAGTGCATTTGCCATTTTTATTCTTAGTGAGGACATTATTAGAGTTTTATTTGGTAGGGGAGAATTTAATAATGATGATGTATTAATCACATCAAAAATTTTATTAATTTACTCTTTCTCATTACCTGGATATATGCTTGCAAGAATTTTTAATCAAGTATTTTATTCTTATGAGAAAGTTGAGTATCCAGTTAATGCAGCTATTCCTACTTTTATTTGTAATCTAATTTTATGTTTTCTGCTCTATAAGCCTTTGGGTGTTATTGGATTGGCTATAGCTAGTGCTATAAGCGTATGGCTAAATCTATTTATTCAAATTCTTTATTTAAAAAAACATTTTAATAGTTTTTTTAAAAAAATAATTGTATTTGACCTTAATAAACTAATAAAGATTTTATTTGGCTCACTTACTATGACTGTTTCGATATTAGTAATTAAAAAAATGATTAATATAAATATATATTTCGACCTAACAATTCAAATTCTTATTGGTTTAGTTATATATTTTTTATTATTAAATTGGCTTAAACTAAGTGAATTAAAACTAATATTTCAATTAAAAAAATTTAATTAGGAATTTTATTTACTAATTATTTATTTAATTTAAAAGTATTTTTGCCCTAAAAATATGGGCGTGTAGCTCAGTTGGTTAGAGTACTTGCTCGACACGCAAGGGGTCACAGGTTCGAATCCTGTCACGCCCACCACGTTTAATGTATTTTTTAAGAAATATTATAGTATTCTTTTCCAAATACTCTTTAGTTATATTTTGTAAATCTACTATTTTTTTATTTGACCCAATTTTTTTAATTGTATCAACTTGAATTCCATATTTAAAAGTTAAAGCGCTTAATGAATGACTATTTGCAATAAATGTGAAAAATAAGAATAAATTTATAAATAAAACCATTAATTAATTTTTTAATAGTCCAAATATATAAGATAAGTTAATAATTATGTAATAATTAATCATTCCCTAAAAGATAGTTACATTATTAACAGTTTACTGATAAATTTTATCTATTTAATTTATGCTAAAAAAATTTTTACTAATTATTTTTCTACTTTATTTAAATGTAGGATTTCTTCATGCAAATAGCTATTCTATTTTTGGAGGTACTTATGATTATGATGACGATAACACAACTAATTTAATAGGGTTAAACTATCATATATCTAATAGTGAGATAGATTTATTAAATATTTTAACAATAAACCCTGTTGTTGGAGGATTAGTCACTGCAGAAAGTGCAACTATGTTCTATGGAGGATTTGAAACAAATTTAGGTTCTGATTTAATTTATTTAAATATTTCTTCCTCGACAGGTATATATAACAACGGCAATGGTAAAGAATTAGGTAATACAATTCAATTTAAATCAGAGGTTAATTTATTTTACAGCTTATCTGAAAAAACTCGTATTGGTATTGGGTCACATCATATTTCAAATGCTGGTTTAAATTCAGTAAATCCTGGCACCAATAATTATTACTTGATTATTAACAAAAATTTCTAAATTTATTTGCAATAATGCAATTGTTAATTTGTAAAATTTGTTTATTTTTATAGATAATGACTAAAAACTTTTTAGCATATGTTTTATTTTCGATCTTAATTGTAATAATATTAGTGATTGGATACGAAGAAATTAAAATTTATTATGATGCTAATCCTTATATAAATGGAATAATTCTTTTAACTTTAATCATTGGTTTTCTTTTATACTCTTATAAAATATTTTCACTAAGTTCTGAATATAGATTTATGAATTCTGTAGCTTTAGGTAAATTGAAGTTAAATGATTCATCTTTAAATAATTATCCTATAACAAAACTAATATCTAGAAATCTTGGACTTACATCTGCCAATAAAATAATAACTAAAACTTTAGAAGAAATTTTAGATGAATTGATGTCAATTATTGAGAGCAGTAGTGATATTTCAAAATACTTGATCAACCTTGCAATTTTTTTAGGATTAATTGGAACATTTTACGGACTTCTCTTAACTATTGGAAGTGTATCTAATGTGATTGATGGTTTATCAATTGAACAGCAAGATTTTAGTATATTTTTTAATTCTCTTAAAGATGGTTTGAAATCACCACTATCAGGGATGACAATTGCATTTAGTTCTTCACTATTTGGATTAGTTACCTCATTAATTTTGGGATTGTATGAAATTATCACTAGGGGTATCAAACAGAGCTACTATGAATTTTGTGAAAGTCAAATTCGATTATATTATAGATCAAGCTATAATCAGGATAATTTAAATCAAATATCAAATGAAGAAACTAAAATAGCCAAAACTATTGTACTAAAACTTGAAGAGCTTGTTATTGCTTTAAAAAATAATAATGAAGATTTAAAAAAAGAAGTTATTACAGGATTGAAAACTGTAAGTAAGTCAATAAAAGACTTAGATAAAAAGTGAGTTATTTCTCAAAATCTCAAAAGACAGATAATAACAATATAATATGGCCAGGATTTGTAGATGTTTTAGCATCTACTTTAATGGTAATCATATTTATTGTCTTACTTTTTACTGTTTCACAAGTTTATTTGGGAGACTTGGTTGTAGGAAAAAATGAAAAAATATTATCTTTAGAAGAAACAATAAATATTCAAGATGAAACGATTGAAGAACAAGATCAGTCTTTGACAGATAAAGAATTAACTTTAATTGAGAGACAATCTTTAATACTTAATTTAGACGAACAAATTAATAAACTTGATATAGAAATTGATGAAAAACAAACACAAATTTCTTCTAAAAATCAACAAATAGAATTTCAAGATGATGTTATTATAGAACAGGATGAACTTCTTCAAAGAAAAAATGCAGCAATTTCTGGATTAGATGAAATTATTCAAAAACAAGAATTAGATATTGAGGGACTTAACAAAATTATTGCAAAAATTACTGAAGAGTTGTCAATTTCTATGACTGAGAGAAACATGTTAGAGGGTAAATTAACTAAATTAGTTAATGAACAACAAATACTTAAAAATAATATGGATGAACTTGGCATTCAAAATCAAGAATTAGTTGGTCAAATTAATATTTCTCAAAACAAAATAGTAACATTACTAGACTCTTTAAGTTCATCTCAGACTCTAAATGAAGATCTCTCAAACCAAATCTCTCAAACTCAATTAGAAAATAATGCACTCAATGATACTATTTTTAAATTAGAGGAAGACTCTCTCCAAAAATCTACTAATTTAGATGAGGCTCTAGACTTGATTTCCAGATTAGCTTTAGATATCGAAATTCTTGGAAATGAAATTAATCTATTAAATAATTTACTTGAGTCTAAAGAAGCAGAAATAGCCCAAAATAATTTAGAACTAGGAGAATTAGGTGATAGACTTAATAGAGTTCTAACAAGTGAAATATTTAAGTTACAAAAATATAAGTCTGAATTTTTTGGAAAATTATCTAACACTCTGTCAGATAGGGATGATGTTCAAATTAAAGGAGACAGATTTATTTTCCAATCTGAAATTCTATTTGATTCTGGAAGTGCAACTATACAATCTGATGGTAAAGAGGCATTGTCAATAATAGCAAGATCACTTTTAGAAATAGCACAAGAAATACCATCCGATTTAAATTGGATAATTCAAATAGATGGTCACACAGACAAAATTCCAATTTCAACTTCCAAATTTCCTTCAAATTGGGAGTTGTCACATTCTAGAGCTTTAGAAGTTTTAAAATTCTTTATCGCACAAGGAATACCAGAAAGTAAATTATCTGCAAACGGATATGGTGAGTTTCAACCAATTAATTTTGGAAATAGCAAAGAAGATTTGAGAGAAAATAGAAGAATTGAATTGAAAATTACTCAAAACTAATTTTCATTCAATCCACATTTTAATAATTTTATCTGGATCATCTACTAAACCGTTTTTTATGGGATCTCCCATTTTTATCGCATCAACAAATTCCATGCCTTCTATTACTTCACCCCAAACAGTATATTGCCCATCTAAGTGTGGTGTATCTCCAAAACATATAAAGAATTGACTGTCAGCACTGTTAGGATCTTGAGATCGAGCCATACTCAATGTACCTCTTTTGTGGGGTAAGTCATTAAATTCAGCTTCAATATTTTTACCAGACCCGCCTGTGCCAGCTCTTCTTAAATCAAAGTTATCTGAGTCAGAGTTGCCAAATTGAACATCTCCTGTTTGAGCCATAAATCCATCAATAACTCTATGAAAAACTACTCCATCGTAACTACCTTTAGCGACTAGATCAGTAATTTGCTTAACATGCTTAGGTGCCTTATCTTCGAAGGTCTTGATTTTGACGATACCGTCTTTAAGTTGTAAATTAATAACATCCTCCTTGGAATATAGATTATTAGAAAATAATAAAAATGAAATTGAAACTAGTAATTTAATCAAACTCATAATGTGAAACTAACATAGTTTGTAATCAATAAAATTTATTTATTTGATAATTCTGTCGCTATAGATGTTATTTTTTTTCTAAGTGAATTTAGACCATTAGACCTTGACTGTCCTAAGTGATTGGAGAGCCCGATTTCTTCAAAAAAAGATAAGGGGTTACTAACGATAGTCTCAGGAGTTTCCTCATTGTAAGCATAATAGACTAAATAAAATAAACCTTTTACTATTACAGAGTCACTTGAGCCAGAAAGATTAACTTTTCCATCAATAAATTCAGGAACCATCCATAAATTTGATGTGCATCCTTGTACACGATATTCCTCAGTTTTAAATCTGTCCTCAAGTACAGGGAGTTTTTTTCCTAAATCGATTAAATATTGATATTTATCTTCCCAATTATCAAAAAATGAGAAATCTTCTTTAATTTTGTTGATTTTTTCATTAATTAACATAAATTTCTGCCTTATTAATACTAACTAATACATTAAATTATGAAAATTAAAAGTTCTCTTAAAACAGCTAAAACCAGAGATAAAAATAATCAACTGGTTAGAAGAAAGGGTAGGTTATATGTGATCAACAAAACAAACCCAAGAATGAAAGCCAGACAAGGTTAATAATCAATCTAAATACTTCTCAACTTCCAATGCAGCCATACAGCCCATACCCGCAGCAGTAACAGCCTGTCTGTAAATTTTATCTTTTACATCTCCTGCAGCAAATACACCATCAATAGAAGTTTTTGTGCTATCTGGATCTGTAATAATATATCCTCCATCATCCATCATTAATTGGCCTTTAAATAACTGTGTTGCCGGATCATGCCCTATTGCAATAAATACACCGTCTATTTTTAGGTTTGAGCTTTTATTATCTTTTTTATTGAGTAAGTCTATTGATTCTAAATCATCATTACCTTTAAACTTAGTTACTTCGCTGTTCCAAATAAATTCAATTTTCGAATTTTCATTTAATCTATCTTGCAATATTTTCTCTGCTCTAAGCTTATCTCTTCTATGAATAAGATAAACTTTAGTTGCAAACTTAGTTAGAAATAAAGCTTCTTCAGCTGCACTATTCCCTCCACCAATAACAGCAACTTCTTTATCTTTAAAGAAAAAACCATCACAAGTGGCACAAGCTGATAGTCCGTGACCTTGAAATTTAGACTCATTTTCTAAACCAAGCCACCTTGCTTGAGCGCCAGTGCTTATTATAACAGTTTTTGCATTTAAAGTTTTGCCATTATCTAAATTTAATTTTTTTACTTTTTCATTTAAAAATACCTCAGTTACTTGTGAATTGATAATTTCGGTACCAACGTGTGCAGCCTGTTTTTGCATTTGTTCCATTAGCCAAGGCCCTTGAATAGGGTCTTCATATCCTGGATAATTTTCAACATCTGTGGTTATAGTGAGTTGACCACCTGGTTGAAAACCACTCACTAAAATGGGTTTTAAATTAGCTCTTGCAGCATATATTGCAGCAGTATATCCAGCTGGACCAGATCCTATAATTATTACATTATTAATATCAGCCATTTATTGGCCAGCTAGTTGGAAAAGTTACATAATTAATTTGCATACATCTTCTTTCAATTTTAATTTCTTTTTTTTCAAGGCCATGCCAGGTATTACTACCTGAGGCAAAAAAATAACCAGAGTTGTGTCTATAGGGGACTGTCTTAACAAGTTTCATATCAGTATCATAAAAGTCTGTTCCCAATTTTTCTGACTCATCGTAGGTATTTATAAACAACATCATTGTCATAAGTTTCTCTTTTATGTCCAAGTGTGGTTTTAGCCAAAATCCTTTACGATCAGAAATATATTCAACTCTAATATAGCTATTTGAAAGATTTTTTTTGATTTTATCCTGTATAGACTCGATAACATCTTTATTTCTTAAATCTTCTATTAATTCCATGCCATTGGATAAGTTTTCTGAATTATCATTTTCCAAAAAAACTCTCAACTTACCATCTAAACCATCTCCACCAGCATCAGCTGCTCTTGTACCATCAAAAGACCTTGGTGCATTAGATATATTTACCTCATTAAGTTCGTTAATAAGTTCATCTGATAAAGGAGAGTCTAACTCCCAATGGGGGAATGGATCAGAGTATGTCGTACAACGATTTAAAATTGATTCCTTAAGCATTTTCAGAATTTAACCTTAAATTAGATTGTATCTTATTCAAGATCTTAGTTTTTAGTGCTTCATTATACTCACTTAATGAAATTTCATATGGTTTTATATTTTGGTCATAGAATTTTGCAAAATTGTGTTCTGTGATTTTATCAAAAAATTGATAATATCTTTTGGGACACAACTCCTCTTCAAACCTAAATAAAAATGTACCAGCCTCAGATGATATAGCTTCAGATATCATAGATATTGAGTCCCAAGTTACAATTTGTAAATGACCCTGGGATAAAAGCTTACCATATTCTTTTGGATTAAATAAATCATAAGTTATATATATGTTTTTCATATTAATTTTTGATAGTTTTCCTATAAGACTATTTGGTGTTCTTCTTGAAGGAATAACATTCACATGAAAATTTTTGCTTAGAAATTTAATTTCATTAAGAATTTTTTTCTGTGTTTGATTATTAAAATTAAAATATTTATTAGGACCGCCAATTATGAAATTAATAATTTTATTATTTCTAGCATTTTTAATAAATTTTATATTATGTATTGCTAGCAATGTCGAAATACAATTTTCTGAGTCTAAATTATCGTGTTCTGGGCAAATTATTAAATCAAATAAGTTATGATTAACTTTCGGATTTTGAATATGAATATTAAAAATAAATTTTTTATATTTTTTTTTTAAATATATAGAAGCTTTTACACTTTTTTTTCCACAACTAATAAGGATAGTATTTGTTTCAATTTTTAGTGAAGAAAGATTAGTATAAATTAGACTACTACTTGGTATTAATTCAATTGGTAAGTGTTTAAAAAAAGATTTTATTTTTAAATCAAAGTTTTTATAGTCCTCTGATATTAGACTCGCTAATCCCTCTATCTGGCTTCTCATACCAGCAGCACCTTCGCTGATGGTAATTACATTAAATTTATTCAAATTTTATTATTTAAATCTTACTGACTTAATTTCATATGAAGTAATACCTTTGGGTGTTGAAACTTCAATGTAGTCGCCTTTTTTTTTGCCAATCAGTGCTCTCGCTATAGGACTAGTAACAGATATTTTTTTTTGTTCAATGTCAGCCTCAACTTCTCCAACTAGTTGATACTTTGACTCTTTATTATTATCTAAGTTAATTATTGAAACTGTAGCTCCAAACTTTACAACAGTTCCTGATAGTTTTGATACATCAATAAGTTCGGCTTGAGCGATTATACTCTCTATCTCAGCCACTCTACCTTCAATAAAACTCTGTTTTTCACGAGCAGCGTGATATTCAGCATTTTCAGAGAGATCTCCATTACTTCTAGCATCAGCAATGGCCTTTATGATGATTGGTCTTTCTATAGTTTTGAGATGCTTAAGTTCTTCGAGGAGTTTTTTCTGCCCCTCTTCTGTCATTGGTATTTTTTCCATTTTTATAACAATTTATTAAGTTGTAGAAAATATTGAATTTTCTTAGTTATTACAAATGAATTTTTAAATTAATAAGAATGATGAATTTGTATAGGTTTTACAGAAATCGGCTTATTTTTTAACGTTATCAATGATTTTATTAATATTTTTGCACTCCTCAGGTTTGTATAATATGGAACATTAAGGTCGACAGATGTTCTTCTTATTGTAAAACTATCAATTATTGCCTGTTTGTCCTCAGTTGTATTGATTACTAAATCTATCTTATTTTGCTTAATATATTCAACAACATGGGGTGAACCCTCAGCAACTTTATTAACTAAATTTGAAGAAATTCCCTCTTTCATTAAATAGTCGTGAGTACCTTTTGTGGAAAATAAGTTATAGCCATTGTCTGTGAATGATTTAGCCATTTCAGTTATACTTTGTTTATCCTCATCTTTAACAGAAATGAATATATTTTCGATATTACTAAGTTTCTGACCTGCACCAATTTGACTTTTTAAATAAGCTAAATAAAAATCCTCATCAATGCCCATAACCTCTCCAGTGCTTTTCATCTCTGGTCCAAGAATGACATCAGTATTTGGGAATTTGTTAAATGGAAAAACAGCCTCTTTGATTGCAAAATATGGTAAAGAGCTATTATCAAATTCCTGATATTTTTTAGATAAAGTTTTACCAACAATTAATTCAGCTGCTATTTTTATAAATGGTATTCCTATAGCTTTAGCAAGAAATGGAATGGTTCTACTAGCTCTTGGATTTGCTTCAAGAATAAAAATTTCATCATCTTTAATGGCATATTGAATATTCATTAAACCAAGTGTCTTTAATTCAGTTGCAAGAGATATGCTAAATTTCTTAATATCGGATATCACTTTATCATTAAGAGAGAAGGGCGGTATACTACATGCACTATCACCAGAGTGAACACCAGCTTCTTCAATATGTTCCATAATACCAGCTATCATAGTATTACCTTGATTGTCTCTTAATACATCAACATCAACCTCTTTTGCATTTTGAAGAAACTCATCAATTAAAATTACATTATTTTCTAAAGCCCAATAGTTTTGATCTATATAATCTTGCACATCATTTAAATGGGCCATTTTTTCCATCATTCTTCCACCCAAGACATATGAAGGTCTGAGTAGAATAGGAAAATTTAGTTTAGAGGACTTAGCAACAAGTTCTTTTGTTCCCAAAGAAATATCACTCTTTGGTTGTTTTAAACCTACTTTATTGATTAATTTTTGAAATCTCTCTCTGTCTTCTGATATATCTATTGCTTCGAAAGAGGTGCCGAGTATCTTGTAACCATACTCTTTAAGTTTGTTGGCTATTCTTAGAGGAGTTTGTCCACCAAATTGAACTATTACACCCTCTACAACACCAGTCTCGTTTTCTTTATCAATTATATTTTTGACGTATTCAAAATCCAAAGGCTCAAAATAAAGCTTATCTGAAGTATCATAATCAGTCGAAACAGTCTCAGGATTACAATTAATCATAATTGTTTCATAGCCAAGTTTCTGAAAAGATTTTACAGCTTGGACACAACAATAATCAAATTCAATACCTTGACCTATTCTGTTAGGACCAGAGCCAAGAATAATGATCTTTTTTTTATCAACCGGTCTAGACTCGCAGCTAAATTCATTTATTTCAGAGGCGAAAGTTGAATAAAGGTAAGCAGTAGAAGAATCGAATTCATTTCCACATGTATCTACTCTTTTAAATATCGTTTTTAAATTATTATTTTTTTGGAGAATATAAATCTCATTTATGTTAATTTTTGTTAAATTACTTATGTGGTAATTTGAAAATCCAGTTTTTTTAGCTAATGTAAATAAATTTATATCTAAGTTATTACCTGCCTTTACTAATAGTTGTTCAATATTTATAATTTCATTAATTTCTCTTAAAAAAAATAAATCTATATGTGTTAACTCAGTTATTTCATTTAAAGAGATTTTACGTCTTATTGCTTCTGCAACTATTAATAACCTATCAGGTCTTTGTTTTGTAAGTAGACTTTTTAAATTCTCATCTTTGAGATTTAACAATTCGTGACTAATATCTAAACCAAAGTTATCAGATTCTATTGAATAGAACGCTTTCAAAAGAGACTCTTTGAAAGTTCTACCTATAGACATAATTTCGCCTACTGATTTCATAGCAGTGTTTAACTCACTAGGTGTTCCTTGAAATTTTTCAAAATTAAATTTTGGAATTTTGGTTACAATGTAATCAATTACTGGTTCAAAACTTGCTGGTGTTACTTTAGTTATATCATTCTCTAACTCATCTAATGTATAGCCAACTGCTAATAGAGCGGCTATCTTTGCAATAGGGAACCCCGTGGCCTTAGATGCTAAGGCAGAAGATCTACTTACTCGAGGATTCATTTCAATAATCAAAATTCTTCCATTTTTTGGATTTACTGCAAATTGAACATTAGAGCCTCCAGTTTCTACCCCTATTTTTCTTAATATAGCAATGCTTTGATTTCTTAATTTTTGATATTCTTTATCAGTTAACGTAAGTGCTGGAGCTATGGTTATACTATCACCTGTATGTATACCCATAGGATCTAAATTTTCTATAGAACAAACTATTATTGAATTATCTAAGTGGTCTCTTACTACTTCAAATTCGAATTCTTTCCATCCAATTAATGACTCCTCTACAAGAGTCTTCGATACTGGGCTTAAGTCAATAGCGTTTTTGACTTTAGAGATAAACTCATCTTTATCGTATACAATTCCACCACCTGTTCCTCCAAGTGTATAAAAAGGTCTTAAAATTAATGGGAAACTTACCTCATTAACAATTTTATTAAGATCAGATTTATCATCTACTATAATGCTGAATGGAGTCTCAAGTCCAATTTCAGACATGGCCTCAGCAAATAACTTTCTATCCTCAGCTACATCTATAGACTGAGGGCTTGCTCCTAAGATTTTGATAGGACTATTTTCAAAATAATTATCTTTGTTTAATTCTCTTATAATATTCAGAGCTGTTTGACCTCCCATTGTTGGTAAAATTGCATCAGGCTTCTCGTTATCAATTATTTTTTTCACAATTTCTTTATCAATAGGTTCAATATAAGTTTTATCTGCAAACTCAGGGTCTGTCATAATTGTAGCGGGATTAGAGTTAATTAACACAACCTCATAACCTTCTTTTTTAAGAGCCTTACATGCCTGACTACCAGAGTAATCAAATTCACAAGCCTGCCCGATAACTATTGGACCTGAGCCAATTACTAATATTTTAGATATATCTTTTCTAGCTGGCATTCGTGTCCATTAAATTAATAAATTCGTCAAAAAGATACCTACTATCGTGTGGTCCAGGACTAGACTCTGGATGATATTGTACTGAGAACAAAGGTTGGTCTATGGACTTCATCCCATCTATAGTTTTATCAAATAATGATTTATGAGTAATTTGAAGATTAGATGGAAAATTTTTATCCAGAACAACAAATCCGTGATTTTGAGATGTAATTTCTACTTTGTTAGTATCTAAGTTTTTTACTGGATGGTTTCCTCCTCGATGACCTTTCTCCATTCGTGCAGTTAATGCATTGAATGCTAGGCTTAAAATTTGATGACCTAAACATATGCCAAATGTTGGGATTTTTTCATTTAATAATTTAGTCAATTCCGGTTTTATATTTTCATAAACTTTTTTAGGATCACCAGGTCCATTACTTAAAAAAATACCATTAAACTTTTTGTTTATTATTTCATCAGCTTTAAAATACATATCAAATTCCTCTAAATGACAATCTCTAGAGTATAAATTTTTCTTAATATTATCTTTTGCACCAAAGTTTAAAAAAGCAACAGAGTATTTTTTTTTCTTTGTTTCTTTATCTTTAATATTTAGCTCTGATGTAAAATCTTTAATTACATCGTTTTCTTCTAGAGAAAGACTTTGATCGATTTGTGCACAAATTTCTTCAATATTTTTAGACTTGAAGTAATTTTCAGTGCATAGCATAATATTTTTTGGTCCTAAATTTCTTATAATTTTTGTTAGAGACCTTGTATCTAAATCAAAAAAAGCACAAGAATTATGATCTAATATCCATTTAGTAAAACTAGTTTGAGCTCTCCAATTTGAGCTTAATTCAAATAATTCATTACTTATAAGGCCGGATGCATGTATTTTCCAAGACTCATAATCTTCATCATTACATCCAACTATTCCTATTAAAGGAAAAGTAAAGTTTATAAATTGAGATTTATATGAGGGGTCAGTTAAAATTTCTTGATACCCAGTCATACTAGTGTTGAAACAGATTTCAGCTATCTTGAATTCCTCTTTTGACAGAAACTTACCTTTGAAAATATAATTTTTATTATAAATTAGGTAACCGTTTTGATAATTTAGTTTAATTTTATTATCTAATACGGTCATATTAAATCATGTGTATTAGTATATTATTAGAGGGGAAATTCAAATGAGTTTGGCAAAAAAGATTTCTGATGATGTTAAAAGCGCTTTAAAAGGCGGAGATAAGAAAAAACTTTCAATAGCAAGGTATATATATTCAGAGTTGAAAAATTTTCTAATAAAAGAGAATCTAGACAGGGATACTGACAAGCTATCTGATGAAAATGTAATCAAAATTATTAAGACCCAATTAAAACAAAAAAAAGAATCATTAGAATTTGCTTTACAGGCAAAAGTACAAAATAAAATCGATGACTTAGAATTTGATATTAATTACCTTAATGATTTTCTTCCCAGTTTAATAGGAGAAGATTCAACTAAAAATATTATATTAGATCACATCAAAGAAAATAATTTAGAAAATAAAGATTTTGGAAAAATAATGGGTTTTTTGAAGCAAAAATATAACAATAAAATTGATATGAATTTAGCATCTAAAATTATTAAAAAAATTTTTAAAGAATGACAGATGACAATATAAAGGAAGTTATAAACAGAACTTCTATAGTTGACATTGTTAATTCATCAGTTCCTTTAAAGAAAAAAGGAAATAATTATTTTGGCTTAAGTCCTTTTAAAAAAGAAAAAACACCATCATTTTCTGTAAACGAGGAAAAGAAAATATTCCATTGTTTTAGCACAGGAGAGCATGGGAATGTAATTGATTTTTTGATGAAAGTTAAAGGATACAGCTTTAAAGATGCTTTGTACGAGTTGGCTGATAAAGCTGGTATTGAATTAAGCTTTAAATCATCAAAGTTAAACAATATAATTTATGAAATTAACTTACTAACTAAAGAAGTCTTTCACCAAAATTTATTAAAATCAAAAAAACATTTAGATTATTTATTAAAAAAAAGAAAATTTGATATGGATACAATTCAAAGATTTGAATTGGGATCATCACTAAATTCATTTGATATTCAAAAAAAACTCTTAAATAATTTTGAAATAAATAATTTAGTAGCTGCTGGTATTTTCACTAAAAATCGAGGTTCTAAATTATTTTTTTCAAATAGAATTATGGTTCCCATAATTAATATGCAAAATAAAACTCTAGGTTTCGGTGGCAGGGTAATTGACGATAGTTTACCAAAATACATAAATACGGCTGAAACTAAGATTTTTAAAAAAAAACAAATATTATTTAATGAAAAAATACTTAATAAACAGAATAGTAAAAAAATAATTATCGTCGAGGGTTATTTTGATGTTATTAAATTAGAACAATATGGTTTTAAAAATTGCTTAGCACCTTTGGGCACATCTATAAATCACGAAAAATTAATTGAAATAATAAATAAAGGATTTGAGATAATAATCTGCCTCGATGGAGATGTAGCTGGAAGAAATGCTACTATAAGATTAATGAATAATTTACTTGGTGATAAAAATTTTGAGCTTGGAGTAAAATTTGTGTTATTACCAAAAAATTTTGATCCAGATCAACTTATAGAGTCTGATATGTATGATATTCTGAATAAACTTATAGACCATCCTTTATCTATAGAGGAACTAATTGAAAAATATTTAGAAAAATTTAATAAAAGTACTGACATAGATATTCAATTTAAAGGCTCTAAAGTTTTAAAAAGTTTACTTGCAAATATATCTAATGTTGATCTAAAGAAAATTTTAACTAATCACTTTGATAAAATAAATACAAAAAAAAATTATCAGAGAACAAATAGCAATTCCAATACTCAAAATTTAGAACTAAAATTTGATTTGAAATCAAAATTTTCTGCTGCCTTAATTATATTCTTCATTGAAAATCCCAATCAAAGAGAAAGAGTCTATGATTTAATTGCAACTGCTAAATTTGATGGAAAATTCAAAGAAATACGTGACTTAGTAATTAAAAAAACTCTTTTCAAATCAACAACTATTGAGATTTATTCAGAATTAGACTCTAAGGGATTGAATTTTGCAAAAAATTTACTATTTTCTAATGAAGTTCGAAGACTGTGTAGATTTGCATCAACTAAATTTAGCGATGACCCTTATAATGAAATTGAAAAAACAGTTAGTTTTATAAATAGTTAAAATGCCACAAAAAAAACAAATAAAAAAAAATTCTAAAAAAAAGATTTTAAACAAAAAAGTCAGTGTATCAAAAAGAACCAAAGTAACTAAAACAAACAAAAAATCTTCAAGTTTACCAAACCCTCTTGAATTAATAATTAAAGAAAACGAAAATCAACTAATTACAATAATCACAAAAGAGTTTGATAAAGAATTAGCTTTAAAATCTAAATCATATATCAAGTCTTACTCTAAGATCGAAGATGCTATCATTACAACAAATGATTTTTTAAATTATATCGAGAACCTTGATGATGAACTTTTTAAATTATTTAAAGCTTATACATCTTCTTCTGATCAAGATACAGCCCCTTTAAATAACGAAACTGAAGAAGAGGAAAAATCTACTGGAGTTAAAAGTGATGATCCTGTCAGAATGTATCTTAAAGAGATGGGCAATGTTGAACTGTTGTCCCGTGAGGGAGAAATTGCTATTGCAAAGAGGATTGAGTCTGGATTAGATAGAATGATGAATTCTATTCTTGAATGTCCTGCCTCTATAGACATTTTAAAAAAATGGATACATCAAGTTAAGCAAAACGAAATTAATCTAAGAGAAATAGTTGATTTTGATGAATATTTTAATGAAGATAATGATCCTTATTCCAATTCGACAAAAAGAAAAGAAATACAAAAAATTATTAATGAGAAAAAAAAGATCCTATTTAAGGAAAAAGAACAATTAATGAAGGATCAAGGTATAGAAATCGATAAAGATAAACTTAAAGAAACCTCAAATGAAGAGGACATTGAAAATGAAAGTTTTTCGATATC
This sequence comes from uncultured Alphaproteobacteria bacterium, assembly GCA_902516235.1. GTDB lineage: Bacteria > Pseudomonadota > Alphaproteobacteria > HIMB59 > HIMB59 > HIMB59. The sequence continues at coordinate 15,809 of CABXXO010000013.1, forward strand.
TATTATTGAGGAGTTTTACAAACCTGAAATTTTAAAAAAATTAGATAGAGTTTTGCTCCTATCTGAAAATATAACCAAAATAAAAAAAAATAAAAATATTACTAAAATTTCTGATACAAAATCATTGAGAGAGTTGAAAAAATACCAAGATGAAATACTTAATTATTTTAATGAAATAAAAATTAAACCATACAAATTAGAAGAAATTATCATGCATCTATATTCAATTAATAAAGAGATTCAAGCTAAAGAAGTCACATTACTTACTTTAGCTACTCAAAATAAAATAAGTAGAGACATATTTTTAAAAAATCATAGTTTAAAAGATACATATACATCATACCAAAAACATATGATTTCTATGGATGAGTCTTTTAAAGTTTTTTTTCATAAGAATAGCGATAAATTAAAATATATTTATAAAGATATACTAAGCCTATCTAAGATTGCTAACCAAAATATAATTGAATTTAAAGAAAAAGTTAGGGAGATACAATCTGGTCAGAGAACTGCTAATCAGGCTAAAAAAGAAATGATTGAAGCTAATTTACGTTTAGTCATATCTATCGCCAAAAAATATACAAATAGAGGCCTTCAGTTTTTAGATCTTATTCAAGAGGGAAATATAGGTTTAATGAAAGCAGTTGACAAATTTGAATATAGAAGAGGTTATAAATTCTCTACATATGCTACATGGTGGATTAGACAAGCTATTACAAGATCTATAGCTGATCAGGCAAGAACAATTCGTATTCCAGTACATATGATAGAAACAATAAACAAAATTGTTAGGTCGAGTAGACAATTAATTTTAGAGTTAGGAAGAGAGCCTACTCCTGAGGAACTCTCAGTAAGATTAAAAATGCCAATTGAAAAGGTCAGAAAAGTTTTAAAAATAGCAAAAGAGCCGGTAAGTTTAGAAACACCTATTGGAGATGATGATGATAGCTTTCTGGGTGACTTTATTGAAGATAAGAATGCAGTAATACCTGAAGACGCAGTGATGCAGCTAAATCTTCGAGAAACGACAACTAAAATACTTTCTACTTTAACTCCGAGAGAGGAGAGAGTTTTAAGAATGAGATTTGGAATTGGTATGTCCTCAGATCATACTTTAGAAGAGGTAGGTCAACAGTTTAGTGTTACTAGAGAGAGAATTAGGCAAATAGAAGCAAAAGCATTAAGAAAATTAAAGCATCCAATTAGATCTAAGAAGCTTAAGTCTTTTATGGACTCCTAAAAAATAGATATAAAATTAAAATAATTTTATTTTTAATATAATTATGAAATTTACTGAGTCAATTAAAACCTGCGCAATTAAATATAAAACTTTTGAGGGTAGATCATCTCGATCAGAATATTTTAATTTTGTTTTATTTATAATAATTTTATCTATTGTTTGTGGCTTTATTGATAGGATCATTTTAGGTGTAAGTTATTTGGAATATTCAGGTTTTGGCCCTATGACATTTATATATTCTTTAGCTGCAATTCCTGGCTTTGCAGCTGCTGTTAGAAGGTTACATGATGTAAATAAATCTGGTCTATGGTTATTGTTATTAATAACAATTATCGGGGCCATACTGATTTTGTATTGGTATTGTAAAAAGGGTGATGAGGGAGATAATAAATTTGGCCCTAATCCTCTTTAGTAAAAAATTTTAAAAATTGTAATCTAATATCTCATATTGTTTCTTCATATCGTGGGCCCATGCCACACATGACGACCTATCAACAAATGACTTGGAAAACCGTTGGCCACCATGTCTGACCATAACTTGCCATTTACTTTTTCTTTTTCTAATATACATTCCTTAAATCTTTCTTTGTGATAATGGCGCCCAGATTGGCGACAAAGTTCAAGGATGAATTAATTAATGAGCAGGGGCCTGTAGTTCAGTTGGTTAGAACGCGGTGCTCATAACGCCGTTGTCGCAGGTTCGAGTCCTGCCGGGCCCACCAAATATTTATTAATTCAATATTCACAATTAATAATTATTCAGAAAAAATTATATTTTTTGGATTTCTTCAATCAATGCTTCTAAACTTCCTTTATTTTTCCTAAGTATTTTGTTAAATTCTGATTTTTTAGTAACAAAGTAAGATGTATTTTCTACAATAACATCAATTATTTTAAAGGAAGCTCCTATATCAATAACTTTCCAATAAAGATTAACAGATGAAATGTCATCAGAAATATTAGACTTAATTATGAAAATATTATCTTTAATATCAATATCTTTTAAAACAATTGAACTAGAAGTATTCGTGTTTGCTAGAGTATAAATAGTCTTAATTAAATAATCATTAAAAACACTTAAATATAAGTTGAGTTCATTTTTTGAACTTTTATTAATAATATTTTCACCAATTAACCCATAAGCTATTGATTTGATAGCAAAATTTTTACTTACAAAATATTTGTATTTTTCATAATTCTCACTTTCAGTACCTTCATTATTATTCATAATTTCCAAAAACAAATTTGACTCTTTTTCAAACCATTCTGATACATCTGAAGCATTTAGATTTGAAAATGAAAAAGTAAAAAAAATTATTAATATTAAACTTCTCATACAACATTAGTAAATATAGTTAACAAACTATTCAATATAAATTTTTGGTACAGGTAAGTTTTGTATATATTCCTCCTCGAGTTGAGCATTTCTATTTTGATAATAGACTGACTTTATCATTTCATATCTATCTGAGGAAGAATCTCTAACCTTATCAAGTTGTTCATCAACTTCTACTCTCTCATTTAATCCATTTCCTATCGCTATATATTCTCGATTAGGAACATTATTTGAAATTGGATCAACAATATATTCAATTACATCACCGCTAAAATCTCTAAGGTTACTAGGACCTATTATAGGAATTACTAAATATGGACCACTTGATACACCACCTTTGGCAAGAGTAATTCCAAAGTCTGTTTCATTTTTTTCCATACCTACTTTCGATGCTAGGTCAAAAGTCCCTAAACTAGTTAATGTATTAAAAGTAAATCGACCTATTGAATTGAAAGATTTATATATTTCTCCTTGAAACATAAAAGACACCGTTCTTATTGGCTCCTTTAAATTACTAAAAAAATTAGATACTCCTTTTTCAATTGGTTCTGGAGCAATAAATTTATAAGTTTTGACTATTGGTCTTATAGCAATATCATCTATAAAAAAATTAAAATTTAAAACTGCTCTATTAATTGGCTCTATCGGATCATAAATCTCATCATAAGAAATTCCCGTTTCATATACAATTTCATTAGAATAAGAGTTAGTTATCCATATAAAATTTAAAGATATTATAAAAAGAATTACTTTTAAATGTTTTTTCATTACGTAAAATCTAGAATCATCATATCACAGATTAATTTATGGATCTTAATATATTAAATAAAGAACAAAAAATTGCAGTTGAGCACAAAAAAGGACCACTTCTAGTGCTTTCTGGTGCAGGAACAGGAAAAACTAGAGTTTTAACGTCTAGATTTGTTTATATTGTCAAAAATTTAAATGTTAATTTTAATAAAATAATAGCAGTAACTTTTACAAATAAGGCCGCTAATGAAATTAAGCAAAGAGTTAAAAGCGATCTCCAAAGTAGTATAGAAACTCCTTGGGTTGGCACTTTTCATTCGATTTTTGCAAAATTTCTAAGAAAGCACTCTGGTTTAGTAAATTTAAAATCTAATTTCTCAATACTAGATATTGAGGATCAAAAAAAACTAATAAAACAAGTGCTAATGTATTGTAAGATTGACAGAGACATAAGTGAGAGTATTTACCTTAATGAAATTCAAAATTTAAAAGATAATAAAATACTTTTTAACGAAAATAAAAAAATTTTTAAATATTCATCTATTGAAAGGTTGGATGATGTATACTCTTATTATCAACAAAGATTGATTGAAATAAATGCTGTCGATTTTGGTGATATACTTTTACACAGTTACCAAATACTCTCTAAAAATTCAGAAATTAAAAAATTTTATCAAAATTTAATCGAGCATATTTTAATAGATGAGTTTCAGGATACAAACTTAATCCAATATGATCTAATAAAATTAATTTTAAATTCAGACAAAAATTTGTTTTGCGTTGGAGATGACGATCAATCAATTTATGCATGGCGCGGAGCAAACATTGAAAATATTATCAATTTTCCAAATGAGTTTGACGCCCCAGTAGTTCGATTAACAAAAAATTATAGATCAAATAGCTCAATTTTAGAAGCAGCAACATGCATAATAAGTAATAATAAGAATAGATTAGGTAAAGACTTAATTAGTTTTAATGAAAAAATACCTGAGCAAAAAATTAATTTAAATTCATTTTATTCTCAAGAAGAGGAGTCATTATGGATATCTGATAACATTTCTAAAAAGTTTCAGGAAAATAATAGTATTGGTATTTTAGTCAGACTAACTGCACAAATGAGAAGTATTGAGGACAAGTTAATAAAATACGCTTTGCCTTATGAAATTATTGGTGGGCCAAGATTTTTTGAGAGAAAAGAAATCAAAGATATTCTTGCTTACTTAAAACTTGCTAATAGTTTTCAAGATGATCTATCTTTTGAAAGAGTAATCAATTTACCTAAAAGAGGTATAGGAGGCCAATCAATTAAATTAATTATTGATAACGCAAGAAAAAATAAAATTTCTTTTTTTGAGTCTATAGAAGTTCTATCAAACGAAAATAACTTACCTGGATCTCTTATAGTAAAAACTAAATCATTTATTGATATTATAAAAAAAACATCTGATCTTATAAAGAAAACCACTTTAGAAGATATTGGTATCTTTATTATTGAGGAGTCAGGTTATTTAAAAATGCTTGAAAATGAGAAAAACAAATTGAAACAATTAGAAAATGAGTCACGAATAGACAATTTAAAAGAATTTGTAAATGCTTTATCTGAATTTGAGAATTTGGATGATTTTTTAGAGCATGTTGGTTTGGTAAATGAAAATCAAAAAAAAACTCATTCAAATTCTGTCAAATTAATGACTTTGCATGCTGCTAAAGGTTTAGAATTTGATCATGTATATTTACCAGGCTGGGAGGAGGGTATCTTTCCAAGCTCTAGAGCACTAGAGCAAAATTCTTCAAAATCTCTTGAGGAAGAGAGACGACTTGCTTATGTAGGAATAACTAGGGCAAAGTTTGATTTAAACCTAAGTTATGCCACTTCAAGATATACATATGGGATGAATAATTATTCATTACCATCAAGATTTTTGAATGAAATTTCAAAAATTGATAAAAATACAAATAATTTAATTGATGAAAATTCCCCATCTAACTTAGAAAAAAATATTTCCTCTGATAATGTTCAACTGAGTCCTGGTAAAAAAAGGATGTTAGAATTTTTAAAAAAAAATAGTAAATGAAATTTTGGCTCATAAACAAATTTTTAAAAGATAATAAATTAGATTTTTACCTTATTACAAATAATGATTTACATCTAAATGAAAGCCCAAATTTAGATTTAAAAGACATATATAAATTATTTAAATTTGATTGTACCAGGGGATATATACTTTTCTTTATTAAAAAATATATATTTTTTACCGATTCTCGTTATACCTTAGCAGCAAAAAATTTTTTCAAAAATAATTTTGAAATATATGATTTGAGTGAAACTTCTATTGTGGATTATCTTTTATCGCAAAACAAAAATTTATCAGGCATTTTAGATTCAAAGTTAATTTCAATTAAAGAATTTAGAGAAATTAACTCTAGGTTAGAGAAAAATAAAATTATTATTACCCCCCAATCTAAAAACTTTTTCTTAAAAAATTATTATCCAAATTTTAATATTTCTTACCCATTGAGTATGCCAAAATATTTAATACCAAGACCCTTTATTAAAAATTTAAAATGGATTAAAAGTAAACTTAAAACTGATGGAATACTAATTTGGAATAATGCCCAAGTTGCATATTTACTTAACTTAAGGTCTTTTGAGCTTTGGAATTCTACTAAGCCATTTGCGGGCCTATTTATTCCTAAAAAAAATATAAAACCTATTTTAATAACAAATAACTCAAATTTAAAAAAAGTAAGAAAAATAATTAAAAATTTTAATATTTTTAAAGAAGAAAAATTTATTAAATATCTTAAATTATCAAAATTTAAAGATATTGAGACTTCTTATGAATTCTTAAATCTAAATATATATATGAGATTATCTAATTTTTTAAATGTATCTGAGACTAAAATTAATATTTCTAAATACATGGGTATTAAGACAACAAAAGAAATAAAAAATATAGAATCTTGCCACATTGAAGATGGTTTAGCTGTTCTTAAATTCATTATCAAATTAAAACAAAAAAAAATTAAACCTAAAAATGAATACGAAGTTTCAGAAATTTTATATAATAAAAGAAAAGAGGGTATTAATTTTTTTAGAAATTCTTTTGATTATATTAGCGCATTTGACTCGAATGCCGCCATTGTTCATTATAAACCACACTCTGAGAAGTCTTTATCTTCTAAAAACAAAAATTTATTATTAATTGACTCTGGCGCTCAATATTTAGAAGGAACTACAGATATTACAAGAGTAATTAAAATTGGCGCTAAAAATCTCACAAGAATTAAATTTTCATACACTCATTTGTTAAAGTCTTTAATCAGAATAGAGAATAAAATATTTCCAAGAAATATTAGAACATTAGAAATAGATTTATTTATTAGAAAATATCTATCTAAATTTAATATATCTTATAATCATGGGACTGGGCATGGTGTAGGAAATTTTGGCGATGTACATGAAAAATATCCTATTATTTCCTCAAGATCTAACGACATTTTAGTTAAGAATGCTTTATTTTCCATTGAACCAGGTTATTACGTTGAAGGTCAATTTGGTTTAAGAATAGAAAACTTATATGTAACAAAAGATATAAATAATAGTTTAAAACTAAAAAATATTACATTAGTACCTTACGATTTGGATTTAGTTGATTTTAAGTTAATTACAAACTTTGAGAGAAATTATATTAAAAAGTATCACACGGAAATTTATAAAACTCTTAAACCAAGATTAAGTGATGATTATAGAGATTATTTTATAAAAAATTTAATTAATAAGATTTAAAAAATCTTTCTCATTTAAAATATTAATTTTTAAATCATTAGCTTTTTTTAATTTAGAACCAGATTTTTCTCCATATACAAGTATGTCTAAATTTTTTGAAACATTCGAGGCAATTTTATATCCTTTTTTTTTTGCTAATTCTTTTGCCCTGTCACGTGACATTTTTTGAAGAGTTCCGGTAAATAAAATACTCTTATTAAAACTTTCATAATTACTCTCAATTTCCTCAATTTCAATTATATCAAGGATTGCAAATGACTCTTTAAGATTACCTTCATTAGAAAAGTAATTAATAAATGAATTGATTGCTTTTTCACCTAGTCCATCAATATTTTCAAGTTGTTCTTTTAGTTTTTTTGATTTAATAAAATTTTTAAATCTAGTTTTATTTTTAAAATTTAAAGATATAAGCTCAGAATTATTTTCACCCAAATACCTTAGACCAAGAGAAAATAAATATCTTGATAAAGATGTAATCTTAGATTTATTTATTGATTCAATAAGATTTAAAAAGGATTTTTCACCAAATCCATCTAGTTTTATAATTTTATCTTTATGATTTTCTAATTCGTAAATATCATGTTTATCAGAAATTAAATTAAGACTGACAAATTTTTCAATCAATTTCTCACCAAGCCCGTCTATGTTCATTGCCTTCTTAGATACAAAATGTTTTAAATTCTCTAAGTTTTGATATTTACATTGATCTTTTCCTACACTGCACCTTTGTACTGCTTCACCTTTGATTTTTATTATTTTATGTCCACATAAACATTTTTTTGGAATATTAAATTTTTTATTAGAATTTTTCCTTTTCTCTATATCAACTTTTGAAACATAGGGAATTACATCTCCGGCTCTTTTTACCCAAACAAAATCATCAATCCTTATATCTTTTCTGATAATTTCATCAAAATTGTGAAGAGTAGCATTTGATACTATTACCCCTCCAATATTAATTGGTTTTAGTCTAGCTACAGGTGTTATAGCTCCAGTTCTTCCTATTTGTAGTTCTATTTTCTTTACTTGTGTTAATGCTTCCTCAGAACTAAATTTAGAAGCTATTGCCCATCTAGGAAATTTATTGGTATTTCCTAGCATTCTCTGTAAATCTAAGTTACTAATTTTTATTACCATCCCATCAATATCAAAGTTAATTGAGGATCTTTTTCTCTCAATTTCTAAAATGTAAGCATAAATATTATTTAAATTATTATATTTTTTAGCATAGCCAGTTTGATCAAAATTATTTTTTTTGCAAAAAATTAAAAATTCTTCAAAGTTTAAAAACTCTTGTTCGTAAGAAAATTTACCATATCCATGTGGTATAAATCTTAAAGGTCGATCTTTTGTAATTTTACTGTCTATTTGACGAAGAGATCCTGAGGCTGCATTTCTGGGATTTGAAAACTGATTTTTTTTTTCAAATTGATTATTTAACTTTTCAAAATCATCTCTTAAAAAAAATACCTCTCCTCTTATTTCTATAAGGTCAGATTTACAATATTTTAAAACTTTAGGGATACCTCTAATACCCATAACATTTTCTGTTATCTCTTCTCCAATTATTCCATCGCCTCTTGTAATTGCTTTTAATAATTTATTATTTTTATATATTAGAGACAGAGAGACTCCATCTATCTTACAATCAACATTAAATATATAATCTGAATTTTTTTCTTTTAAAAATTTTGTTGCTTTATCGAAAAAATCCTTTGAGTCATTCAAACTAAAACTATTAGATAAAGATAGCATAGGTTCATAGTGTCTAAATTTTGCAAATTTTGAAGAGGGTGAAGCACCTATACCTAAATTGTCTAATTTTTTTAAATCAGGATTATTTGATAATAAATAATCATACCTTTTCTTTAGATCATCATATTCTGAGTCATCAATTGATGGATTTGAGTTGTAATATTCATTATTATGTTTTTTCAGCCTATTTCTTAGTTTTATAAAACTATCTTTTTTACTCATTATTTTAATTTTGAAGTAAATCTGATGCTACTTTTTTAGCAGTCTCAGTAATTTTAGCTCCACTTATTAAACTTGCTATTTCATTAACTCTGGACTCATCATTTAATTCAAAAATTTCACTTATCATCTCATCATTTTTAATGACTTTCTCAATTTTCCAATGTTTGTTAGCTTTTGATGCAACTTGAGGTGAATGTGTTATGGCTATAACTTGATTTTTTTTGGATATATTATTGATTTTCTCAGAAACATTTGACGCAATTTTGCCACTCAAACCACTATCTACCTCATCAAAAATAAGAGTAAGATCTTTATCATTATAAGCTGATAATGATTTAATTATCAAAAGTAACCGGGACAATTCTCCTCCAGACGCTACTTTTCTTATCGAGCTAAAATCAGAATTTTTATTTGTTCTAAATAATACATCTAATTCATCATATCCTTGAGTAGTGTAGTCTTTTTCATCTTTTTCTAAAAACTTAAAAATAATTTGACCTTGCTCTATATTTACAATTGGAAGTTGTTTATTAATATTTTCAGATATTTTTTTTGACTCTTCTTTTCTTAGATTAGATATTTTAGAAGCTTCTTGTTTATAATTATTAAGATCATTAGTGTATTTATTAAAAAGATTATTTTTCTCCTTATCAAAATTTTCAAGAGAGTCAATTTCAATTAATATTTCTTCTTTAATAGAATATAAATTTTCAGGGTCTACTTCAAAGAATTTTGAAAGTTGTTGATATTGATAGATCTTTTCATCAATTTCGTCAAAATCTATTTCATCGTAATCTACAGAATTAAATTTATTTTCTAAATCATTAATTAATTCATTTATTTCCAAAATTAAAGAGGCTAATTTTTGTGAAATATGTGAGTATTCTTGATTTATATCTTCTAATTTGTAAAGATTTTTTTCTATTGAATTTAAGTTATTATTTGAATTATAAATTGATATTGATTTTTTAATTTCATTTGAAGTCTCGCTATATTTTTTAATATTTTTATTTAAGTTCCTTTTATTAAGAAGTTCTTCATATTCATTTTTAGTTGGATTTAATATTTTAATTTTATTATTTTTGATTTTTAATATTTCTAGTTTCTCATTTATATTTTTTTCATTGTCCAAGTGGGCTTGATAAATATTCTTTGAGTTTTTAAATTTTTCATAATAGTATTTTAAATTACTTTTCTCAATACC
>CABXXO010000014.1 GCA_902516235.1 uncultured Alphaproteobacteria bacterium
AACCAACCAAGTGCTAGAATAGGGAAGCCATCTCTCGCATAACCTATCGGCCTTTTTTTAACTTCTACATAATCCTCCCCTAATTCCTCAATTAGACACATAGGAGCTATGTGATAATGATAGTCATCACCTCTACCTGCATGTCCACCACAAGAGTCTAATTCGCCAGCATCAAGTGTATGAGTACCTTTGCCTGAGGAGTTTTTTGGTCCTTGAGTGCTTGGATCGAATAAAGGCACACCATTGACAGCTATACCTATAGCTCCTGCTTCAGTGTTTGTAACTTTGTTACTCAAAGAAAAATTTTTAGGTAATTTAGCCTCAATTTGGTGGATAGATGGAAATTGTTGGTTTGATCCAGTAATCCCAATCATTAAATTATGTGTTTGGGTATTTGGCAAACTACTTGATGTAAATGTCACATAATTGTTGGAACATTTTAGATTTGTAACTTCTTTTGTGTAACAAGCTTCATCACATCTGCAATCATCAATTTTTTTAATATCATGAGAGTTAGATATAGAGGAAAGAAATAAAATAAAAATTAAATATGAAAGAAAATTCAATTTTTATTTAACTTGAAGTGCCTCTTTTAAATCGTTTAAAGAAATACCAAGTTCTTTAGATGCCTTTTCAAAGTCTCCAGGAGGTGGACCTAGGGCTTTTTTCATATCATTTTCTGATACACCTAAGACTTTTGATGCATTATCAAAGTTAGGTTTCTTGCCTTTTCCTGGTCCATCACCACTTGGCCCATCCGGACCATCCTTGGACGAGCTCATATTTGCAGGGCAAGAGGCATTAGTTTTTCTTTTTTGATTGAAATTGCTCGTGTATGGCTTTGCTTTAAAACAACCCATGAAAAAAGGATAATCAGGTGTAGCATGATAATGGTAATCTCCGTCATGCTCATGACCATTGCATTCATCTATTTCAGGCTCGTGTTTTTTTCTATCAGCCAATCCCATAATTTTAATACCATCAAAAGCCCAACCTATTTGAGTATCGCTGATTAAAAAATTTTCCTCTCCGCACATTGGGGCAAAGTGATAGTGATACATACCCTGCATATCAGAGTGACCTCCACATTGTGCAATTTGTCTATTGTAAGGTGCAATTTTGTTTTCAGAGTCAAAGGGTCCAGCTATTACTACACCATTAAGAGCTATACCAATTTCCTGATAGGATTTTGTAATAGTTCTAGGGTTTTCGAGAAATTTGGGCTCTTTTGGTATTTTAAAAGTATAACTTTGTTCAATAGCACAATTTGGATTATTTGTATAAAGTTCGTGATCAGGAATATTATTTGTTTTATATATAATATACTTATCTGTTTCAGTTATTTTTACTTCATTATCACCTACATCATATAAATTACCTTCTTTAAGTCTGGGAAGTAAACCATCTGTTTCTTTTTGAATTTTTCTTACATCACCTGAGAGTTTTGCTGCATTTTCATAATCATCGTTAGAGCCATTATTAAAATTTAAAACCGTTGTTTCAGCTAATAAGGAAAAGGAATTAAAAATAAAAAATAAAAATAAAAATAATTTTGCTTTCACATTATGATCATATCAAATTATTCTCATTTTAATAAGACTTAAAGTTTATTTTTCAAAATTTTTTGTTATTAAATAATTATTAGACAGATAATAATTTTTTATTTATATATTTATTAAGGAGTCAAATTTGAAAATTATTACAAGTGCTAAAATTAGTAAAGGTTTCCAACATTGGAAAAAGATGTTTGAAGAAAACGAGCCTATGAGAAATAAATATGGAGTAAAAGTTTTAGCCTATGGGCATCCACAGGGTAATGTGGAAGAAATTTATACAGTCATAGAAACTGAATCTATGGATAAAATGCAAGAAATGTTGAAACAACCAGAGATGACAAAGCTTAGAACAGATGCTGGAGTTGATTTAGATACCCAAAAATTTATTATACTCGAGGGCGGAAATTAAGATCGAGTTAACATAAAATACAAGCTTAAAATAACTAAAAAGATTGATAAAAATAAACTCAACTTAAAAATCTTTTCTATCATATAAAAACTTTTTTTGCCTACATACCTCTTTTTTGTGATATATGCAGCTGCAGTAAATAATGAGGTAAACCAAAATGTATTCACAATTAATTCTGTGCTCATTATTTAATCTTTCTCTTATAACTCATGACGAAATTTAGATGGTTTCCAATTTTTTGGTGCAAGCTCTAAATCCTCGAATTCAAACGCTGGGGCCACCGTGCAACCAATTAAGCTAAATAATCCAGTTGGTTTCATTGCAAACCAAGTATTTTTATCTATATTAAACATAAATTTATTTTGAGATCCAATTTCATTTGTCTCAAATTCCTGGCCATTTTTTGATGTAAATATTGTCAAAGGACTACCAGAGTAAAAATGAATTGTCTCATTTTTTGTTATTCGATGCCAATGGGAACGTTGATGTTCTTCTAATAAAAAATATATGTGGCTAACATCTTTATTTTTAAAGACTTCAACGTAATGGCCTCCCTCAGGGTGTGGGGTCATTTTGTGAAGTTTGATGATAGAATTAATTAAGTTCATCTTATTTAAAGAGTATATTCTTAGATATATTTAATAAAATAAAAATTAGGCATAAAAAATGTTGTATTTACTATCTTTTTTAACTTTTTAGGAATGTATTCCATTTTTCATCTAAAAATGTATTATAACTGTACAAAATGACAATGGAAAACATACAAACAATATCATGCCCAAAGTGTGACTTATCTGTTTCATCAATTTGTTCTAAATGTAACAAAGAAGTTGAAGTATCTCAGTTAGCTGATGGATGTGTAGTTCAAATTACTAAATGTGTTGAATGCACTAATACACCAGTCATTAGAGATGTCTGTGTAGAAAACTAGTCATTACTTTTAAGACATAATATATCCATAAATTATTCAGGTAAGATCTAAACATTACTTTGAACATAAAAAGTAGTATTGGAGAATTATACAAATGAAAATACTGAAAATACTGGATAGTGCAGAATTAATTATTGTTGATTTAGAAGTTAATTTAGGAGACGAAGTAAGAAATGCACCCACTCTGTGTGTTAGGTATCGGGGTAAAATCATCCCTTTAAATACGGCACATGACGGCAGACCTATCTTGATGAGAGAAGAAAATGCCCTTCCAAGTAATAATTAAAATTATATGTTCACTGGAACTCTTTGGATAGACTTAACTATATCTCTCATTCTCTTGGCTACATTTTTTATGTGGATAATGAGAGGAGATTAAATAAGATCGACATCCTAAATGGAGATATTAACCAGCAAAGATGAAGTTAGAGAAAAACTTAAAAATAATCCTTTACAAGCTGCGCACTTACTTAGACTTAATGGTTACGGCTCTATTAAATACACATGTGCCTGCGGTGAAATACATGATGTAAATGGAAAAGACGTAAGTTGCAAGGGATCTGCAAAGCCATTCAAAGCTCTTCTAAAATGCGCCAATGACTTTATTACAATGATTAAAATTGAAGGATTTTTCCGAAAAAAAGCTATCTCTGAGTATGGATTTAAAGCAAGTATAATGGATTAACTATGAAGCTAATTCATATTTTAATATTTATTCCTTCACTAGTATTTGGCAAAAATATTAAATTAATATGTGAAGAAAATTCCTTAATTGATTATGTTAATAATAAATTAATAAATTTTGAAGAGTCTAATACCAGTGAATTTGAATATATTTTTAATAAAGATTTATCTTTTCTGAAAGAGAATTATCAAGATTTAAATTATGACTACATGGGTGAGGATAAAGTGAGTTATCATTTTAGAATTGAGACTGATTTTTCTTTTAATACTCTTATCCTATATAAAAATATCTATCGCTATGAGAGAAATATTTTTTACCCGAACAGTACTAGTGTAAAAACTACTTTTTATGGTAATTGTAATAAATTAGATGATTTATTAGCTGCTAATACTTTATAAATTTTTTACTTTTCAAAATTTATTTACCAGATGAACATTTGTAACTCACACCACTTTTTGAATATTGATACAAATATCCATTATCATTTTCTAATTCAAAAAAAACTGCATTATTTATGTCTGAATATCCTTTAGATCCAATTTTTAAATCAAAATCATGATTAAAGAGTATTTCAAAATGCATTTCAATTTTTTGTGAGTCCCAAATGAAAGATTTTAGAAGATTATCTTCAACTTGTAATTCGATGACACTTGGAGAGGTATTTTTTATGGGGGATTTTTCAGTAATCTCATTAAAAATCTTATTACATAGCAGTTCATCAGATTGTGCCTGAAAACAAAAAGTAAATGTAAGAATAAATAAAATTATAAATTTCATAAGTTTTTTTTATAACAATAATGATACTTTAAAAATAATAAATGTTAGATAAATTTATCGAGATGCCCATATGGGCACATATTCTTATCAACCTTTGGGGAGTACCTCTTTACTTCTTACTTATTTATCTAATTGATAAAAAAAAAATAAGACTGAATAAAAGGATCAATAATAAACAGACGCTATTTATATACTGTATGATTATTGTGGCATTTGGATATGTTGTTTTTATGGATTAATCAGTTAAAAATTTAAAATTATGAATATTAGCTTTATATTGGCATTTATAGCAATCTTTATTGTCTCTTATTTTGTTGGTAATTATATAGCAATTGATGGGGATGAGTTAAGTAAATCTAAAAAACTCTACTATAAGATTATTTCAATTTTATCTGTATTTGTATTTCTGGGAAGTTTTGTGTTTTTTATGTTTCTTGTAAATAATGGAAACTTTGGTTCAAATATAAAAGTATTTTAAATTTATCTGTAACACAATACAGAAAAAAGATTATTTAATTAATTTTGGCGCCAAATATTTGAGTCACTAGACAATTTTATTCTTATTATATAATTTTTTCTTATGTCCAGTATTCATAGTTTAATGAAATATTTAACTCCATATGAGTTAGATCACATAAAATTTTTAGCGCATAATAATGAGATCCCCTATGGGGCAATCAATACCCAGTATAGAATTGACAAAAATGACGTAAAAAATCTGATGAGATTTATGTTAAATGATAATGACTATTTGAATTGGAAAAAAATTTATAATAAAAATTCTCAGCGACACTAGCTGAGGCAAAATTCATACAAACACTACTGTTTTAGGCTATTTTCTGTAAAGTCCTGAGCTAATTTTTTACCTGAAAGCCAAGCATCTTGCATACTTGGACCTTCACACCAGTCACCAAAGGAATACAAACGACGATCAATAGACTCAATATATCTTTTTGACTTGATATCTCTTAGACTTTTTTTGGCATAAGAATACCTCCATCTGTGAGATTTTTTAAATACTGCATCAGCATTAGACTGAAAAGATTGTTTCATTTTATTAATCACGTAATCTTCAAGCACATAGTTTTCTATATTATAATATTCTTTAGTCCATTCTGCTCTCATGTTTATAACCCAGCACTCCTCATTGAAAAATTCATGTTTAAAATTCTGGTTCATTAAAAAACTTATCTCTGGTGTTAAGTGATATCCAAATTGAAACGGAACACCTAGTCGCTTATCAAATGCCACCATTATTGTCCATATTGCATCAAACTCTATATCAGGCATGTCACTATAATCAATATATTCTTCTAATAGCGTCTTGGACTGTTCAAAAGGCATGCTACAAAAAATATAATCAAATGGTCCAAACTTTTCATTACCTGCTATTAAGTAATATTCATTATTGAGACTCTCGATATTTGTAATTTGTGTTGAGAAGTAAGTTGGGTAGTGCAATGCTTTATGTATTTTTAGAGGAATAGACTCATTACCCTCTTTACCAACGATGATCTCTTTATCTTCTATAAATGATTTTTGTAAAATATTTGAGCAAAATTGTCCTTTTAAAACTTTAATCGCATCAATTTTATTTAAATATTCATTAAGACCTATAATACCATGATCTAATTTTAAATAATGCGCACCGTGATCGAAAGCATATTGATTATGCTTTCTAGTGCTTATTCTACCTCCAGGTCTCCAAGATTTTTCAAAAAAAGTTATATCCAGAGTGGGTAGGTGGTAAGCCAAAGAAAGCGCACTAAGCCCAGTTCCAATGACTGCTATCTTTTTCAATGTTATTACTTTTTTAAATTTCTAGGTTTAATTTCATCGACATCTTCTACAGGACGGAGTATAGGTACATATCTTAGTCGAAGAATTATGACTGCAATGGCTACTAAGACTATGGCTCCAGCTTCAAATAAAAGAAGTTCAGGATTTGAGTCTTTACCTTGAAGTATAATCAGTCTAGATAAAGCGGTAATAGCTATAAATAAGGGATAAGTCATTCTTACGCGATTAGATACATAATAGACTCTTACCATTCCGATTACCTCAACATAGATAAATAATAGAAGTAAATCAGCTAATTCTACGTATTGAACATCTATCATTCTCATCATTTCAAATAGAATGGCAGTTATCGTAGCTACTAAAATGATAGCAATTACTGCTTTTTCTACAAAACCAACAAAATTTTCGACATTAGACTTCATTACCATTCAACCATATCAATTTGTTTTGATTTAAGAAAGGCATTTGTCTTAGAAAAAGGTTTGCTTCCAAAAAAACCGCGGTGGGCGGATAAAGGAGATGGATGAGGTGCAGTTAAAATTAGATGTTTGCTCGAATCAATATATTCTTTTTTTGATTGAGCAAATGATCCCCATAATATGAAAACAATATTTTCTAATTCATTACTGATAACCGAAATGACTTTATTCGTAAAAATATCCCAGCCAATTTTTTGATGAGAAAGGGGTTTTGATCTCTCTACTGTTAATGTTGTGTTTAACAAAAACACACCTTGTTTTGCCCAATTTTCTAAGTTACCATTATTAAAATTAACTTCCTTTTTTAAATCATTTTGTAATTCTTTATAGATATTTATAAGAGAAGGCGGTGGTTTGACAGTGTATGGGACAGAAAAACTAAGACCGTGAGCTTGACCAGGGCCATGATAGGGATCTTGACCTAAAATTACTACTTTTACATTATCTAGAGGTGTTAAATTAAAAGCATTAAAAATTTTTCTTCCTGGAGGATAGTAAACAATTTTGTTTTGTTTTAATTCTAAAAGTTTTTTTTTGAGATTAACCATATAGTCTTGGTCAAACTCACCTTTTAAATGTTTAAGCCATATTTCAGGGAGTTGAATGGTTGGTTTTTCCACTCAGGTGTATATTAGTTTAAGGTTGAGTCTTTACTTCGACCGTATTTTTCAAGTTTATAAATAATTTTTTCTTTAAGGTCATGATTTTCTTCTAAAGCCATTACCAATGCTTGTGTGTAGAAAAAACAAGCTGCTTCAATATCAGCTTTGTCTTCAAAGTAATTTGCTGCTTCGTAGTACAAAGAGCATACTTTGTCCATCTGCTTTTTTTGAAAAGCATCAGTTATATCGTTATCTAATTGAAATGTGTCTTTCATTATTATTTCAAAATTAGCATATTTACCTAAAACACCAAGATTAAAATAAATTACTAAAAATTATCCTTTGCAGAGCGCATTTTAGCAAAAACTTCTATTGCGTTTTGAGTCTCAAAAAGTTTCATATATTGATCCTCATCGCACTTTAGAAAGGGATTACATAGTAATTGAACTGAGAGCATTGTAGGTATTGTTGGGCGGAGTTCATTTTCTTGATGTGAGGCCCACCTAGAATACTGTTGAAGTTCCTTATTATTAGGATCAATGCTTAAAGCAAAATTAATATTTGCAGAAGTATACTCATGTCCACAATATATTTTCGTATCCTTTGGTAGTTGTTTGATTTTGCACAAACTGTCCCAAAAAACTTTAGGAGTTCCCTCAAACATTCTCCCACAACCTATGCTAAAAAGAGTATCCCCAGAAAATAAAATATTATGTTGAGGCATAAAGAAATTTATATGTTGAAGTGTATGACCAGGAGTATGAATAACTTTATATTCATTCCCTAATATTTCAAAAGTCTCATGATCTACAACTTCTTTATCTGGTTTAGGAATTTTTGTATCATTTTTATACCCTATAACTAAAGAATTAAATTTTGATTTAATTTCCTCTACAGCAGCTATATGATCAAAATGATGATGGGTAATTAAAATATAACTTGCAATGCAGTCATTCAGTTCAAGAATTTTTAAACACATATTTAGATCAGAGGGGTCTACAAGCACCCCTTTAGTTTCATGGGGGTTTTTAATTAAATATCCATAATTATCGTCTAATTGGGGAAATAAATACACATTAGGTTTTTGCATAAGAAATAGAATGTTAAGTAAATCTAGTTAAAATACAACTGTGGATATTAACGCATCAGATATTTATAGTTTTTACCAATCAAAGTTAGGCACACTTGTTAAACGAAATATTCGTCATCAATTATACAGCCATTTAAATTCTACCAATGATAGTGTTGTCTGTGGATACGGATATACAAATCCCTACCTTTCTTTTTTAAATAAACAAAATAAAAATTTACAAATATCTTCAATGCTGCCAGAATTTTTAGATGGTAATGTCAAAGAGAAATATGATTTCGATCATCAAATTATTCATGAATATTTCTTACCTTTAGATCCAAGCTCAGTAGATGTAGTGATATCTGCACATTTACTTGAGTTTGTTGATAAACCTCAAAGTAGTATTGAGGAAATATGGAGAATTCTTAAGCCAAATGGGATTTTTTTAACAATTATACCCAGAAGATCAGGGATATGGACTAGGTATGATAATAATCCTTTTGGATATGGTAGATCATACTCCAGTAAACAATTTAAATCACTGATACAAGATTTTCTAGTTCTTGATTATAGAAAATCATTTTTACATTTTCCACCATGGGACCATTATTTAAATTATAAATCACATCGAACAATTGAAAAAATAGGAGATTTTTTCTTTCCGTATATGGGAGGTTTAATGGTTTGTGTTTGTAAAAAGATTGTCTATGCAAAAAGTTCTAAAAAACAAAAGAAAATACCAATTAAAAGTTTTGTAGCAACGTAAAAATTATTCATATTTAATTTTTAAAAAGATAGAATTAATCTTTGTTAGATCTTAGTTATTATATAATCGTTTCTTTTTCTATTTTATTGTTTGCAATATCAAAATCAGGATTCTCTGGAGGAGGGTTGGCTTTAATTTCAGTAACTCTATTATCTATATCTTACGGCCCATTAACAGCAATAGCCATTTTGATGCCAATGTTAATAGTATGCGATGTAATTGCTTTGTATTTAAATAGAAAATATTTTGATTATAAAATTTTATGGTCAATAGCACCTTATTCTTTATTGGGGGTAGTTGCTGGTACAATCTTGTTTAAATTTATTAATTTATCAATGATAAGTATTTTTATAGGTGCGATCTCATTGTTATACGTTGTATTAAATTATTTGATAGTGGACACCAAGCTAAAAAAAATACCTTTTTATGGGAGTAAATCTTTTTGGGGTGCATTAGCAGGATTTACTAGTTTTGTTCTTCACTCTGGAGGATTACCATTAAATATTTATTTTATGTCAATCTATAACAAAAAAATTCAATTTGTTGCAGGCGTTGTTTTCTCTATTGCTTTAATAAACTTATTTAAATTAGTTCCTTATTTTTATTTAGAAATATTAGATTTTGAGAAATTATATAATTATCTTATTTTTTCACCAATTGCTGTTATAGGAGTAATTTTAGGACACTGGATGAACAGTAAGCTTTCAGACAATTCTTTTTTTATGATTATTAATATTTTTGTAGTAATAGGATCAATGAGATTAATTTATCTAGGAATAATGGGCTTATAATATTTTTTCTAAAATATTAATTAACTCAAATTCATCTTTGTACTTATTCATTTGTTCTTTATTGATTAATATCTTGTATTCACCACTATTTTCTTCAACACAAATAGGTAAGTCATTTTTATAATTTAAAAGATTATATTCTTCTAATTCTTCTATATGTAAAAACTTAAAATGATGTGGAGAACCCTCAATAAATTTTCTCCAAGCTTCTCTCATTTTTAAATCATGAGTAATTTTACACAAATTACACTCATATGTACTTGGAGAAGCATATTTATGAACTGTATCGAGAATATAATTCCACTTCCCACCTTTGGCGTTATAAACAAAAATTATATTTCTTTTACTATTCATCTGTAATATGGAACAAAACTTCCTTACAAAACAGGTTTGAAGGTATTTTGCCATTCTCAAATTTTCTTTGATTAATAACATCAAAAGTTGAAATTATTTTAAGATCTAAATTTTCAGCTAACTTCTTAAAATCTTTAATACTACACGGGTGAATATAATCGGTATTATACCAATGATCACTATTAGTTTTCTTAAGAAGAGAGTCAAAACTTCCTGTTAATAAAAAATTTGAAATTTTACTTAACCGTGCAGAATTATTAAAGCTAACAATAATATTCTTACTTACTTTTTTAAGAATATTTAACAATTTGTCTGGTTTTTGAACTGCCTGAATTGTTTGAGTTAAAAGACAGTAATCGAACTGATTAAATGGAAAGTCTTCCACTATTAAATTTATATCTCCATGTATAACATCTAGTCCTTTTTCTAAACATTTGATTACTTTTTCCTGATTCAATTCAACTCCTTGAGCGCTAACACCTTTATTTTCAAGATAAGAAATTAATTCTCCATCAGAGCAACCAATATCTAATACTTTAGAGCTTTCAGGAATTAATTTTAAAATAATTTCGTAGTCTTTTCTCATTTTATTCCCTTTAAAAAACCCTGTGCAACTTTGAAAAATTGAGGTTCATCAAGTAAAAAGCTATCATGTCCTCTATCAGAGACAACCTCAGCAAAACTCACGTTAGATCCAATTGAATTTAATAGAGATACGATTTCTCTTGACTCTTTTGTTGGAAATAACCAATCACTTGTAAATGATAAAACTAGAAATCTAATTGAATTATTAATAATAGTTTTTTTATTTTCAATTATTTCATTTTTTACATCAAAATAATCCATAGCTCTTGTCATATACAAGTAGCTGTTGGCATCAAATCGATCTACAAAAGACCTACCTTGGTAACGAAGATAACTTTCAACCTGAAAGTCTATTCCAAAGCCAAAAGATAAATCATTTTTTTCCTGTAAGTTTCTACCAAATTTATTTTGAAAAGCTTTTTCAGATAAATAAGTAATATGAGCAATCATTCTGGCAACAGAAAGACCATTTTCAGGTTTTTCATTGCCCTCTAAATATCTTCCATTTTGCCAATTTGGATCTAACATAATTGATTGTCTGCCAGCTTCGTCAAAAGCTATATTTTGAGCGGAGTGTTTTAAGGAACCTGCAATGCTCATAATCGACCTAACACTCTCAGGATAAGTAGCAGCCCACTGAAGTACTTGCATCGCACCCATTGATCCACCAGCTACAGAAAGTAATTTAGATATTCCAAGTTCGTCAATAAGAATTTTTTGTACCTTCACCATGTCTCGAATAGTTATGGTTGGAAAATCTAAGCCATATATCTTTGAGGTTTCAGGATTTATGTCATTGGGACCTGTAGTTCCCACACATCCACCAAGAACATTTGTGCAGATAACAAAATATTTATTTGTGTCTATAGGCTTATTAGGACCGACCATTAATTCCCACCAACCTTTCTTTTTAGTAATAGGATTTTCCTCTGCTGGAAATTGGTCACCAGTTAATGCATGACAAACCAAAATTGCATTATCTTTTTGGTTGTTAAGGTTTCCGTATGTTTGGTATGCGATTTGAAAGTTTTTAATTTTTTTTCCAGAGTCTAGTAATAGCTCTTCATTGCACTTTAGTAAGTATCCTGGATAATCAGTATTTGCAGTTATTTCTCTCATTTTCAACCTTGTTCGACTGATAACTGCGTAGATACGCTTTAGCTGTTTTACACCCGCAAGCTGCTATCAAATCGGTGAAAGTGGAATTTAAGGCTTTTCTAAATAATTTTCAATATAAAATGATGATATTTTCTTTATATAGTTTATTTATTAACAAAAAATAATGAAAAACAAACAACCAAAAAATGCATATAAAGGCGGAGCTGAGGTGTTTAAAGGCTATGTGAGGCTTTCATCAAACGAAAATAATTATGGTCCAGCAAAATCTGTTAAATCAATAATAAAACAAAATATTAAATTTTCTAATATTTATCCAGAACTTGACGGCGAGAGCTTACGAAATCAAATTGCTAAATCTTACAAGATAAATAGCAAACAAATTATATTAGGTGCTGGTTCAGATGAAGTACTACAAATGATATATGCAGCTTTTTCGAGACCAAATGATGAGGTTATCTTTACTAAGTATGCTTTTGCTATGTATTCAATTTATGCAAAGAATTTTAAATGCAAAGTTAAAACATTTGATGATAAAGAATTTCAGTTTAAATTAGAAAGTCTTAACAAAATAATAAGTCAAAAAACAAAAATTATTTTTTTAGCTAACCCAAATAACCCTACTGGTTCTATTTTCTACAAAAATGAATTAATTAAATTTTTAAATAAAATCAAGAAAACAACTCTAGTAGTATTGGATGCCGCATATTGTGAATACATTAAAGATCATAAATATGATGATGGGATGAAATTAGTTAAAAATTATTCAAATTTAATAATAACAAGATCTTTTTCTAAAATCTTTGCTCTTGGAGGCTTAAGAATAGGTTGGGGTTACGCTAACTCAAAAATTATCTCTCAATTATATAAATACAAAAAGCCATTTAATGTATCAAGACTTTCTTGTATCGCTGCTGAAGAATCTTTAAAAAATAAAAAGTGGATTAATGAGTCAATTAAGAATAATTCTGTTAACAAAACTTTAGCCTGTAAGCAGTTAAATAATAAATCTTTTGAAATAATTGACACTGAGGCTAATTTTATTCTTTTAAAGTTTAAAAATTCAATAATAACTCAACAATTTGTGGATTTTTTACACTTAAATAAAATTACAGTGAGATCTTTATCCTCATACGGTTTAAATAACTTTGTAAGAATGACCATAGGAACTAAAACTAATATGAAAAAAGCTATTTTAGTTGCAAATAAATTTAATGTTTAAAAATATACTTATTATTGGTTTTGGGATGATTGGGTCTTCAATAGCAAGAACTGTAATTAAAAAAAATAAAAGTATTAAAATTTTTGCATTTGATAAATCACCAAACCTAAAAATTAGAATTAATAAATCAAAATTAAAAAGAGTAAAAGTTTTGAAATCACTCAATGAGATTAAAGATCAAAATATTGATTTTATTATTATTTGTACTCCAATGCTTCAATATCAATCAATTTTCAAAAAACTTAATGATATTGATCTACAGCAGACTATTGTTACTGATGTAGGATCAACAAAGGTAAATATTGAAAAAATATACATACAAAAAAAATATCAGTTTAATTTTATTCCATCACACCCAATAGCAGGTATAGAAAAAGCTGGTTTAGAAAATGGATTTGATGGATTATTTAGGAATAGATATAATATTATTTGCCCATTAAAAAAATCTTCAAAAACACATATTAATAAAGTTATTAAGTTTTGGAGATCATTAAATATGAAAACTGAAATAATGTCTGCAAAAGAACATGACAAAGTACTTAGTTTAACCTCACATTTGCCACATTTAATCTCTTATTCATTAGTTTTGACTGCAATGAAAAAGGATACATCTCTTAATTCAAAAATAGTTAAATTTTCCGCTGGAGGATTTAGAGATTTTACCAGAGTTGCAGGTAGTGATCCAGAGATGTGGAGAGATATATTTTTAGCTAATAGTTCTCAAATTCAAAAATCAACAAATAATTTTATAAGTGAGTTAAAAGAATTTTCTAGAAACTTAAATAAAGGAAATTCTCATAATTTATTAACTAAATTAAAAAAGACTAAAAATGTCAGAGATAAAATCGTTAAGGCACGACAGGCGGGAAAATTTATTCCTAATGATTAAGGCTGTTAATTTCAAATTTAAGCTTTTTTAAAAAATCCTGCTTACTCAATCCTGGAGGTATAGCTTCTTTAAACTCGACTGTTATTGTCCCTTTGCTAACGTCATTACTTTTTGGCCAATATTTGCCAGAATTTAAAGATATAGGAATTACTGGTTTGTTTAATGATTTATACATAGAGTAAATGCCAGGCTTCAGATCTGGTTGATCTTCAAAGGTTGTTCTTGTTCCTTCAGGAAAAATTATTACAGGCCTATGGTCTAAATACTCAGCTGTTTGCTGATTTACATGACGAAGACTTTGTATTCCCTGTGCTCTATCTATAGCTATCATTCCTAATTTTTTTAGATATGTTCCAAACAAAGGAATATTCAATAATTCTTTTTTTAAAATATATGCAGGATTATAAAAAAGTTCATTAAAGTATATTGTTTCAAATACTGACTGATGTTTACTTGCATATAGACATCCTTTTTTGTGTGCAAATTCAGCATTAACAACTTCTATATTTATTTTAAATAATCTTAAAACTGCAGTCATGCTCCTTGTAAATAAGAGTACAAAAAATCTAAACTTAAAATATTTAAAAGGAAGACCAATTAATGAAATTATTAATACAACTGCTGAGGTCAAATAAAATATTAATAAAAAACTAAATTTCATATTTTTTTATAAAAACTAATTTTGAGACAATTAATTTAATATACTCCTCTACTAACTTTTCAAATGGGATAACAGACTCTGTATTGCTAACTGTAAAAGGTACAATTTTTAAACCTGATAGCTGATTAAATAAAAATTCAGCACGTTGCATATGTAAGTCTGAAGTGATTAATAAAATTGAATTTATTTTTTTTTCTAAAGCCCAGTATCTTGTTTCCAAGGCATTTTCATATGTATTTTTTGATAAATACCCAACCTCAATACAACATTCAACAGTACTCTGATCAAAATTAAGAATATTAACTAATACTACTTCTGAATTAAAGGTATTATCAACTCCAGAAATAAATAACCTATTTTGATTGGATTTTTCAATTTGATTATACCCTTCGATTATTCTCTCGCCTTTACCACCAGTTAAAACAACGATTGCATCAACATTAAAATTATTTACCTGTTCATAAGATAAATTATTTTTAAATTTGATTATACCAAGAGCTAAAAATAATAAAATTAGAGCGATTATAATATTTAAACGCTTTAGGAGAGTTATCATTACATGATCTCATTTTTACATAAATCCTCTAAGGTATCTCGAGATCGTATCACTCGATATTCACTTTTATTATATAATACTTCGAGAGGTCGAGGACGACTATTATAAGTTGATGACATGGAGGATCCATAGGCACCCACATTCATAAATATTATGTTATCTCCAGCTTTGATCTCTGGTAATTCAATATCTTTTACAAAATAATCTGTAGACTCACAAATTCCACCAGCAATATCATAGATAACAGTTTTTTTTGAACTATTTGCGACTCTTATTGGCGGATTGATATCATACAAAGCTGGGCGTATATATTCAGAAAAAGAGCAATCAACAATGGCAATTTTTTTTTTACCACTTTCTTTTATATATAAAACTTTACTTATAAGTTCACAGCTATCTGCAACTATAAATCGACCGGGTTCAAAAATAATATTAAAATTTTTGCCTTCAAGTATTTTATTACAACTATTTTTCCAACTTTCAAAGTTAATTTTTTTATCAGAGTGATCAAGAACTGCAAACCCCCCTCCAAAATCTAATGTATCAATACTTATATTGCGCTTAAGATTTTGTTCGTCTGCAATTCTTATTAAATTTTCATATGAACCCAGTAACTTTTGATAATCAGTAATTTGACTTCCAATATGCACAGAAAGTGTTTTTAAATTTATACCCTTAAAATTTGAAATTGCATCAAAGTCAATTTGATCAATTAAAATACCAAATTTGCCACCCGATAAGCCAGTGGTTATTTTATCCAATGTAGATCCATCTATATTAGGGTTTATTCTAATACCTATATCTGTTCTTAATCCTTTAGTTAAAGAGTAATCATTTATGAATTTAATCTCCTCTAAATTTTCAACATTGATTGAATTAATTTTTTGAGTAATAGCATACTTTAAATCAAATTCAGTCTTTCCCGGTCCATCAAATATGATATCTGATGGTTCGAAACCAGCTTTCAATGATTTAAAAAGTTCTCCTGCAGATACGACTTCTGCACCAAAACCACTTCGGTGAATTAGGTTTAAAATTGCAAGGTTTGGATTAGCTTTTACTGCAAAATTAAACTTTCTTTGGAATCGTAAGTCTAAATTGTTTAGAAAACTTATTTTATCTTTAATTTTTTCTTCATCATAAAGGTAAAAGGGACTAGAGCACTCTTTTAAAATTTTATCTATCATCATTCGCTCTCAGGGTACTCATACTCCTCACTAGGTGGGAATGGATACTGTGACTTATCTACAACACCTTCTGGTAATTTATTAGGTTTTTGATTACCACAGTTATTAATAAATAAAGAAAATAGAATTATTGATAAGAACTTAATCATTATACTTTTAGAAATTTTAAATATTTTTTAATCATTCTAGACACTTCTTTTGGATTAGTGCTCATGGATGTTTTTTTTCTTGAAACACTTTTATCTACATCGACGTATTTATAAATATTTTTATTAATTACTTTTTGAAATTTTTGATATTCATCAATTTTTATTTCTGAAAGGTTTTTATTATTTTGCTGAGCATAATTTACTATATCAGCGATTATTTTATAAGAGTCTCTAAATGGTATTTTTTTTTCTATTACAAGGTAATCTGCTAGATCAGTGGCAGTAGCATAAAAATTATTATTAATGTCTCTTCCAACGGATTGTTCAAACGTAGATTTCTTGATAACATCTTGCATTACTTGTAGACAGCTTAACAATTCATCATAACAATCAAATATGATTCTTTTATCCTCTTGAAAATCTTTAAAATAAGTTAAGGGAAGATTTGATATAATATTAGAAAATTCTAAAGATTTAATTCTAATTGTATTTGTTTTGGCTCTAATTAATTCCAATGAATCGGGATTTCTTTTTTGAGGCATAATTGAACTCCCTGTTGAGTATTGATTACTAATATTAAATAATTTCATAAAGTTACTAGACCAGATAATCAGCTCAGAGGATAATTTACTTAAATGTGTCGCTGTCAAAGAACTTGCATGAAGAAAATACAAACAAAAATCTCGATCACTGACACCATCCATTGAATTATTTTTTGATTTTGTAAAATTTAAATCTTTATTAAGAAGATTTAAATCCAAATTATAATTACTACCAGCTAGAGCAGCACTACCTAAAACATTTTCATCTGTTTTTTCTATACAAAAATCAAAATAATCTAAATCTCTTTTAAACATCTCTAAATATGCAATTAAGTGATGGGCTAAAGATATAGGTTGTGCTACTTGCAAATGTGTAAATCCTGGAATTATGTTTTTTTCATTTGTTTGAGCTTGATCTAATAAAGATTTCATCAATTTTTTAATTTCATCTTTTAAATTTTTAGAAGCTTTAATTGTCCATAATCTAGTATCAGTCGCTACTTGATCGTTACGAGACCTCCCAGTATGTATCTTATTTGCTACCTCACCAATTTTTTCGTAAAGAAAAGACTCCACATTCATATGAATATCTTCATTTTTTTTTGAAAATTTTAATTTACCTTTTTTATGATCATTCAATATTGAAATCAGACCTTTTTGAATTGTAAGAGATTCTTTTTTTGAAATTATTTTCAGCTTTGTCAGAGCTTTAACATGTGCACTAGTTACGGCAATATCCTCTTCAATTAATCTTTTATCAATATCAATTGAACTATTAAAATCATCCATTAACGTCGAGGTATTCTTATTAATTGAAGTTGATAATATTTTACTTTTCTTATTCATGATTTTAGTAATTTTTAATTATCTTGATAAATATATTATCGCAGCGAATACTAAAACAGCTATACCTTGAAACAATACTCTCATTCTCATAAGCTTGTTACTATGTTTTTTATTAAAATTTCCGTTTTTGGCCATAGCTATTACACCTATTACCACCATGAGTAAGGCTAAAACCATGGATACAACTAAAACAAAAGGTAATACTGTTGATGAAAACATGGTAAATAGTTATCAAATTATCTATAAATGTCTAATTATTAAATTTAAGAGATTAATATGAAGAAAATTGTATTATTTTTACATGGTTATGGGTCTAATGGAAATGACCTAATATCGTTAAAAGACTATATATTATTGAATAAAGAGACCACAGAATTCATCTCTCCCAATGCTCCTGAACCTTGTGAATTCAATTATTTTGGTTATCAATGGTTTCCTTTGAAAGAGAGGTCTATAGAAGAACTAAAGATAGGGTTAAAATCTGCTTTTTCTCATCTCGACTCAATTATTGAGAAAATAATTCTTGAACATTCAGTCGATGCATCACAAATTTCTTTAATTGGTTTTTCTCAAGGTTCTATGCTAGCAACGTATTATGCTTTACAAAAAAATTTAAATTTTCATAGTATTATCTCATTATCTGGTTCCTTACCTAAAGAAATCTTAAACGATCTAAAAATACCTGATGTAAAATCGAGTTTTTTAATTTTCCATGGAAAGTTGGATGACGTTGTACCATATAATCGAGCGGTTGAGACAAATTCGTTTTTGGATTTAAAAAAAATCTCATGTAAAATAATTTTAGATGATAACTGTGCTCATTCAATTAGCCCAATCGCCCTTGATGAAATTAATAAATTTTACAAGCATTGGATTTAATAAAATTTTAACCAATCCTTCAATTGAATATGCTAGTATTAAAAGATGATTAGCTCGAATCATTGTCCCTCTTTAGTTTTAAATGCAGATTACCGACCTCTTAGTTATTTTCCTTTATCTATTTGGAGTTGGAAAGATACTGTTAAAGCCGTTTTTCTTGAAAGAGTTAATATAGTAGAAGAATATGATCAAAAAGTGTCATCTCCATCATTTGAGATAAAGTTACCAAGCATTATCGCTCTTAAGGATTATATACCACATAGTCACAAACCTGCTTTTACGAGATTCAATGTTTTCTTAAGAGATGATTTTACCTGTCAATATTGTAATGACAAATTTTCAACTAGAGAGCTTACTTTTGATCATTTAATTCCTCGTTCAAAAGGGGGATTAACAAACTGGGAAAATGTTGTCACTGCATGCTCTAAATGTAATTGGACTAAAGGTAGTAGGAGCTTAAGCCAAGTAGGTTTTAATTTGCTCAAAAAACCAAAAGAACCCTCTCAATATTCTCTAAGATTAAAGAGCAAAAATTTTCCCTCAGACTATCTTCATTCAAGTTGGAGAGATTATTTATATTGGGATAGTGTTTTAGAGAAAGATTAATATTTTTTAGTTATTTTTATAGCTGTATAACAGAGTTGTTTTATAGTTTTAGATAAAAGGATGTATCCAGTTGTCATTTCTGCTTGATGTTCAACACCAGTATCATGATGTTCCAGCTCATCTTCTCTGAATTTTTTAACAGTCTTCAATAAATCTGGTTTTATTTTTCTTTGAGAGAGTTCCTTTGCCTGCTCATCATAATGTTGACCAATAACCTCTTCGACAGCAACTGTGCATGCCATTGCTGCTTTTTTTCCCATCAAAGCAGTACCTAACCCAAGTGCATAGCCAGCTAAATTCCAAAATGGAAATAAGGCAGTAGGTTTTACGTTTTCTTTAACAATGTATTCATCAAAAGTTGCTTTATGAATCTCTTCTTGATCGGCCATTTCTTTGATCTCTTTGCCAAACTCTGTGTTTTCTTTAAAGACAGCTAATTGACCGCGGTAAATTTGTGTAGCGCCATGCTCACCTGCATGATCAACTCTTATAATTTCTTCGATTAATTTTTTGTCCTCGTTATTAAGAGTTTTATTTTTCTTTTTTGTAGGCATTGAAAATAATTAATATCAGAAAAGTTATTGAAAACAAGAAGTTATAAACTGATAAAGGAATACCAAAGTAGGGCAAATTGGCATCAGAACAAGTAGTAATTAGAGAGTTAGACATCAACTCCTCTTTTAATTTGTTTATATCTGTGGGAAGTGAGGCTGCTTCACATCCGGTATATTCGATAACTCCAAATGTAGTCAAAGAGTGATAACCAGATATTGCCAATTCAAAAAATATTAAAACTATTAAAGACAAATATAAAAATTTGAAATATTTTTTAATGAAAAAGTAGAATATTCCCAAAACTGAAATTAAATAGTATGGAATTCTCTGGTATACACACAATTTACAAGGGTTATGACCATAAGCATATTGCAATATAAACGCAAAAGACATGGCTGTAAGTGAAAATAAAAAAACAATAATAAAAATATGAGTTTTTTTAATCATGGTAAAATAATAAATAAATTAGAAAGACAATTCCAATAGGAATTAAAACAAAAATTAATAATTTATTTCTTTTTAAAATTTGCATTCCTATATCTCCAAACTGTTTTATAATAAAAGCTATAATAAAAAATCTTAAACCCCTAGATAGCAGCGAAAGAAATATAAAATAGATAAAATTAAACTGAGAGTAACCACTTGTTAAAGCAATAATTTTATATGGTATTGGAGTGAAGCCTCCAAGAAAAACTGCGAAAATACCCCAATCATTATAAAAATTAATAAATTCAGTTTGTTTGCTAATATCAAAATAAGATTGGACAGCGTCAAAAATGAAATACCCAATAAAGTATCCGAAAGCACCCCCAATTACAGAAAAAATTGTACAATTCAAAGCTGTTACTATAAATTTATTTGGATTGAAATAAACGATTGGTATCAATATCAAATCTGGTGGTATTGGAAAAAAAATACTTTCAATGAAAGCAACTATTGATAAAAAATATTGTGAAAATTTTGATTTAGATTTTTTTTCAACATATATATGTAAGTTCTTCCAAAACATAACGAATTTATAAATAAATAGGTTTAACCTATAAGGTAATACCAAAGATAAGCAATTATAATTGCAGGTATAGCACTATAAAGGGTAGCTACTATTGCGGCCCTCGCAGAAATTGCTATAGCAGGGAAAAGAGCATCTCCATCATTCGATATAGAATTACCTATTTGAGCTGACATAGGAATTTGTCCACTCACATACATGGATGTGATCATAATTTGAGGTCCACATCCAGGAATAAAACCAATTAATATAGCTAACAGCGGTACAAAAGGTCCAAATAATATCAAAGACTCAAATATTAAACCATTTGTCGACAAATCAATTAATTCATAAATAACAAAAGAAATAATTACCCAAACTGTTACAAAACAAGTTGTGTCTACAACTTTTCTATAAGAGTTTTCATGAATTGAAGCCATTTGAATATCTGTTAAAGGATTTAAAACCCATAATAAAACACAATATAAAGCTAAAATAAATGCTATCATTTCAATAAAATTAATCCCAAGAAAAATAAAACTTAAGTCAATATTAAAAGCATTTAACATTCCTAAGGCAAATCCAGGAGCTAAAAATAAAAACCAAATATTATAAAACTTACTAGATGTTTTATTTTTAGGTAGATGTGTTGAATTTAAATTTTTATTAATTTTATTTTGTAAAAAATTTTTTGTAAAAGGTTGTGCTATATAACCTGAAATCATACCAACTATAAAAGTTACTGGGAGTATGATCAAAGCAGCTTGAGGTTTTGTTGCTATGAGAAGAAAAGCAGCATCACCCATCGTACTTATTAGAGCAGCAAGAACACCTCCAAAAGATACTACTCTTCGAGTAAATAAACTCATTACCATAATTGCACCACCACACCCTGGTATGACACCTAATAAAGAGCAGATAGGAACTTCAAACTTTTTATTTTGTAAAATTAGTTTTTGTAAATTAAAGTTTTTCTTTTCAAGAATAACAAATAAAAGAAGGGTCACTCCCACAAAGCTAGATACAGCAATGTAGGCATCACTTGAGGAAGAAATTAAAATGTCTCTAGTTTCTTCAAAAAATAGAAGAAGCAGAATGCATATAAAAAGAAATATTTTAGAAAGTCGTAAATATTGAAATTTTCTACCTAATTGTATTACTAATTCTGTCATTATATTTAGCCTAGGCTAAACAATATAGGTATAACTAAAAATTAGTCAAACAAATCTTTACTTTTAATAAATATACAAATAAATTTATCGAGCTATGAAAAACACTAGATCTAGTGAGCCATACCAATTTTCAAATATTAGAAGTCAAAATAAAAATGAAATACTCGAAGATTATGTTGAAGCTATTCAAGAGATTTTACAAAATAAAGGCGATGTTAAAAACACTGATCTTGCTCAACATTTTGGTGTATCGCAAGCCACTGTTAATAAAAATTTAAAGCGTTTAATAAACTTTAAATTGGCAAAATCTGAACCTTACCGATCAATATTTTTAACAGAAGAGGGAGAAAAATTAGCAACTCAGTCGAAAGAAAAACATGAGATTGTTTATAATTTTTTAATTAAGTTAGGTGTTTCTAGAAAGACTGCAGAAAATGATAGTGAAGGCATAGAACACCATGTTAGTGATGAAACACTAAAGCTAATGAAAAAATTTAGATAACTATTTTTTTGTTTTAGATAACATTCTTTTTTCCAATACATTATCAAACAAATAAATTACGAAGGATAGAAAGCAAATAATTGTTAACGCATGTAAGCTACCATACTCAAACATTTCATTTGATGAGTATTCATATAGGCTTGTCGCAAGTGTATCGAAGTTAAAAGGTCTAAGTAATAGAGTAATAGGTAACTCTTTTACTGTATCAACAAAAACTAAAAAAAATCCTGCCAAGATACTTAGCTTTACCTGGGGTAATATAATTCGAAAATATGTTGTTGATGATCTTCTCCCAATTAATCTTGATGCATCATCAATTGATTTACCAATTTTTTCCATTCCTGAGTCTAAAGAATTATTTGATAGGGCAATTAGTCTAATTGATAATGCTAAAGACAAGCCGATTAATGTCGTAGATAATGAAAGTGAAGTAAAGCGATCAAAATAAAATAAAAAGAAAATGACTCCTAAAGCTATAACTACCCCAGGTATTGCATATCCAATGTTTATTACTTTTTTAAAGTATAAAATATAATTTTTATTTGTGAATCTTGAATAGTAACTAATAAATATTGATATTATTGCACACCCAATTCCAGCGATAATTCCTAATAAAATGGAGTTATATAGTGAAGAAAAATAGTTATTAAAATCAATAAAATTTAAATTATTAAAAAATGTATAAATTACAAAAATTATTGGCAAAACAAATCCAAAAAATATAGGTAACAGACCTATAATAAAAACAAATATTCCTACGAATTTTCCTAGGTTATATTTTGAATATTGAATATTTTCATAACTATTATTATGAAACTTTCTTTTACCCCTTATTTTTTGTTCAAAAAAATACAATAAACTCATCAACAAAATAATAATTGAGGCCAAAAGAAAAGCTAAAGGCAAATCATTTAAAATTGCTATGTAATGAAAAACCCCTACTGACAAAGTTTGTAAGCCAAAAAAATCTGCTACTCCAAAATCATTCACAGTTTCCATCAAAACCAATACAAGTCCTGCAGTTATTCCAGGTAAGGACATAGGTAGACCAACTTTAAAAAAACATTCATATGGTTTTTTTCCAAGAGTCTTAGCAGCCTCAATATATCTGGTTGAAAAATTTATGATTGCAATTCTTGTTAAGATATAAACATAAGGAAAAAAAGATAAAGATATAATTAAAGAAGCCACTATACTATTTCTGATTGAGTAACCATCATAGAATAAAAATTTAAGAGAGATAAAACCTCCTGGTTCTAATATTTCCGCATATGTGTATGCTGAAATATAGGCTGGAATAGCTAAAGGCAATATAGCTAATATCTGTAAAATTTTACGTCCCCAAAATTCAGTCATTGTAACAAACCAAGCTAAAGGCACACTAATTATTGTTACAAAAACACTTACCATCAATACAAGCTTTGTAGATCCAATTAAATATCTATTTATATATAGATCATCAGTTAAAAATATTTCACCTAGACCATTTAAAATTACTATGAATATAGGGGTAAGTAGTAAAAAACTGATTGTTAAAAAGAAAAATAATTTAAAAAGATTTAACCTCATAAAATTATAAAAAATATGCACCCTAATAATAGAAAAGCCATAATCCTATTAAAAATAATAATTTTTTTTTTATCATTAAGATATTTTTTAAATGAGTGACCAATTGCTGCCCAAACTATAGCACTTGTAGATGTTGAGATTGTAAAACAGATAAATATTAAAACAAATTCCTCTAAATATGAGAAATGGTTTTGAATAAATATTGCAGAGCTCGACATAGAGACTGATACTGCTTTAGGATTAATTAACTGAAAAAAATAAATATCTCTGAATGTAAATCTTTTTTTACTGCTATTATCTGAAAATTCACTTGAATTAAAAATTTTATAGGCAAGATATGTTAAGAAGATTGTTGCGACTATTTTTATGAAGGTCTTAAAATTAGGAAAACTCTCATAAACCTCCCCTATACCCAACAAACAAAGACTTAAAACTGACAAAAATCCAAAAAAGACTCCCAATATCAAGGGTATTGTTTCTTTGAAACCATAATTCACAGCATTAGTAGAAAGAATTATGTTATTAGGTCCTGGTGTAATGGCTGCAGTCATTGCAAAAGTTAGTATGGGCGCCATAAAATAAATGTATTCCAAAGTATCGAGATATTATTCTTAAATTTAAATAAATACACAATTAGTTATCAATTTGCCTAATTTAACTTAATAATATAAGAAAATAAGATTATTTTAAGGCGTTGTGGCGGAATGGTAGACGCGCCGGATTCAAAATCCGGTGAGGGCAACTTCGTGAGAGTTCGAGTCTCTCCAGCGCTACCACAAATAAATAAAAAAATGAAAAATTTAACATCGGTTTTCTCACTTTTCTCTACGGGTATTACAATTGTAACAAATGGTACAAATAAAAAAAAATTTTTTGGATGCACCGTAAATTCTTTCTCAAGTCTATCTCTTAACCCCCCACAATTTCTATTTTGTCTTGGAAATGAGAATTTAAATTTAAAAACATTTAAATTAAATAGTCCTTTAAATGTGAATTTTTTAGCTAAATCTCAACTTAAACTATCTAATAAATTTGCAGGATCATTGGAAAATAGATGGAAGGATACAAAATATAATATTTCGAGAAATAAAGTCCCATACTTTCCTGAGTCCTTAGGTTTAATTGAGGCAAAAGTTGAGAAAAAAATTAAATCTGGAGATCACACTATAATTATTTGTTTAATTACAAACTTTATGAAATTGAATATTAAAAAACCTCTCATATATTTTAAGAGCAAATATCATTCTATTTAATACTTATTATGAAATATTTAAGTAACAGTTTTGATAACATTAAAATTGATGAAAAATTATGTTTAACAATAGGAAACTTTGATGGCATTCACGAGGGTCATAGAGAAATAATTGAAAATTTAATAAAGCAAACTAAAACATCTAATTTAAAATCTGCAATTTTATCATTCACACCGCATCCAAAAATTTTTTTTAAAAAACAAAAAAATTTTATGATTAATTCCCAATCAAAAAAAAAAGAGATCCTAGAAGACTTAGGTTTAGACTATTTAATTGATTTACAATTTAATGATAAATTTACACAATTAAGTCATAATGAATTCGAAGACAAAATTTTATCAGAAAAACTTAATTCTGAGAGAATTTTAATAGGTAAAGATTTCCAATACGGTAACCAAAGAAAAGGAAACATAGAAACTCTTAAAACATTTTGTGAAAAAAATAAAATTGTATTAGAGGAAATCGGACTAATTCTTAATGATCAGAATAGTAACAAAATATCCTCAAGTGAAATAAGAGAAAATCTTAAAGCTGGTAAAATCGAATTAGCTAATAAGGATTTAAAAAGAAATTTTAGC
>CABXXO010000015.1 GCA_902516235.1 uncultured Alphaproteobacteria bacterium
CTAACTGGGGAACTATGGCTGCAGTAGCATTAGTGTCAATGTTACCTGCATTATTATTTTTATTTGCAGTTCAAAAACATATAGTAGCTGGATTAACATTTGGGGCAGTAAAAGGTTAATATGAAAAAAAGAGGTTTTATTCCATTAAATACTAATTGGTTTGATAGGCTATTTATTGGAGTAATAAGCTACGTTGCATTACAGTTATTTTGGATGAGGTTTCTGGAGAGCTTCGTATCTTTAAATGTTGCAATAGGAATAGGTCTATTGTGGATAATTTTTGTAATTTGGAAAGGATAATATAACATGAAAGCTTTAGTCTTAGAAAAGCAATTAGAATTAAAATTGCGTGACATTGAATTACCAACAGAGGTGGGTCCTGACGATGTTAAAATTAAAATGCATACTGTGGGTATCTGTGGTTCTGATATTCACTATTATGAGCATGGTAAAATTGGTCAATGGCATGTTAATGCCCCAATGGTTTTAGGCCATGAGGGATCTGGTACCATTATTTCAGTTGGAGAAAATGAAAAAATTCTAAAAGTAGGGGATAGAGTTTGTATTGAACCCCAAGTGGTCAGTAAAAAATCAAAAGAATATAAATTAGGTCTATATAATTATGATCAAAAAGTAAAATTTTGGGCTACTCCTCCTATACATGGATGTCTTGCACCCGAAGTTGTATTTCCTGGGGATATGGTTTTCAAAATTCCTGATAATCTCTCTTATGCAGAGGGTGCTATGGTTGAGCCCTTAGCTGTGGGTATGCAGGGTGTCACTAAAGCCAAAATAAAACCAGGACAAATAGGATTAGTCATGGGCTGTGGCCCTATTGGTTTAGTTACTGGTTTAGCAGCTTTAGCAGGAGGATGCTCCAAAGTTTATATTGCTGATGTTTTAGCTGAAAAATTAAAAATGTGTGAACATTACCCAGATTTAATTCCAGTGGATTTAACGATGGAAAGTTTATCTGAAAGAGTCATGGATGATACTAATGGTTGGGGAGTTGATCGTTTTTTTGAATGTAGTGGAGCAGTCAAAGCCTACGAGTCAATTTTTTCATGTTGTTCACCAGGAGCTCATGTCGTACTCATTGGTAATAACGCAGAGCCAGTTCCAATGAATTGGGCTATTTTGTTTGCCAAAGGCTTAGAGTATCAAACCGTTCACAGATATTCACATCAGTATGAGCCCTCAATTAGATTATTAGGCAGTGGAAAGATTGATGTCAAACCAATGATAACTCATACATTTAAGTTTGAAGAAAGCGTTGAAGCTTTTGAAAGAGCCGCAGAACATAGACCAACTGATGTAAAACTTCAAATTAAAATTGACGAAGAAAATTGATATAACTATCTAGTAGTGTATCCACCATCAACTACTAATACTTCGCCAGTAACATAACTGGATGCAGGACTACATAAAAAGAGCGCAGCAGAAGCAATTTCATGTGGTTCTGCCATTCTTTTCATTGGTGTTTGCTTATCCCAAGTAGAGTACCAATGTTCGTATTTTTTTGGTAAGTCTGTAATATCGGTTTTAACATATCCAGGAGCAATTGCATTCACTCGAATATTTTGATTAGCATAATCACTTGCTAAGCTTTTTGTCATCATATGGACAGCAGCTTTTGAAGCGTTGTAAGCTACCTGTGGTTGAGGTATGTTCGAGGCTATTCCAGACATAGATCCAATATTTAAAATAACTCCCTCACCTTGTTTTTTCATAGGTGATATTACTGAGCGACACATACGAAAAACTACATCTACGTTAACATCCATAATTTTATCAAGCATGTCATCATTAAATTCATCCGTATCACCGTGCTGAGCCACACCAGCATTATTTACAAGAATATCTACACTACCATGCTTCTCTATTGTAAAGTCAATAGTTTTCTGAGGTAATGAGCGATCAAGTAAATCTCCTTCAAAAAAAGAAACATCATAATTAGCTTTTGTAAGCTCTTCTAATCCACCTTTTGAATTTTCCCTATCTATTAAAACTAATTTTGCACCTGCTTCACCAAGAGCGTGAGCAATAGACAAGCCTATCCCCTTTGCACCTCCTGTTATCACAGCGATTTTGCCATCAAGTTTATATTTGTTTAAAAACATTTGATATTCCTACTCCATTACTCTTCTAAAATATTTTTTGCAGCCTCTTCATCAGTAATAAGACCGTAAAGACATCCGTTCAATAAAACAGATTTAATGGCTGAGGCTTTGTGGATACCACCAGCTATGGCTATAGTTTTCTTTTTTTTAATAAGTCTGAAGTCTTTACTCACAATTTCATCATAAACAAAATGTTTACCATTTATATCAAAAAAATTTCCACTAGACTCTGCAATTGCTCCATCTTTTTTGATTTGATTAAATGTTTCTTTATCGACTAAATATGGATGATTTTTAACTCTGTTATATAAACTAGTGCCACCTTTCATGGAACCGATACCTAACAAGATATAATCGCAATCTTCCTCTTTTTTAAGAATATCTTTAACAAATTTCAAATTAAAAAATTTATTTTTTTCACGTAAAGATGGGAAAATATATGGGGCTCCCAAATGATAACATTTACCTTGAGTTTTTTTTGAAAG
The DNA here is from genome assembly GCA_902516235.1 of uncultured Alphaproteobacteria bacterium. Taxonomy (GTDB): domain Bacteria; phylum Pseudomonadota; class Alphaproteobacteria; order HIMB59; family HIMB59; genus HIMB59. Next base: position 2,606 of record CABXXO010000015.1, read on the forward strand.
AGTATTAAGCCCTAAAAGTGGGTTAAAAGATAAATCATTTCTTAATGATCCAGTAGTATCAACAAAACTTACCGTTTCTTTAATTTCAGGAAGAATGTTAGCAATTTTTGCATTAGTTGAGCCAGTAGACCAACTAAAATTCCTACATTTTTCAATATTTATTTTATTAAGTAAGGTATTAGCACCTGCGTATGCAATTGACAATGGATCAGGATCTAAAGTTTCAGCAGTAGTTTCTTTACTAGTATATGTGCTTTCAGTTGGAACAACTTCGATGTGTTTAAGACCATATTTATTTTTAAGAGACTCCTCATATTGTCTACAAATGTCGAATGATCCCTCAACAAAGACTTTAACTGATCCTCTTTTTTCGGCATCGTTAAGAATTCGGTGAACTTGAACCGTGTTGATATTAAATTTTTTTGCAATATCTTTTTGTGAAAGTTTTTGTTTCCAATACATCCACGCAATTCTATTCGTATACCGTTTTAAATTTTTTTCTGATTTATACACTTAGTTTTTTACTGCGCCTAGAGTAAGACCAGAAACTATATTTTTTTGCAAGAATATTGTCAATAATATTGGCGGAATACTCTGAATGACAGTGGCAGCAGCGACGTTACCCCAAATTATTTGTGCTTGACTAACTTGTGCAGAAATAAAAATGGGGAATGTTCTTGACTCAGATACTGTAAAAAATAATGCAATTAGTAATTCATTCCAACTAAATATAAAAACAAAAATTGCTACAGTTGCAATACCGCCTTTAGACAGAGGTATAGCAATTTTTAAAAATATATGAAACCATGAAGCTCCCTCTATTCTCGATGCTTCGATTAAATCATAGGGAATTTTTTTAAAAAATGATGCGGAAACCCATACAGCAAAGGGAATATTAAAAGCAGTATAAACAATTACCAGTGCGAAAAGTGAGTCTAATAAATTCAAATACTTAAATAAAATAAATAATGGTACTGCAGCAGCAACTGGGGGCAGCATTCTAGTGCTTAAAATCCAATCAGCTAAAAAGTATCTTCCTTTAAATTTAAAAAAAGTTAGACCAAAGGCTGTTGGTAGAGAAAAAATAAGAGAAACAATGGTTGAGCATACAGTTACTATAATTGAATTTATTAAGTATTTATAACTTTCAGACAACATGATCGTAAAGTTTTTGATATATGAAAAATCAGGTATCCATACTGGTGGTAAAGCAAACATTGCATTTTGACTCTTAAAAGACCCAAATAACATCCAAAGATTAGGTGCTAAAAATATGAGAGTAATAAAAGAAGCAATAATAAGTAAAATTGCTTTCTTTCTAATTGAGGCCTTCATTTCTCTCTACCCTTCGTAAAAGCGTAACTGCAATTGTTGTTACTATTAAGCTAATAATAAGAATGATTACGGCAGAGGCAGATCCTGTTCCTATTTGAAAGCTCCTGAATTCAGTTCTGTAAGTAAAAAATGCCATCACTTCTGTGGCGATACCTGGTCCACCCCTTGTTGTGATATAGATTATATCGAATAAACGAATACACTCGATTAGTCTTAAAACAACCCCTAATAAAACAAAACTCAAAATAGAAGGTATTTCAATTTTTGTCATTACGTGAAACCAATTGGCACCATCTATTTTTGCTGCTTCATATTGTTCGTTTGGAACAGTCATTAATCCAGCAAGTAAGAGTATCATCATGAAAGGTGTCCATTGCCATGAGTTAATTGCTATGATCGAAATTTTAGCTGGCAAAGGCTCACCCAAATAAGCAAAAGGCTCGATACCAAAAACAGTATCTAGTATGTAACTAAAAATACCAAGTGTTGGATTTAAAATATATAAAAAAACTAATCCTACACAAAGAGGGGTTAACATAATAGGCATAATCGTTACTGTTCTTAGAGCATTGGAAAACTTAATATGCCGTATTTCAAAAAAGATTTTAGCCATGATAAAACCTAATATGATCTCAATCGTAATTGAGCTAAATGCAATCATAAATGTATTTTTAATTGCAGTTGGAAAAACATCATCCTCAAATAAGAGTACTTGATAGTTCTCCCATCCAATAAAGAATTTCTTATGCATTTTAGTTAACTTTGCTTGAAATAAGCTAAGATAAACTGAATATAAAAAAGGAAAAATAGATATTACAAGTAAAAAAAGGCAGGTTGGTAAAATGAATAAAAGCTTTTGGATCTTTTCATTTAGCATTTAGAAATTATAAATATTTTTTTATGTAAAAGCTTGGGCTTTTTACAAAGCCCAAGCAATGTTTTTTGTTAATCGATATATCCCTCAGATTTAAGGAGTCTATCAATTTTTTTATTAGCTGTATCCATCGCTTCTTGAGCAGATGACTCACCTGTAAGAGCTTTATTAACCTCTATTCCTAGAGTTTCAATTAGCTCAAAAGTTAAAGCATGTCTTGGGCGAAGTTCTTGCCAAGCTCTTAGGCTTGACTCATATAAAACTGGTGTCCAAGGTTGCTCAGCGTTAATTTGAGGATCATTCATCGCTGAATGTCTACTAGGAGGAGCTCCCATTAAAACCCACTCTCTGTGAATTTCAGGGCTAGCAAACCATTTAAGGTAATCCCAAGCAGCTTGTTGGTTTTTTGAGTGTTTATTCACACAAGCAATCCAACCTCCAACTGGTGGAACAGATGATGCTCCCTCTGCATGAGGAAACAATGCGACATCAAATTTTCCCTTCACCTTACTAATTTCAGGATCGTTGAAAAGAGGTGTTCTAACAGACCAGTTATTAATCATAGCCACTTTTCCTTGAGTAAATGCTTTTGCTCTTTCATCCCAAGCATATTGCTCAACTCCAGGAGGCATATAATTTACCATCTCTTGCATCCACTCAATAAATGCCACTGACTCTGGAGAGTTATATAATCCTCTTTGATCAGCATAAGCATCTGGTGAGCCAGGATAGTTACTTTCCCAAGGCTTTGCTCCAGCAGAATAAATCCACTCATAGTATTGTTGTCCAGCAGCACTACCACGTGCCATATTCATTGCATAACCACCCTCTAAATCTGGGTATTTAGGATTATCTTTGAATATTTTTGCAGCAGCTAAAACATCGTCAAATGTTTTTGGTGGTTCTAGACCCTCTGCCTCAAATAAGTCAGTTCTGTAATGGAGCATGTGCCAATATCCACCAAAAGGTAAACATTGTTTTTTATCATCCCATATTGCTTGTCCGGCAAATGATCCAATATAATCATCCCAAGCTATAACTGACATATCTGTGCCTTCTTTGGTCCAGATATCTTCAACTGGTTCAATACAACCTGCCTCTACGAACTCTCCAATCCAAATTCCATCAACGAATAAAACGTCATAAGATCCATCATTTTGAGAACAAGCGACAATTTGTTTTTCATGAAGTCCGTCATAACCAAAACCTTCAACTGTCACAGAAGCTCCAGTTGCAGATTCAAATTGTGGCGATATTTCCTTAACAGCTTCGATGTAAGGGTCCATAATAGACTGAACCTTTAAGTCAACGCCACTGTGATCACCAAGTTCTTTTCCCCAGTCAACAGCAAGTAAGCTATTCATCGGTAAAAGAAATAGTGAGAATGTCAGTAAGATTTTCCTTAGCATAAAATTACCTCCCTATCTTTACTTAAAATAATAATTGCATAAAAAAAATTTTATTACAATAATTATTGGTAATTAATTACATATGTTGTAAATTATTACATATCAACATTATTTGATGTAAATTAGATGATGTGGATTGTTATATTGGAGTAATATGAAAGCACTTGTTTTAGAAAAAAAATTACAATTATCTTTGAGAGATATTGATTTACCAAAAGATGTTCGTGCAAATGATGTTAAGATTAAGATGCATACTGTGGGTATTTGTGGAAGCGATGTACACTATTACACTCATGGAAAAATAGGACCCTTTGTTGTAGATAAGCCAATGGTGTTAGGGCATGAGGGTTCTGGAACAGTAATAGAAATTGGTAATAACGTATCTAATCTAAAAGTTGGAGATAGGGTTTGCATCGAGCCAGGTGTTCCTGATATTAATTCAAAAGAATATATAAAAGGTTTCTACAATCTCGATCCTAAACTTACTTTCTGGGCAACACCCCCTGATCATGGATGTTTAACTCCAGAGGTAGTTTTTCCATCAAACTTTGTATTTAAACTACCAGAAAATGTTTCTTATGCAGAGGGAGCAATGATAGAGCCACTTGCTGTTGGACTACAAGCTGCTGAAAAAGCGAAAATTATTCCAGGAGAGACTGCGTTGGTTATGGGTTGTGGGCCAATTGGACTAGTCATAGCTTTAACTGCCCTTGCTGGAGGTTGTTCAAAAGTTTTTATTGCTGACATTGTTGGAAAAAAATTGGAAATGTGTAAAAATTATAAAAATTTAATTCCAATAGATTTGAATAAAGATAATCCTGCTGAAATTATTAAAAAGAATACAAACAATTGGGGAGCTAATATAATATTTGAAGCCTCAGGTGCCACAAAAGCCTACGATGTAATTTTTGACTCCATTTGTCCTACAGGAAAGGTAGTTATCGTGGGTAATCCCATGAATCCAATACCAATGGATTTTGCAACACTACTAACTAAAGAAATTGAAATTAAGACTGTTTTTAGATATGCCCATCAATATGAGAGAGCAATAAATTTATTATCTAGTGATAAAATTGATGTCAAACCTATGATTACAGATACAGTTGCTTTTGAAGATAGTATAAAGGCTTTTGAAAGAGCTGCTAAAAACTTACCCGAGGATGTAAAAATACAAATTCAATTATGAATAAAATTGGTGTGCACGCGTTAACATTTATTGGAGACATAGAAAACTCTAGTATTGAAAATTGTCTATCAAAGGTAGCTAATATTGGTTACGACGTAATGGAATTACCCCTCCTTAATCCAGATGCTTTGGATACGGGATTTGTATCCAAAGCATATGAAAAATTTAGTTTAGAACCTACAGTTTCTTTGGGTTTAAGCTATAAAACTGACATATCTTCTGAAGATCAGGATAGGGTTAAAGCAGGAAGAGATCTTTTATTTAAAGCACTAGATAAAACTATAGATATTGGATCTTCTAATCTCTGTGGTGTGATACATTCAGCTCTCCAAAAAAATGATGCTCCTAGAACAAATGCGGGTTATGAAAATTCTTTATCTGTGATTAGAGATCTTGCTGAAAAAGCGAATGAAAATAATGTTACATTGAGTCTTGAAGTGGTGAATAGATATGAAACTAATATTATGAATACTGCGCAGGAGGCATTGGATTATATCAATGAACTGGGTGATACAAATGTTAAAGTTCATCTCGACACTTATCATATGAATATTGAAGAAAACAACTATTTAGAACCAATAAAAGAAATTGGAAAAGATAGGTTAGGAATGTTTCATTTTGGTGAAAATCACAGAGGATACCTTGGAAGTGGTCATATTAATTTTGAGGAAACTTTCAAAAGCTTAAAAGAGATTAATTACGAAGGTATAATTACGTTTGAGTCTTTTTCATCTGAAGTAGTGGATCCTGTTCTTTCAAATACTTTAGCTGTTTGGAGAAATCTGTGGAGCAATAGTGAAGATTTAGCAGCAGAGGCACTAAAATTTATTAAAAATGGACTACGTCCTTAATATTCTTTATTAATATTAAAACTTACACATGAAGACTTTTGATTTTATAATCGTTGGTGGTGGGACTTCTGGCACAGTCACTGCAGCAAAATTAGTTAAAAATGGCCATTCCGTTCTTCTTCTAGAAGAGGGAGGGAAAAATAGTAGTCCTTTTTTATCTATGCCCGCAGGATGGATACCAATGTTAAATGGGAGCCCATATCTAAAGTTTTATAAGTCTATTGTGCAGCCTCAACTTAATAATCGTCAACACGATATTGCACAGGCAAAAGTTCTTGGTGGAGGTTCATCTGTAAATGGAATGGTTTATATGAGAGGCAAGCCCTCTGATTATCAAAAGTGGGTAGATGAGACGGGTGATGAAAGATGGAGTTGGCAATCTTTGTTAAGAAGTTATAAAAAATTGGAAAATAATCAAAGATTATCAGGAAGTTTTCATGGATCTGAAGGTACTATTAAAGTTTCAGATCCAGGATATGTAGCTAAAGGTTCCGATTTGTATATTAAGTCGATGCAAAATTTAGGACTGCCTTATAATAGAGATTTCAATGATGGTGAACAATACGGCGTTGGTTTAATGCAATACACTATCGGCGATGGAAAAAGAAGTGACACAGTATCTACGCTTATGAAGCCTTTAGTAAATAACAAAAATTTACAAATAAAATTAAATACTGTGGTTACAAAAGTCATAATAGAAAATAAAAAAGCAACCGGAGTAGAGGTAGTGTCTAAAAAAAAAGTAGATAAATATTATGGAAAAGAAATAATTCTTACCGCAGGGTCTTTAGTATCTCCAAAAATATTGATGCATTCAGGTATTGGAGAAGAAGCTCAACTCAAAAAGTTTGGAATAGAAATTAAAGAAAAATTAGAGGGCGTTGGTAAGAATCTTCAAGATCATCATGAGGTTCCTTTTATATCAAGAGCAAAAAAGGGATATGGATATTTTAAACAAAATAAAGGACTAAGAATGATCAGAAATGGTATCCAATATATATTGTTCAAGTCTGGACCAGTAACATCAGGTGGTGTTGATTGTTGTTCATTTTTAAATCCTGATGATTTAAAAAATCAAAATGAACCAAAAGTAAAATTATACTGCGTACAAATTATGTATACAGATAGAGATACAAAAGGAATTAAACCCGATCATGGTGTTACATTAACGCCATGTATTATGAATCCAAAATCAAGAGGGGAGATAACGTTAAATTCATCTAACCCTTTAGATCTTCCCAACATAAACCCTAATTTTTTAAATAACAAAGATGATATCAATACATTCATTTCAAGTCTTAAACTTGCAAGAAAAGTAATCAATACAAAACCCTTGTCAGATATAATTTTAGAAGAAATACTTCCTGGTAAAAATATCAATGATGATCAGTCGCTGACTAATTACTGTAAAAAAATGGTCAAAACTAATTGGCACCCTGTTGGAACTTGTAAGATGGGAAAAGACACTGATAATATGGCTGTTTTAAATTCAAAACTTCAAGTTAAAGGCATTGAAAATTTAAGAGTTTTTGATGTTTCTATGATGCCAAATATTGTTGCGGCTAATACAAACGCACCTGCGATGGCAATAGCTGATAAAGCTACTGATATTATGCTAGAGAATTAATTATGAATTCTGGATCTACAAATAAACAGCCACTACTTTTAAACAATAACAATCTTGAATTTATTCAAAGTTCTGTTTTAAAACCTAATTATAGCAGATCAAATTTAAGTGCTGGTATTTTACATATTGGAGTTGGAAATTTCCATAGAGCTCATCTTTCTTGGTACTTGCATCGACTTATGCAAAAAGATTTAGCAAAAGATTGGGCCATTATAGGATCTGGGATTACTGAATATGATGTAAATATGAGAGAGAGACTTCAGGTTCAAGATTTTCTTACGACTTTAATTGAACTAGACCCTGAAGGAAATCAGTCCTGTGAAATTGTTGGACCAATGATTGGCTATATACCAGTTGAAAAAGATAATCATAAATTAATCAATGCTATGTCGGACCAAAAAATTAAAATTGTTTCATTAACTGTAACAGAGGGCGGATATTTTTTAAATGAAAATGGTGAGTTTGATATTAAGCACCCTGATATAATAAATGATATTAATAATACTGATACTCCAAAAACAGTTTTTGGTGTCATTGTTGCAGCATTAAAGAATAGAAAGAAAAATGATGTTGGGCCATTTACTGGCTTGAGCTGCGATAACTTAATTCAAAACGGCAATAAACTAAAACAAGCTGTAATAGGGATAGCTCAGGAACAAGATTTAGAATTATCAGAGTGGATTAATAAAAATTGTACGTTTCCAAATGCTATGGTTGATTGTATAGTTCCACGCACCGGGGAAGTTGAAATTAATATTGTTAAGAACTTAGGTATTGAAGACAATGTTCCAGTTTCTCATGAAAACTTTCGTCAATGGGTGATTGAAGATAAATTTTGTAGAGGTCGCCCTCCTTGGGAGAAAGTTGGAGTTCAATTTTCAGATAATGTTCATGGTTATGAGGATCAAAAAATTCGTATTCTTAATGGAGGGCACCAAATCCTAGCGAATGTAGCTGAACTTTTAAATATTGAAACTGTTCGGGATGCTATGAAAAACAAGAATATAGTCGATTTAATGGAAAAAATTGAAAAAGGTGAAATTATACCTCATATAAAACCAGTGCCTGGATACACTCCATTAGAATACTATGAACTTATTGCTAACAGATTTTCAAATCCATCAATACAGGATACAATAAGAAGAGTAGCATTTGACGGATCATCCCGTCATTCTGGTTTTATAGTTCCATCTATAAAAGATGGAATTAAAAATGGCACTTCGATTATTGGACTTTCCCTTGCAGAGGCCTTATGGGCTCGAATGTGTGAAGGAACTCGTGAAGATGGTTCTGTTATTGAGCCTAATGATCCTTATTGGGAAAAATTAAATGCCTGTGCCAAAAAATCTAAAGAAAATCCTTTAACTTGGTTAGGGCAAAAGGATATTTATGGAAATACCTCTGAAGATGAAGGGTTTAAAAATCATTTTTCTAAGTGGCTAAAAATGATCTATGAACAGGGCGTAGAGAATACTCTCAATCAATATCTAAAATAAATTACTTTATTTAAACAATACCTGAAGAGGAACCACTTTTATTTTTCCTTGTGAGTGATTTTTTCTTCTTATAGTCAAGTGTACGATAAGTACTAATTGGATCTATCGAGTTACCATTTTCATATCGCGCCATAGCGACTATGGGACTTACATCTGTGTTGAAGGCTGTTTTTAAAATTTGCATGGATTGTATAGCATCATTATTATCTTGAGCTATTTCTAGTAGTGAGTAGTTAACAAGCAATGACTTTGCATATGAATTTACTATTTCATTTGCACTTAATATTAAACTTTCAATAGGATCAGTAACATTATGTGATTGATCAATCATGTATGCAATATTTTTAATTTTATTATTTTGAGAAGCTTCAGTAAGTTCATTAAAGATCAAAAATAATTCATAGGGGTTAATAGACCCTGCATCTAAATCGTCATCTCCAAATTTGCTATCATTAAAATGAAACCCACCCAATTTATTAACATCAATTAATCTTGAAACAATCATTTCGATATTAGTATTAGGAAGGTGGTGTCCTAAATCAACTAAGCACATCGCCTGATCCCCTAATTCTTTAGCACAGATATAACTAGTGCCCCAATCACTTATGACAGTAGAATAAAAAGCTGGCTCATAGGGTTTATGTTCTAATAAAACTGTCCAATCTTTAGGAAGGTAAGCATAAATTTTTTTCATGGAGTCTATGTATCTTTCCAACGATTTTGAAAAACTCATTTGGCCTGGGAAGTTACCACCATCACCAATCCATACAGTTAGTCCTTTAGATCCAAGGGCTTTACCGTTTTCAATGGATTTTGTATTTACCTCTATTGCTTTATCTCTTACTAGAGAACTTGAGTTAGTTAAACTGCCGTATTTAAAAGTTTCTTTTTCATCTGCTGGATCTTGAAACGTATTAGAGTTTACAACATCAAAGCCTATGCCATATCCGTCAGCAAATTCTTTTAACTCAGAAAAATCATCTACGTTATCCCACGGAAAATGTGGTGAGACTTTGTTTGTAAAGCCGATCAAATCATTGATTACCGCACAATCTTCAATTTTATCATAGATATTTTGAGGTTCTCCTATTCCAGGAAAGCGAGCAAATCGTGTTCCACCAGTTCCAACTCCCCAAGTGGGAACTGCTACTTGAAACTTCTTTACTTGATCTAAGATTAAACGAATATCTACGTGATCCTTATTTAATTTTTTTTCTAAATATTCAAAATCAAAATCAAGAGAAGATTTTATTGACTGATTATTCTCGCTAATAGTTTCTTTTTTTACAGCTTTAAACATCGCTACCCCATCCCATGGCAGTCATAAATGCATTATGTTCTGATGTTGTATCGAGCCTTGATAACTGAGCAACAATATTAATATTACTTTTCAAGACAATCGAATATGGTTTTTCTCTTGGTAGTTTTTCATTATTGACCTCAATATCATCTATTCTTAAATGGATACTTCTTTTACCTCTCAATGTGAAAGTATAATTTTCTATAGGATCTTGGTCTTCATATAAAAAATCTAAGACTATATTTGCAGGATTTTGATCATAATTGATAATACATAGAGACTCATGACCATATTGATCTCCATGATTTGTTGTTTTATAAGGATGGCCCTTGGCAGGTAAAAACGCATCAGGGAAAGCCCAAATTTTTTTTCCTAAAGCCTCACTCATTTTTTCTCCTTAAGGTTCTCACAAAAGATGGGAAACCAATACTTAAAATTAAAAGCAATCCAGTAAAGATTATGATACCCACGCCAGGAACGTTTAGCAATCCTAATCCAAATGATAACATTCCAAGGATAAATATAGAAATTACAACTCCCAAAATTGATCCAGATCCTCCATAAATGTATACGCCACCTAAAACAACCATTGTTATAATTTCTAATTCCCACCCAAAAGCAATATTGGGACGAACACTAGATAGTCTTCCAGATAAAAATATGGCCGCTATTGCGGAAAATAGGCCATTAAGAGTAAAAAGGACAAAAGTATATTTATCTACAGCAATACCGGTGTATTGAGCAGCATCAGGATTATTGCCAATTGAGTAAATTTTTTTTCCAACGGAAGTTTTATGTAAAATAAATGCAAAAACAAATGCTAATAAAATAAATGTAAGAAAAGCATATGGAATATAACCATAAAGATAACCACCTCCTAATTTACCTACAAGTTTTGGAAACTTGTTATAATAAGAGTCCTCTAAGAAAGAATAAGCCAGACCCCTAAATAGGGACATTGTACCAATAGTTACTATAATAGAGGGAATTGCGAATTTCGTAATGATAGCTCCGTTAAACGCTCCACACAATGCTCCACTTAACAATGTTAATAATAAGACCAACCAAGTGTCGTAACCGAGGCTTGTTGTATATCCTAAGACAACAGAAGAGACTGCTATAATTGATGCAACAGATAAATCAATTTGTCTTGCAATAATTACAAATGTCATTGTTAATGCAATAATTGCTTTTTCGCTGAAAAGAAAAGTGCTGTCGATAAGATTATATAAATCTAAAAAATAAGGCGAGATGTTAGAGTTTATGATTAGTATGGAGATTAAAACTACAAAAAGAATAAATTCTTTTTTGTATAAAATATCTAGCAATTTAAAAGGTGGTTTATCTGGTATTATGCTCATTAGTTTTCCACCATTATTGTTTTTTCTTTTCGCTGCTCAGTTTTAGTATTTATAATTATTGCCAATAATATTATTGCTCCAGAAATGGCTAATTGCCAAAACTGAGAAATATCAACAGCAGGTAAGGCATTTCGAATAAGGCCAATTAGAAGAGCACCTAAAACACATCCCAAAACTGTTCCAACACCTCCCATAACACTAATGCCTCCAACTACACACGCAGAGATTACAGTAAGTTCAAATCCTATTGCTATCTGGGTAGAAGCTACAGAATATCGAGCAACCCATAAATATCCGCATAATCCTGCAAAAAATCCAGAGAGTGAATATGCCATTATGATGTATTTATTTTCATTAATTCCTATGTATTTCGCGGCATCTGGGTTACCTCCAAGTGAATATAGATTTCTCCCAAAACGAGTATGATTAAGCAATATATATATGACTATAAAAACTAAGACTGCTAACCAAAATAGGAATGAAAGAGATAAAAATTTAACGTGTATTAAAGCTAGAAAGTCTTCAGAGAATTCATTTGAATAAACCTGCTTACCATCGCTTACAAAATAAATTAAACCTCGATAGATACTTAATGTTCCCAAAGTAGTAACAATGAATGGAACTTTTAAAATAGCAATAGAGATACCATTCAAAACACCTAAAATTGTTCCAATTACACAAGAGAGAGCAATGAAATAGTAAACTGGTAATTCTGGATGGACTGTCGAAAGCAATGATATAAGCATTCCAGAAAGTGCAAGATTAGATGCTACTGATAGATCAATTGCACGAATTAAAATTACAATCATCTGACTTAAAGCAAGAATAATTAGTATTGAAGTGTCAGTTAAAACATCAGAGATACTTTTTGGAGTTACAAAAAGTGGGTTAGCAAAGCCCACTGCAATTAATATAATTAAAATAATTGAGAATAAAATGAAATCTCTATTTAATAAAATTTTTTTCATGACTCTCCACTTGCTAACTTGACAATTTGTTCTGAAGAGGCCTCTTTAACATTTAAAATATCTTTAATGAGCCCTTTGTACATCACCACGACTCTATCACACATACCTAATATCTCAGGTAACTCAGAAGAGATCATCATTATTGACATCCCCTCTTCAACTAGCTCCCCCATAAATTCGTGGACAGCAGACTTAGATCTTACATCAATGCCTTTGGTGGGCTCGTCTAGTATCAATACCTCAGGTTTTGTCGAAAGCCACTTAGCTATAACAGTCTTTTGTTGATTCCCTCCTGATAAGCTTTGAGTTAATTGGCTCCAATATGAAACTTTAATATTTAATTTTTCCTGCATGGCAGATGAATTTTTTATCTCTTTTAATTTATTCATCACATAAAAGTTAGAGTTTCTATCCATGACGGCCATATTAATATTGTCTTTAACTGACATAAGGCCAGTCATTCCCAACTGTTGTCTTTCCTCTGATAAATAAACAATACCTTGATCGATAGCATCACTTGGTTTTTTAATTAAGATTTTTTGATTTTTAAATAGTATCTCTCCCTCATCTAGTTTTGTAATTCCAAAAATAGATTTCATGATTTCTGTTCGACCAGAGCCAACTAAACCATAAAATCCTAAAATTTCTTTTTTTCTAAGATTAAAATTAATATCTTTGAATTGTGTTTTTTTGAATAAATTGCGAACTTCAAAAATTTCATTTTCTATAATCACATCGTTTTTTGGAAATATTTGATTTACTTCTCTACCGGCCATGTAAGTAATCAGTTGATCTTTGTTAGTATTTTGTATCGAGTCTGATTTAATTAATTCACCATCTCTTAATACAGTAAATTCATCACAAACTTCTATTACCTCATCTAATTTATGCGAAATGAATATGATAGATTTATTTTGTTTTTTTAAATTTCTTATAATTGTATAAAGTTCATTTATTTCTTTTTGTGAGAGAGAAGCAGTGGGTTCGTCCATTATTACAATGTCAGCATCATGAATAAGTGATCGTGATATTTGAACAATATGTCTTTGAGCAATACTAAGGTCTTTAATTTTTTCATTTGGCTCAATGTTTGCTTCAAGATCTTTAAGTAGCTGATTTGTTTTATCTTGCATTAAACCCCAGTCGACCAAACCATTAGATTTAGTTATATGATTACCAATGAAAACATTTTCTGTTACTGATAATTCATCGAACATAACTGACTCTTGGTGAATAGCTGAAATACCCAAGCTTAAAGAGGCGCTAGGATCAGGTATAGATTGTTGTTTGTTATTTAAATTTATTATCCCGCTATCGGGTTGGTAAACACCACATAGAATTTTTACTAATGTGGATTTACCAGCACCATTTTCTCCTAAAAGAGCATGAATGCTATTTTCTTGGAGCTGAAAATCAACGTTTTGGAGTGCTTTTACTCCATGAAAATTTTTTGAGATATTTTTAAGCTCAAGTTTCATTTGTAAACACACGACCACTTAGTGATCGTGTGTAAAAATATATATTTAATTAAAAGATTTCTGCGAACTTATCGATATTTGAAGCATCAAATATAAATGGATCTGCCATTGCTGCATTATTACCTGCACCTATGCAAATTTCTCCCATTCTGCCAGTTGGAATACATTCTCCCTCTTGACCTGTGTAAGCACCAGTTGCAATTTGATGTGATAAATAAACAGCTGAGTAACCTAAATCAATTGGATTCCAAATACCAAATTGAATTGCAGCACCACTTTTAACATGTGCTTTCATTTCACTTGGGAGCCCAAGACCAGTCACAAATACTTTTCCAACCAATCCTTGATCTTCAACAGCTTTTGCTGCTGCTACGATACCAACTGATGTTGGAGCTATAATGCCTTTAAGGTTTGGATGTTTCTTAAACAAACCAAGAGCTTCTTGATAACTCTTATCGAAAAGGTCATCACCATATACAGTATCTACCCACTTCATCTTAGAGTATTCTGGCTTTGCGTGTTCTTTTTTCATTTCTTCTATCCAAGCGTTTTGATTTGTTGCCTGACTAGTAGCACTTAGAATTGCAAATTCACCCTCATCACCCATAGAATTTTTCATCCACTTAATATTTGATGAGCCAATAAGTGCGGTATTAGATGGGTCTAAGTTCATAACTCTTCCCTCTTCAGCGATACCAGAGTCCCAAGAGATGACTGTAATTCCTCTATCCATAGCTTTTTTACCAATTGAAGCCAGAGCATCCCTATCATTAGCAGAGATTGCAATAGCATCAACTTTTTGAGCTATTAAAGAATTAATAACTTCAATTTGAGCTTCAGCAGTAGTGGTAGCTGGGCCAGTATAAATAACTTCAACACCGCCAATTTCTTTCGCAGCCTCTTCACCGCCTTCGGCAGCTGCTTCAAAAAAACCAATACCTAAACCTTTCACTACTAATGCAATTCTCATATCAGCTGCATTAGCACTAAAAGCAAACAGGATTGATGATATTATTCCTAAAAATAATTTTTTCATTTTTTCCTCCATATATAAAGTCTCGACATTATTCACTCTATTTAACTTTAAATCAATTTATTTAAAAAAGTTTTTATATAAAAATTTATTTTTTAATGGATTTTATGGAAAAAATAATTTTTATATTTTTTTATTGAAGGTTATTTTTTTTCAATTAAAAATGTCGCATGAGATTTCAAAAAAACGTAATAAATAAGTGGGACAATAAATTTAATAAATTATCTAAACTTGATCAATTAATTGTAAGATCAAACCTATTGGGAGGAGATTTAAAAGTTACCAACTTTGGTGGAGGAAACACCTCCTCCAAGATTTCTGTGAAAGATCCTATAACAAAAAAAAATGAAAAAATTTTATATGTTAAAGGATCAGGAGGAGATCTAGGTTCAATTAGAAAAGATGGTTTTGCAAGTCTCTATCTAGATAAATTTAATAGCCTTAAAAATATTTACAGGGGCTTTAATCATGAGGATGAAATGGTTGGATATTATCCGATGTGTACGTTTAATAATAATCCAAGGGCTGCCAGTATTGACACACCACTTCATGCATATGTCCCTTATCCTGAAGTAGATCACACTCATCCGGACTCAATTATTGCCTTAGCAACAATGAAAAATGGAAGAGATATTATTAAAAAAATTTATGGAGATAGTGTTGGCTGGATTGATTGGCAAAGACCTGGTTTTGACCTGGGATTAAAAATGGAAAACTTAATTCTTAAAAATAAAGGTATTATTGGAATAGTTCTTGGTCATCATGGTTTATTTACATGGTCGAATACAAGTAAAGAGTGTTATTCAAATTCTGTTGACTTAATAAAAAGAGCTCAAATATATTTAAATAGCTCTATTAAAAAATATTCATTTGGAAAGCCCATGTACAAGAACAAATCAAACCCTGAATTTGAGATAAAATTAATAACAACTATTCGAGGAAGTCTCTCCAATGAAAACTCAAAAATTCTTCACTTAGACAAATCAGATATCGCCTTAGAATTTGTTAATTCAACAAATTTAAAAAAAGTTGCTGCAATTGGTACTTCTTGCCCTGACCATTTTCTCAGAACAAAAAGATTGCCTATGGTTTTACCTCCATTGTCTAATTTAATTAAAAATGAAAATAAAATTCAAAGTATCGTTAAAACATATTTAGAAAAATATAAAGATGCATACACAAAGTACTATAATAGAAATAAAAGCAAAGGATCTCCTAACCTTAGGGACCCCTACCCAGTAATAATTCTAATACCTGAGTATGGAATGATGTCTTTTGCAAAAAACAAATCAACTGCCCGTATCTCAAGTGAGTTTTTTTGTAATGCAATGAATGTTATGAAAGGTGCTGAGGGTATAAGCAAATACACAGGACTTACTGAAAAAGAAGCATTTAGAATAGAATATTGGGAATTGGAGGAAGCAAAATTAAGAAGAATGCCTCCGGAAAAAGAGTTAGCTGGAAAAGTAGCTCTTATTACAGGTGCGGCTGGGGGAATTGGGTCAGCTACTGCAAGAAAATTCCTTAGTGAGGGTTGTTGTGTAATTTTAACTGATATAGATAAAAAAGCACTTAATAAGAAACAGGAGGAATTTAGTAAAGAATTTGGCAGAGATGTTGTTCATTCTATATTAATGGATGTTACTAGCGAACAAGATGTTAAGAGAGCTATATCAAATAGTGTAAATGCTTTTGGTGGTATCGATATACTAGTTGCAAATGCAGGATTTGCATCCGCAGCACTATTTGAAAAAACATCTTCAAAACTTTGGGATAAAAATATGGATATCTTATCAAAAGGATGTTTTTTAATAAGTCGTGAGGTATATCAAAAAATGATTGATCAAAAAAATGGAGGCTCAATTATATTTGTCTCAAGCAAAAATAGCTTAAATGCATCAAAGGGAGCATCGGCTTATAGTGTAGCAAAAAGTTCTTTGCTTCACCTTTCTAGATCTATTGCGCTGGAAGGTTCAAGTCATAAAATTCGTTCAAATGTTGTAAATCCTGATGCTGTTATTCAAAACTCAAAAATATGGCAAGGTGAGTGGACCAAACAAAGAGCAATCAGTAATAAAATTAGTGTTAATCAAGTTGAAGAATTTTACAAAAACAGAAGTTTATTGAAAGTAAGCATACTTCCAGAAGATATAGCCGAGGGAATTTACTTCTTTGCAAGTTCCAAATCAAAAAAATCAACAGGAAATATTATCAATGTTGATGGAGGTAATATAACATCATTCACTAGATAATGGTGTCTTCTAAGAAACTAAATATTGTCCTCGATATTGGTAAAACAAACGTTAAGTTAACATTTGTTGATAGTATTAATAATAAGACGATAAAATTTTTTACAACTAAACAAAAAAATATTTATAGACATGGTATAAAAATTTTAAATTCAAATTCTATATTTGAGTGGGCTCTAAAAAAAATTACATACATTGGAAGAAAACACAATTTAGATAAATTTGTTTGCACTGCTCATGGAACTTCTATTGCTCTTATAAGTTATGATGATAAAGAGCTTTTGGCTTGTACTGATTATGAATATAAATTTGATAAATTATTTAATGGTTATAAAAAAATAGCCCCTAAATTTAATGAAAGTTTCTCCCCTTTTTTAGAAAATGGACTCAATATAGGTCAGCAAATTTACTATTTGTATAAAAGAAAACAGAAACTTATCAAAGAAACAAAGTATATCCTTAATTACCCTCAGTATATTGTTTGGAAACTCACTTCTGGTTTTTCATCTGAGATATCATATGTAGGCTGTCATACGCATTTGTGGGATTTTAAGAGAAATAAACTCTCCTCTTTTGTAAAAAAAATTAAATTGGAAAAGAAATTTCCAAAAATAAGGAAGGCATGGGATACGATAGGACAAAGAAAAATTGGTGAGTCAAATTTAAAAATTATAAATGGGATTCATGATAGTAATGCGTCCTATTTATATTTTAAAAATTCAGATATCAAAAATTTTACCTTGGTTTCAACGGGAACTTGGTACATCATATTTAATCAAAAAACACCTTTAAAAAACCTTAACCCTGCTCTTGACATGTTAGCTAATATTGATGTTTTTGGAAAACCTGTTCCAACTATGAGATTTATGGGTGGAAGGGAATATGATCATTTAATGGGAGTATTTAAAATTTCAAATAAAACTAGAGCTATTAAAGATTTTAGTTTTCATGACTATTTGATTTATCCAAGCTATGCATCTGGTGGAGGATTTTCAATAAATAAAATTAATATTGGTTTTTATGAAGGGTTAAACAAAGGTCAAATTTATTATCTAATTTGTTTATATATTTCCTTTGTAATTAATTTTTGTTTAAACCAAATGAGATCCTCAAATACTATAATTCTTGATGGACCAATTACTAAAAATATTACAATTATGAAAATACTTTCATCATTGAGAAAAAAACAAATAGTTCTTAAAAATAAGAGAGAAATAGGAACTACTCTTGGAGCTACAAATTTATTTAATATTAAGAAAAAAAATAAATTACAAACAGTTGTTATAAAAAAGTATCAAAATCAATCTCTTCAAGCTATTTACAAAAATTGGGAGCAGAACCTTTATAAAAAAGAGTTATTTAGACATTCTTAATTTTTGTTTAATATAAAAATATGTTCAGTAGCATTAACAATTGTCACAACTTTGAAGATTTTCGAAATCTAGCAAAAAAAAGACTTCCGTCACCGATATTCCATTATATTGATGGCGCAGCTGACGATGAAGTAACTTTTCGAAGGAATACCGAAGCGTATGATAAATGTGACTTAATTCCTAATGTGCTAACCGGTGTAAATGATATTGATATGACTACAACTGTAATGGGGCATAAAATAGAAATGCCAATTTATTGCTCCCCAACAGCTTTGCAAAGGTTGTTTCACCCTGATGGAGAGATTGGGGTTGGACTGGCAGCAGAAAAATATGGAACTATGTTTGGGGTTTCTTCTCTAGGAACAGCGAGCATTGAGGAAATATCTAAATTAATTTCGACTCCAAAATTATTTCAACTTTATGTGCATAAAGACGAGGGACTAAATAATTATTTAATTGATCAATGCAAAGAACATAATTTCGACACAATGGCCATTACAGTTGACTCAGCGGTTGGTGGTAATAGGGAAAGAGATTTATATACGGGTTTTACAATTCCATTAAATTTATCTTTAAAAAGTATAATGAGTTTCGCTACACACCCTGCTTGGGCCTTTAATTATTTCACAAAACCAAAGTGGGAATTAAGTAGTTTAAAAAAGCATGTAACTGAGGGCACCAATGTAATGACCAGTATTGGCGATTACTTTACAAAAATGTTAGACAACTCCTTATCTTGGAAAAAGATTGAGGACATTAATAAAAAATGGGGAAAGCCTCTAGCAATCAAGGGTATTATGTCAGTAGACGATGCCAGGAAAGCAATAGATGTTGGAGCATCTGCTATTATGATTTCCAATCATGGTGGAAGACAATTAGATGGATCTCGATCTCCTTTTGATCAACTTGAAGAAATTGTTAATGCTGTTGGTGATAAAATTGATGTGATATGCGATGGTGGTATCAAAAGAGGGACTCATGTTTTAAAAGCTCTTTCATTAGGCGCTAAAGCCTGTTCGGGAGGTAGAATGTATCTTTACGCCCTAGCTGCAGGAGGTCAAAAAGGGGTTGAAATAGCTTTGAATAATCTCAAAAAAGAAATAGAAAGAGATATGATTTTAATGGGAGTTTCAAATATTAATGAGCTTTCAAAGAAAAACTTAAGATTCAGGTAGCAATCATTATTGTTTTGTTAATTCTCTAATTAAAATATTCAGGTCACTAATAAATATTCCTTGATCTATGGACTTATCGAAGTACATGGTGCAATGGTGTCCCAAAAAGTATTTGTTTAAAAAATTCAAAACATTTTCTTCACCGCCCCAAGTTTTACTAAAATCTTCAGATGCTTGAAAAAAAGAGTTTAACGACTGCTCAGAGCAATCATTCCAAAAAGCAGGACAGTAGTTAGTTCCGTCTCCTTTAAATAGATTGATGTATGCATCCAACACTAGAATTTCAAAATTAGGGTAATTAACTTTTTTGTATTGACTGATATCAACACCATTTAAGTCAGTTAAAAACTGTTTTGATTGCGAGTCATAATACAAGTCATAGTTTAAACCTTTTGCTCCTTCAAAATTTTCATTGAAGAAGAGTATAATTTGATCTCGTGTCTCTATCTCTTCAATCGGATCCAAAGACCAGTAAACTTCTTCTAGGTAGCCAACACAGTAATCTTGATCCAACAAATTAGAAAATAATTTTGATGAAATTAAAATAGTAAATATGAAAATGAAGAGCTTTAAATACATTATAAAAACTTATTAATTGAAAAAGCTGGATTGTTTGATGTCTCACCGTTTACTAGCCCAGAGATTACTTTTCCAGTAATAGGGCCTAGAGTCCAACCTAGGTGATTGTGTCCAAAACCGTAGAAAAGATTTTCAAGTTTTGGGGACTTGCTAATAATTGGCAAACAGTCTGGAAGGGTAGGCCTATAGCCCAACCATGAATTTTGATAATCTTGAAGTTTTGGAATGAGTTGTTTGGCATAATAATTAATATATTTTAGCCTTGATTCATTGATCTTTTTCTTTGTGCCCGCTAGTTCTACTGTTCCCGCAGCTCTAATTCCATATTCAAGGGGGGTCAAGTACATACCGGATTCTATCAAACAAGTTGGACGAGTTAAATAATCTTGCATTCCAAGAAATTCTAAGTGGTACCCCCTTTCTGTTTCAAGAGGTATCCTTTTATTTTCTAGTTGATTGACTAAATCATTTGAAAAGGCACCACTGCAAATTACCAAGCAATCAAAATCTCGATTGTTGATCTTAAATTTTCCGTTACTGGGATTTACTGAGAAAACCCTCTCCTTTAAAAATTGCCCACCTTTTTCAAGAAACTTCAAAAATATCTTATTTAATATTTTATCTGGATTTAAAGTGTGGTGGGCACGAGGGAAAAACCAGCCCCCTTTAATACTTTTGCTTAAATTGGGCTCAAGATCCAAGATCTCGGCTGGAGAGAGACTTACTTGTTCAACATTGTTTTTTTTTCTAACTTCTATTTGATCAGGAGTTGGCTTATCTTTCTCATTTATCCAAACATATAAAACTCCTTTATGAGTGACTAAATCTGTGGCACCAATCTCAGTCAATAAGGTTTCATAAGATGGCAAGGCATCTTTTAAAAGGCTTGTCATTTGCTCTGCTGTATAGTTCATTGATTTTGAATTACAGTTTTTAAGAAATTTAACAATCCAAGGGAGCATTTTAGGCAAATAAGACCAACTTATGTTTAGAGGTGAGTCACTATAAAAAATATAGCGCAATAAATTCCTCCAGATATCTGGTTGATTTAGTGCCGGAACTCCATAATCTGCAATAACGTTTGCATGCCCTCTCGAGGTTCCTGAGCCTGGATCGTTTTGATCAAAAATTGTAACATTATGACCTGAGGACTGTAAGTAATAGGATGTACTCAGTCCAACAATACCTGCCCCAATTAGAGCGATATTTTTTACATTACTCATTGATTATTTCTTCGATAGTCCCAGGGGTATTGAAATTCCATAGACCACATACCAAGCTTATTGAATTTGGCGTACTCTTCATCCTCTATATATTTGTTTGAATATTTTCTGTATGCAAATGCAAAACCCTCTCTGACTAAGTAAGTACTCAAAGACTCTCCATTAACAAAGCACTCACCTAATACTCTTCCATAAAAATCTTTTCCTTCATCTGTGCAACTAATTTTATTATTTGTAACTTTTTCAATTAAAAAATCTCTTGATATTTTTCCACATGCAACTTTCCCTTCACTTGCAACACATGTTTGGTTTATTTCAGGGGCGTCTATTCCACTAAAGCGTATTTTCACATCACCTAATCTAATTGTATCTCCATCAATGACGGTGACATGAGAGGCGAAAAGATTATTTGAAAATAGAAATAAGGAAGAGAGTGAGCATAAGATGAACTTTTTCAATGACACGCAATATTATACTTTTTTAAT
>CABXXO010000016.1 GCA_902516235.1 uncultured Alphaproteobacteria bacterium
CAAACAGATGTTTTATGTATTCAATTTTAGACGATTTAAAATGGGCAATTTATAATTTTATATATAGTAAAATCTCAAAGAGAAATCATATTGAATTTATGAAATATTCTAATTGGCGTTTTTTAGGTTGTAATCAAAAACTTTTAAGTTATGACGTAGGTCAAATTATGGAGAATATTTGATGAAAACAATAGGCACCCATAGTACGAAAGATGAAAAACAGTTAGAAGATTATTTAATTAAAATTAAAGATTGGAATACAAGCAGCCTATATTATGAACCTGTAGGCGGTGGTATCACAAATCTTAATTGGCGTGTTTTAAATAATGATAATAATAAGGAGTATTTTATTAAGGTTCCAGGTGTTGGTACTGAGATATTTATAGACAGAAAAGCCTCTTTAGAGGCAAACTCCCTTGCCGCTAAAATAGGTCTTGGGCCAGAAGTTTATGACTATTTGAGTGAATTTGGTGTTGAAATTTATGACTTTCTTCACGACCATACCACATGTACTAACTCCTCTTTTGAAAATTTAGATACAGCAAAAATGGTATTAGAAGGATATAAAAAATTCCATTCAGCTGGAAAATTGTCAATTGTAAAAAGTGGTATTGATTTAGTCGAGGATCATTTTAAACAACTAAGTGAATACAAATGCGAAATTCCAAGTGATTTTGAATTCTTGAAATACAATTTTAACGTTGCTAAGGAAAAACTTCTAAATGCTGGCTTAGATTTAGTCCCATGCTTTCACGATCCAATAGCAGGAAATTTTCTTTTTTCAAAAACTGGAGAATTAAAAATGGTTGATTTTGAATATTCTTTTCAAGGAGATAGATTTTATGATCTAGCAGTATTTTTTGGAGAGATGTTTTTTACCGATGAAATAGAGGAGGAGCTTTTAAAGCAATATTTCGGTAATTCTAATGAAACTATAAAGTCTAAAATATATATTTATAAAGCTATTGCTGATATTAAATGGGCCAGTTGGGCATTTATTCAAGACAAATTATCTGCATTAGATTTTGATTTTTATAAATATGGCGCTCTTAAGTATCTTCGTGCCAGGAGTTTTATAATAAGCGATAATTGGAACAAATCATTAGAGAGGATTAATTAAATGAAACTTAAAAATAAAAAAGCATATATTACTGGTGGTTCCAGTGGAATTGGTGCTGCTATAGCTACTTTATTTGCAAAAGAGGGTGCTGATATTTCATTTTGCTATTTTAAAGATGAAACAAAAGCAAATTTAGTTATGAAAAAAATAAATGGTTACGGTAGAAAATGTTTCAATCAAAATATTGATATTGGAAAAAAAGATAATTGTGATGATTTTTTTCAAAAATCTCTACAATCAATTGGAGAACCAGATATTTTAGTTAATAATGCTGGAATTATTTATGCAAGACCATTTGAGGAGGCCACTGAAAGTGAATTCGATGAAACATTGAATGTCCACTTGAAGAGTACATTTTTTTTAACTCAAAATTGTTATAAAATAATGAAGAAAAATAAATCTGGAAGAATTATTAATATTTCCTCACAGCTTGTATTTTCAGGTGGTCCAAATAGAACAGACTATTGTGCAGCTAAAGGCGGTATTTTTTCATTTACTCGAGCTTTATCTTTAGAGGCTGTAAATTATAATATTTTAGTCAATAATATTGCACCAGGTGTAGCACAAACTGCTTTGTTGGATGGAATAGATCAAAAAGTTTTAGATCAAGCCAAAGATATTATACCTATGAAAAGATTTGCAGAGCCTGAAGAAATAGCTCCAACGGCTTTACTTTTAGCTTCTGAGGAAGGAAGTTTTTACTGTGGTGCTACACTCTCACCCAATGGGGGTGAGGTTATGGTATGATTGATGAAATTAAGCTAGCCAAAAATTTAATAAAAATAAATTCAACTAATCCTGGAAAATTTGAAAAAGATATTTTTGATTTTGTTGAGGCTTTATTAAATAAAAAAAAAATAAAGTATAAAAAATATTTTCTCAATAAGAATAGACCTAATTTAGTAATAAAAATTGGGAATAAGAATATTAAAGATAATGTTCTTTTTGTTGGTCATTTGGATACTGTGCCATTTGGTCAATCAAAATGGAAGTATGACCCTATAGGGGCCAGAGAATTAAATGGTAAAATCTATGGAAGGGGATCCACAGATATGAAATCTGCTGTAGCTTCAATGTGCGCAGCTATTCTGAGTCGTAAAGATTATAATTTTAAAAATAAAAACATTATTTTTGCATTAGTATCTGGTGAAGAAACAGGGTGTGAAGGTTCAAAACTTTTAGCTGAAAAGTTAAAAAAAGAAAAGATTAGTGTAATAATTTCAGGTGAGCCTACAGATAATTACCCTTTGTTAGGACATAAGGGTGTCTTATGGCTAGAGGCATCGATATCGGGAAAAACCTCTCATGGTTCATCTCCACAATATGGTATTAACTCTATATACAATGCCATTGAATACATAAATATTCTTAAAAATTATAATTTTAAATATAAAAACAAATATATGAAAAAATCGACAATTAATATTGGAACTTTCTTTTCAGGTCAAAATATTAACTCAGTTCCCGATAAGGCAACATTTTCAATTGATATTAGAACAGTTGACTCAAATTATCTTTATTTAAAAGAAATAAATAAAATTTTAAAAAGTAATAATGTGAAACTAAAAGAAATTGTAAATTTAGATATGGTTTATAATGATAAGTGGAAAAACTATAAAAATCTGAACTTACTTAAACACATATGTAAATTAAATAAAAAAAGTTTTACTCCAAAATTCGCAAACTATTTTACAGACATATCACCTTTCCAAAAATACTATGGTAATCCTTTTAATATTATTGTAGGTCCAGGAATAACCCAACTAGCTCACCAAACAAATGAATATGTGAAAAGGAATGAAATTATAAAATCTAGAAAAATATATGATTATCTAATTAATGAGCTTTGTTAGTTTAGAAGCTTTAGAAATTCTGCATGACTTTTTTTTGAAATCGATGCAACCACATTGCCATTCGAAAAAATATTTAATTCTTTACCGTTCCAATCAGTAACTATCCCACCTGACTCCTCGATAAGATTTATTAAAGCCATATAATCCCATGGTTTTAAATTGTTTTCAACAACCATGGATACCCGACCTGATGCTAATAAACCATATTGCACACAATCACCACCAAATATATAATATTTAATCTTTTCAGATAATTTATAAAACAGTTTATTTTCTTTGATATTTTTTTTGAATGCAGTAAATGCAGATGAACTAACAACTGTATTCTTAAGGTTGTTATTAGAAATTTTCTTTTTAATACGTTTGTTATTAACATATGCTCCCTTATTTTTAATTCCCATCCATCTTTTTTTCAATAAAGGACAAGAAATGAAACCCATAATTGGTTTACCATTATAGGAAAGACATAATAAAGTTCCAAAATTAAAGTTACCATGTATAAAACTTTTTGTGCCATCTATTGGATCAATAATCCACAAGTACTCACTTTTTTTTTTTTGATTTTGATATTCCTCTCCCAAAACATTGTGATGTGGAAATTGATCTTTAATTGCTTTTCTGAAAAGTATTTCTATTTTCTTATCAATTTTAGTAACAGGAGACTCATCTTTTTTATAATTAATATCCAATTGAGCATTAAAATTTTTTTCTAAGATTTTATCAGACTTATTTAGGAATTTTTTTGCAAAATTAATATACTTATCTAAATCTCTATACATTAATTTATTCTAGCTTTTAATTTTTCAAAAATTAATTCAAAATTTTCAGATGTTTGAGCGCCATTAATTACAATTTGTTTATTAACTATAAAGGTAGGCACGCTGTTTATCCCCATTTTTTTTGCTTGTATTTCCTCATTTGCTAGTGGTTCAATATTTTCTTGATCAGATAAGTAATTTTTAAACTCTTCAGCATCAATTTGATGATTAATCGCAATATCCAATAATATGTTAGGATCACCTATATCTTCACCATTCAGAAAATAAGACTCAAATAAACTATTTAAGACATTTTCTTGAATACCTTGTTTATATGCTAAAGCTAATA
The DNA here is from genome assembly GCA_902516235.1 of uncultured Alphaproteobacteria bacterium. GTDB lineage: Bacteria > Pseudomonadota > Alphaproteobacteria > HIMB59 > HIMB59 > HIMB59. Next base: position 4,081 of record CABXXO010000016.1, read on the forward strand.
GTCTATGGGAATTAAATGAATTTGGAGTTGTTTGAATAGAATCAAAGTTAAAATTAATCCCCTCTAAAAGCCCTTCATCATAGATATTGTCATAGATTGTTTTTGCTGCATCGGCACTACCAAATTTAGAAATTAAATATTCCTGTCTATCCATCCCGTCAGGTGGCATCCCAGGATTCAATTGAAAAGGTCTCCATGTTTGTTTGAACTCTAAATTTTTATGATCATTCATTGCTTTTTCTAATCGTTTCTTACCAATGTAACACCAAGGGCAAACTGTATCTGAAAATATATCAAGTTCGATCATAGATTTATTTTTACATTCATGTCATAAAAAATTAATAATTCATAGTCATTAAATGAATTTTTGGCATATTAATAAATTTATAATTATGAAAATAATTTATCAATCTAATTGAAAAAATCATTTGTTTAAAAATATCTAACTTATAATTTAAAAAAAAGGAGCATTAAATGAAAGTTTTAATAAGATTATTTATTTTTTTATCAGCGTTGTTATTAACAACTAATCATCTTTTAGCTGAAGAACATTCAGGAAGTTATGATTTAAAAGCATATTTTACAGGATCAGCTTCCTCAAATGGATCTCCTCAACAAGGTTTTACGGCAAATTATGAAGGCATGGTTGTAGCTGTAGATGTCGAAGGATCATCTTCTATATTTAATAATTCCTCTCACCATTGTGTTGGAAGTATCTCTATGGTTGCTGGAAAAGGTACTGAAAAAGCGACATGCAAAATTGCTTTAGCAGACAGTGAAGATGGAGAGTTTATTTTTTTTCACATAGACTCAGTTTTTCCTGCACCTGATGGAATTAAAAAAGGAAAGTTTGTTGGAGGCACAGGAAAATATAAAAATTTTTCTGGAGATGGAATAACAATAGTCAAACCTCTTCCTAAATTAGCCAGTTCTGATCCAACGATGCGCCAGTCAGTATTAATTTTAAGAGGATCATATTCTTACTAAAAGTAACAATAAAATTAAAAATCTGATAAAATATATTTTGGGAGATTCATATGTTAGAAAATTTTAATGGTATACTTTATTTAGTAATATTTTTAATAATTTTGGCCATGAACGCTTTTTATGCATACAACTGTATGTTTAACACTAAAAACTTTATAGGCAAATATGGTGTTGATGTGACAGCTGCTTTTTTTGCAAGATTTGCCGGCGCAGTAATTTTAGGTGCTGTGCTAATGCAATTATATATTTTGTTCAGAGGAACAGCTGCAACATGGGCATTTTTTAATTTTATGTTTATTATCATGACCATAATAGCTATAGCAGCCTATTATACTGGTGAAGTCGATAAATTAGGTAGAACAGATCAATATTCAAGAGAGGGATACCTATCTACAGGTGGACTTGCAATTGGATGGGCTATTCTTTGCTTTGGACTAGCAGATAAAATTTATATTTAGCGATTTCTGATAAAGTAAATAAATATTAAAGACGTTAAATACATAATAACGCTATAAGTAGCCGCTGGAATAATGTAAAGACCACCTCCAAAGACACTTGTGCCAACAAAAATAGCTAGAGTTCCATTTTGAAGACCACACTCTATAGAGATAGCTTTTTGTTGGGAGGCGCCAGTGCCAAACATCTTTGCCCAATAAAAAGCAATGATCATCATCATTAAATTTAGAACAAGAACCACCAGTCCAGTTTGAGCAAAATATTCTACTAAATTTTCTCTTTCAGCTAAAATAGCCCCAATTAAAACTAAAACAAACAAAGCCGTTGAAAGAATTTTGGCAAATTTCTCAATTCTTTTTGTTAAATAGGATAAGCTTGCTCGAAAAGTCATTCCAATTAAAACAGGCAATGTCACTATCAAAAACATACTGATAGCAATTCCAGTTAAGGAGACTGAACCTAAAGAATTATCAGATATTAATCCCATTGAAACACCCAAAACTAAAGGAACAGATATAACACTTAAAAGACTCATTACTGCAGTCAAAGATATAGACAAAGCAAGATCACCTTTTGCAAAAGATGTAAGAATGTTTGAAGTAACACCTCCTGGTGCTGCAGCAATTAATATTAACCCTATAGCTAATTCAGGTTGAAGTGGCCAAACAAAAACAATTATTAAAGCGACTATTGGCAGAAAAATTAATTGGCTAATTAATCCTAAAATAAAATTCTTAGGTGTCTTCGCTACTCTTGCAAAATCATAAAAGGTTAAACCTAAGCCTAAAGTGAACATTATAAAAGCTAAGGCTAAGGGTAGAATTACATCAGTTATGAAATTCATGCATAAATAGTATCAAAAACGCCAAATAATCATATCTCATAACCAAGGCCTTTTTCTTCGCAATCCACAAGCTCTTCTGGATATCCCTCAGCTCTAAATTCAATATTGTTATTATTTTCAAGCCTTTTTACTACCATGGAGGACCAAGCACGATCACCAAAAGTTTTTCTTGCATCTTTTATAATGTCATAAACAATCGGAGAAATTTCTAATTCAACTCCAAGTTTAGTTGCAAGGCTTTGAAATAGTCCAACATCTTTCTCTACTAGGTCCATCGTAAAATTTATATTATAAGATCCGTTTAATATAACTTGACTCTCAGTTTCATGGACAAATGAGTTACCTGATGAAGCGGCAATGCCTTTAAATGTTTTAGCTAAATCTAAATTTGATTTACTGGCTATAGTCCAGGCCTCTCCCAAAGCTACTAAGTGAACTGTAGCTAAATAATTAGTAATAACCTTCAATACAGAAGCACTTCCAAAATCACCTGTATACAAAATTTTTCTTCCTAGACATCTTAAAACAGGCATAGCTTTATCAAACCCTTCTCTACTTCCTCCAACAAAAATAGAAATATTTCCAGTTGCAGCTCTATGACAACCCCCACTTACAGGCGCCTCTAAGGCTATTGCATTTTTTTGTTGGATTAATGAAGCATGTCTTTTTAACTGGCCATCTTCAGTTGTGCTCATTTCAATCCAAATTTGATCTTTTTGTATTGTGTCTATAATACCCCCTTTAGACTCTAAAACTTCTGCACATATTTTAGGGGAGGGAAGGCATGTTATCAAAATATCAGCGCTGATTACTAGACCTTGTATTGATTTAGCTGTGTCCGCACCTTTTAATTTAAACTTATCCATTAATTTAATATTTTTATCTAAAACTGTAATTTGAAAACTATTTTCAAGAAGGTTATTAGCAAGTTTTCCTCCTACATTACCCAATCCAATAAAACCTATTCTCATTCTTACCCCCTTTAATATTATAAAAATATTATTAATTTATTTTTCAATGTTAATATTTAATAATTTTTATAATATCAACTAATGTCAATATATCTTAGAACAGAAAAAATCATCCCAGATTGGACAGATTACAATGGCCATATGAATTTAGCCTTTTATATTCATTTATTTGATCAAGGTTGGGACGTACTACTGGACAAATTTCAAATGGGAGGTGAGTCAGCAAAAACTGAACAAAGATCAACATTTGCTGTAGAGTCTCATACTAAATATATCCAAGAAGTTAAAGAGGGCGATGAGGTTGATATAAATTTACTCTTTTTAGATCGTGACAAAAAAAGATTTGTTTATCAACTGGAAATTGTTAGTAAAAGCGGAAATTTCAGAGCTGCAACTTCAGAAGTATGTTCTCTTTACATAGATTTAAGTATCCGCAAAGTTATTGAAATGGAAGATCACAAATTAACGTTAGTTGATGACTTTATATCAAATAACAAAAATCAATTTTCACCCATAGAATTTTACCTTTTAGATAAATTAAAAAAATAGTGAAAGCACCTAATTTTAAATTACCTAGTTCTTCAGGAACATTTCACCTACGCGATCATCTTGGCAAAAATATAATTTTATATTTTTACCCTAGGGATAATACATCTGGATGTTCCCTAGAAGCCAATGATTTCAATAATTCTCTCAAAATTATAAATAAGCTTAACGCAATAGTAGTGGGTGTTTCTAAAGATTCAATTGAAAGTCATCAAAAATTTATTGAAAAAAATAATTTAAGATTTGATTTATTATCTGATGAAAAAACAACAGTTCTTAAAAAATACAAAGCTTGGGGGCTAAAAAAATTTTTGGGTAAGGAATATTATGGAATAATCAGATCAACAGTACTAATAGATAAAAAAGGCAATATTATTAAGACCTGGAGTAATGTTAGAGTAAAAGATCACGTTAGAAATGTAATTGAAGAGTTATCACGTATTTAATGCCAAATAAAACTTATTCACAAATTATAAACAGAAAAATGTAAATAATTAATTTTTATAATTGTTAAAAAAAATAAATTAATTTAATATTAAAAATGTAGAGGGTAGGAAACTTCCCAAAACAAGGAAAAGGACCAATGAAGTAGAGGCCACGAAGAGGGAAACCAAAGCGAGGTCGAGACATCAGAGGTCCTTTTTCGTTTTCATATTAATTAACTAAACATATCTATTAAAAACTGATATGTTGTTTTATTGAAAAAACTAATATCATATCTTTCTATAATTTTAATATCTTTTAATCTGAATTCATTTGCTGGACCATTTACTGACGATTTTGCTAAATGTTTAGTCACTAAAACGACAGCCCAAGAAAAAACTGATTTAGTAAAATGGATCTATGTTACAATTTCTTTTCATCCTCAGTTAAGTCAAATGTCAAACCTTACTGCAGATGACGTTGAAATGGCAAATATAAGAGTTGCTGATTATATGACTAATGTATTCGCCTACAAATGTAATGATGAATTAAATCAAGCTATTAAATATGAGGGAGAAGAGAGTGTTTTTTATGCATTTGAACTTCTGGGTGAATTAGCGATGGGAGAACTTATGCAAGATCAAGGAGTAACAGCCGCAAGTGAGTTATTCATTCAGTATGTCGATCTGAGTATTTTTGCTGAATTGTTTTCAGATTTTTAAACTAGCGCATAATAAAAGGATTAGTCATGGGGTCATCAGATATATTAATCCACGTTGTCTTTGTTCTTGTGTAATCTAAAATGGATTGCTTTCCAGCCTCTCTTGCATAGCCAGATTGATTAAAACCTCCAAAAGGAGCAATAGGTGATATTGCTCGATATGTATTTATCCAACAAATTCCTGCTCGAATTTGTCTTGATACTCGATGTGCTCTAGCTAAATTTCTTGTAAAAATTCCTGACCCAAGTCCATATTTTGAGCTATTTGCAATATTGACTGCTTCTTCATCATTCTCAAACTCTATTATTGATATGACTGGCCCAAACATTTCAATCTTAAGTGTTTCGATTTCATTATTTGGACAATGTATTAAAGTTGGCTCAAAGTAATTACCCTCTCCACTAATTTTATTTCCACCAACAATAATTTTTCCTCCTTGTTGAATTGATTTTTTTAGTGTTTGTTCAATTTTTTGAATTTGATTTTTTGTGCAAAGTGGACCTAGATTAGTTTTTAAGTCTTCAGGATCTCCTACAATAATTGACTTAGATTTTTGACTAATTAAATCAATTATTTTTTTTGATATTTTTTTATGGACTATTACTCTACTACCAGCAACACAAGACTGTCCGGAGGCACCAAAGTTTCCTGCGATTATTCCATTTGTAGCACTTTCAAGGTCAGCATCATCAAAAATAATCATGGGAGACTTTCCACCAAGCTCTAGATTAGTTGCAGCAAAATTATTTGAGGAGTTTTGTATAATTTTTTTAGCTGTATCAGTCCCTCCAGTAAAAGCTATTCTATCAATATCAGGGTGTGAGGATAAAGGAGCTGAACAATTCTCCGCATCACCTGTTACTATGGAGACTACTCCTTTTGGGAAGCCAGCTTCATGGATTAATTTTGATAATTCAAACATCGCACACGGGGCTATTTCTGATGCTTTTATTATAACACTACATCCTGCAGCTAGTGCGGGTGCTAATTTTGTAGCTGTTAAAAACATTTGAGCATTCCAAGGAACAATGGCAGCCACTACACCAATTGGATGGTGTGTTGTATAAACATGCATATCTCTCTTATCAATGGGTAGAATAGAGCCCTCAACCTTATCCGCCAATCCTGCAAAATATCTATAATAGTCAGAGACATATTTAGTTTGAGTAACTGTTTCAGCTAATAATTTTCCACTATCCTTTGTTTCTATCTCTCCGATTTTATCTGCGTTTTTTTCAATTAAGTCTGCAAGTTTAAATAATAATTTTCCTCTTTCAGTAGCATTTAACGAAACCCAAGCTTCAGAAGCTAGAGCGTTTTTTGCATAACCTACTGCATCATCTATATCTTCTTTGCTAGCACAATCAAAACTAGCCCACTGTGTATTATTGTGGGGATTTTCTGAATGCATTATTTGACTTTTGGAACCAGATTGCCATTCACCATTAATATAAAGCTGATAGTGATTAGTTAATTTTTCCATTATTGAAACCGAGGCATAACATCAGAGATAAATCTATCTAAAAAAACTTTTTTATCTTCTATACTTAAGTGAGAGTCAATCCAAATAGAGTACTCATCAAAACCTAAATCTTCATATCGTTTAATATTATCAATAATTTCGTTTAAGGTTCCAATATTTTGATTTTTTTTCATCTCATTTGGAGAACACATTTCATTATTATCTAATTCCTCTTGAGTAAGAGGATCCATTGTTCCTTGGATAACTGATCGATTATTTTTAAACCAAGCGCCGAAGTTATTATAAAATTTTGATACAGCGACAGCACCTTTATGTATGTCATCATCATTACTACCTATATAACAGTGATTGAGAATCATTGATAAGGGTTTAGGCTTATTGGAATATTTGGCGCATATATCATCAAATATATTTTTTAGTCTTTCAATTTCATCAAAGCCTTTCCATAATGGTGTTACTTGAACATCCCAATCATTAGCTATAGCAAATTCATGGCTATTAGGATCTCTGGCTGCTATCCATATTGGGGGTCCATTGTTTTGTAAAGGTTTGGGAATAGAAGTTGTGCTTGGAAATTGAAAATATTTTCCATCGTGAGCATAATCACCCTTCCACAACTTTTGAAGTGTAGGAACTATTTCTCTCATGCGCAAACCAGCATCCATAGCATCCATTCCAGGGATGATTCTGTCGTATTCATACAAGTAAGCTCCTCTAGCAAGGCCTAATTCTAATCTGCCGTTTGACAAGACGTCAGTCATAGCCGCTTCGCCAGCTAATTTAATTGGATGCCAAAAAGGAACGATTAGTGTTCCTGTTCCCAGTTTTATCTTTTTTGTATATCGGCACAGATCAGCAATAGTAATAAACGGATTTGGAGCAATCGCATAGTTCATCGCATGATGCTCACCAGTCCAAATTGCTCTCATGTCACTTTGGTCTGCCATTTGGCATAGACTAATGAAATCCTCATATAATTGAGTGTATGATTGATCAGCATTATCTCTGATCATATGAACGAATAAGGAAAATTTCATAATTTGATTAACCTGTTAGTACTCTAAACTCTTAATAAATTGATTTAAATGAAAATTAAATTGATTGAAATGTGATAAAAACAAAGCATGCCTTGCATTTTTTATAATCTTTATTTTACTGTTATGAAATTTAGCTAATTTTTTTGACATCAAAGGAGAGGAGTTTTGATCCTTATCGCCTGTGATGAACATCATTGGACATTTAATTTTCTTAATTGTCTCATTAGTGTTCCCTTTAATTTCTGAAAAAGTTTTATAACCAATCGAGTATCCTTTATAATTAAATGAATTTTTATTATTTTTTATTAATCTTTCAACAAATTTATAATTATCAATTGCAATTTTAGTTTTAGATGAACCAAACCATCTTTTAAGAGGTTCCTCAGCAATATTTTTTTTATCAGTGTTCAATTCTAATTCTTTAGCTCTGGCTTGTACTTTTTTTAAAGCTAATTTTGATCTATTAAAAATCGGTGATACAGCGATACCAGATTTTAATAGTTTTGGATTTTGACCTGCTATTTGAATAGTTATTAAGGCTCCCAAAGAGTGTCCAATTAAAATCGGCTTTATAATTTTTTTATCTTTAATAAAATTTATTATTTTATTGCTGTAGTTTTTTAGTTGAGGTTTTGCTTGTGATAAAAGATCACTTTTACCATGTCCGGGTAAATCTAAGGCATAAACAGTATAATTTTTTTTTAAAACAGAAATTTGTTTGTACCAACACTCTGCACTGAGTCCAAGACCATGAATTAAAACAATTGGATTTCCATTACCCGATTTATGAAAAGCTATACCGTTTTGAGATTTATTTTTTCGCAGGATCATCGATATCATTACCAAGTTCTTTTAAATCTTGATATCGATCTCCAATTCTATGATGAGGCCTTCCACCGTCAGCCCCACCCAAAGCAATAACAATTTCGTTTGCAGCTGGGCTGTCCGAAATTGCAAATTGTATCGTGTGATAATGAGATCTTTTTCCTGGATCGTGCTTGTCCATTAAGGGTATCATTATAGGGGCATTAGCTGGCCCTCTAGTATTTGTAAAAATTAAATATGTTTTGGCGTCAACTGCATTTCGATAAAAGTTCCCAAATCTGAGAGTGTGAGTAAATGCAGAACCATGCTCAATTTCGCCTTCAGTGCCCACTACTGCAGCTTTACCGTAAGCTTCAATATGGTCTGGTCCTCCAGCTATCTTAAGTATTCTCTCTGATAATTCTTGCCCCAGAATGGGCGCAAATGAATGTATTTCTGGCTTTAAATCATCTATGTATTTACCATACCAAGGATTTGTTATTACTGCAGCAACAGCAAATATATGTAAAGGTTTATTTGCTTTCTTAAAACCCTCTATATGCACTAATTCAGAGTAGTTTACAAACTTTCTAATTTCTAAACCCATAATTACATTTAATACTAATTTATTAGCAATTATACAACAAAACTACAATTGTAGTTACTGCGGGTTAGACCCTATTCGTACTAAGAATTGATTTGAGATTATTGTTAATATCTTTGAAATTCTCTAATCTTTCCACAAGTTCTTTCCAAAAAATTTTTTCATTTTGAAGTTGTGTATTTAATTTTGTTTTACAAAAAATATGAGTATCCATTAATCTTTTCGATCCAGAGATTACATAGTCACCTCCATTAAAACATCCATCAATTAAAAATATAAGCCCAGTTAAAAGATCAGGATACTTCGATATAAAAGACGAAGTAAATGGCCATAACCTATGTTTTAATTTGTCATAACCTAATTCATGCTGATCAGCGTAATGACTAAATAACAATATCCTTTCCAAATTTCCAATTTCTTTTCCAAATTTAGAAATCTCTATACTTTTCATTGCAAAGGCATGTTTGTCATGTCTCATGATTAAATCTTTTCCATGAATATGACTTAAATATTCACCTTCTTGAATAGCAGAAATACCAAAAGCTTGATCCTCAGCTCTATTTATAAAACTAGGCGTAAAGGGCACCCATTTTTTTAAACTATCTAAAGTTATTCCAGTTGTACCACCAGTTACATGAATTCTTTGAATATCATCTGAACGGTACATTAGTTCAGTTTCAGTAGAAACTGATTGTGGCCACTCTGGACAAAAAATTTTCTTTGAAGTTAGTTTTGAAAACAAATCATTATTATCAGGTCTTTTAACATCGGGTGTAAATAGGCTTTGAGAGACATCTTTTTTGTTTACTAGAGCACCAGCTAACAGTCCAAGATCAACTTTTTTTCCATCTTGATCAGTAGCCATACCACCCCAATATTTTTGGTTTTTAAAAATCTCAAAAATTGAAAACCCTGTTGTATTTAATAGAACCTCTTGATCAAAAATTTGGTCCAGATCTATTTTAAAACTATACCTAATGTTAGAGTCTACAAACTTATTCCAAAATAGTAGTATGTATTTTAAAAACGTAAAATGCCGTCCATAATTTCCATTTACGCCCATAATGTTATTTGTCTGATCTTTATCTGGAAATACTATTGAAGTAATCTTATTACAGGTATCCTCATCAAACAAAAACACATCAATATGCTTTAATTTTAAGTTTGTTTTGATGATGGATTTTAAATATTTAAGAGCAATTTTCTCTAATCCTTGATGAGTGACAGAGACTGATAAAACTAGAGTAATTTTACCTAATTTATCAATATTATTTCTTTGAACCTCAAAAGCAATTGCATTATCGAGATTTTCTAGACCATAGATAATTTCATTTTCAATTTTTGATGCGTCTAATGGAATAGGATGGTCATACCAAAAACTTTGATTAAGATTTTTAAATTCCTGTACTTCATATTTTATTTCTTCAGGTATATTTGGAGAAGAAAAGTCCGAAGGAGTGGTAACTAACACATTACTAGAAAATAACATTTCCTTTGAAGGATTTGATAAAGTCTTTTTACTTTGATTAAGATTAATTAATTTTCTTTTTTTTAATAATTTTTCCTTTAAAGCATTTGGATCTTCAGAGGCTTCTGACGCTTCTGGACAAAATAAATTCCATAAATTTTTCTTTGATAGAGCTTCATAATTATACGAAATACTCTTAATATCCATGCCAAAGAATTTTTCAAATAAATTTAAAGATGGATTATTTTCTTCAGACTTTAAAACATCTAAAGAATTTTTGTAATCAGGGCTATTTTTAAAAAATTGTATAATAAAAGCTCTAAAAATTTTTGAAAAATCATCATTTGATTTATTTAGAGACAAATTTGATAATTCTTTTTCAGAAATGAGATTACTTAAAATTTTTTCTATATGTTTATATTCACGCATTCAAAAAAGACTAACTAAAGGTTTTGATTTGTTGGAAGAATAACTAAGTCTCTAATATTAGCTCCTCTACCCCTAGATAATGCAAAATCAAAACAAGAAACAACCTCTTTTACATCTAATGCATTTCCCTCTTTAATCATGTTATTGATATACTTTTTATCCCTTATAGGTTCTAAATCCCATAATTCTGTCATAATCATTCCAGGTGCTATTGAAATAACCCTAATATTATTTTTAGAAACTTGTGTTCTTAGCCCATGAGCAAAAGATTGAATTGCATGTTTTGATGCACTATATATTGGTTCCCAGTGTATAGCTTGGTGACCTGAAATTGAGCTTGTTATTGCAATATCACCAAATTTATTTTTTTTCATGTGAGGTAAAACTAAATTTATAAGTCTAAAGACACTTGTTACATTAACACTTATTACACGATCCCATCTATCTGGGTTACCAGATATTATTTTATCTGGTTCGTATAACCCCGCATTTGCTATTAAGATATCAATTTTTTTAAATTTCTTAATTGAATCATCAACAATTCTTTTTATATCTTTTGATTTTGTCAAATCAGCACAAATAAATAGTGTATTTTTCTTGTATTTAATTGATTGTTTTTCTACTTTCTCTCTTGAGCCGCCAACAAGTATTAATTTGTAATTTTTCTTATAATAATACTCAGCTAAAGCTTTACCTACACCAGAAGTGGCACCAGTAATAAGCATAACTTTATTTGTTTTCATTTTTCAAAAATTCTCTAATTATATTCAATATATCATTGAAATATGGTGCCGCCGAGAAGAATTGAACTTCCGACCCCACCCTTACCAATAGTCTACTTTCATACCATAATGAACAAAAACTTGTTCTTTTGGGTAATGCTAAACAAAGGTTTACAGTAAATAACATAAAAAAGCGTGTAATTTCTGTACACCTTTTTTAGTTAGGGTTAATTTTATAAAATTAGTAAATGAAAACCCTCTTAGCCCTATTGTTATTAATCCCTAGTTTGATTTGGGGATTAACATTTAAAAGTGATGGTTCAATTGTGGATAGAGATGGTAATGAATTACAATCTGCAAGTGAAATAGTAAAGGATGAAAATAATTCAAGTAAATCCTCACAACCTAATATCAAAGGTTTAAATCTCACAATTAGTGTTCCTAATGTAAAACCTGATCAAATCTTTTATAAAAATGGAGAAGAAATAGGAAGAAAAGTAAATGGCATAAATGTTGTGAGAGAAAAAGAGGGTTTTCCAGTCTTTGCTGGCAAAACAAGTATAGAGTTTAAAGTTACGAGATTTGATGCTGGATGTAATAAAAGTGGTAACTATTGTGATGAGAGATATGGAAGAAGTAGACAAGAATATTTGGATAGATATAAAAAGTTACAAAATGCAGAATATATTTATGAATGGGCTATTTTTTTTCCTTCAGATTATGAGTCATTAATTTATGGAAATGTAATTTATGGTCAGATGCATTATGATGACGAAGAAAAAGGATGTTCAAATGCTGTTTCATGGTGGTTTCATGATCGAAAAATAGTCAGTGAGAATAAAAGTGCTTTACATTTTTCTAATAAATCTGATCCCTCACCCGCATACCCAATAATTGATTTGGAAGATGAATTAAATCAGTGGCATTTTTTGAAACTTCACATTAAATATGCAGAAGATAAAAAGGGCAAAATTAGACTTTATAAAAATAATGAACTAGTAAAAAAATATGATGATGTAACAACATTAACTAAGGGTTGTTCTAAAGGTTTTTTTAAATTTGGTATTTATAGAAACGGTCATGAGAGATATTGGATAGATGGAAATTTCGATGATCTTCACACACAGACAGTGTATTATGACAACGTTTATGTTTATAAACCAAAAAAAGATGAGAGATTTAATGAAGATGGTGCCACCGAGAAGAATTGAACTTCCGACCCCACCCTTACCAAGAAGGTGAAACCCGTGATTTTTTTTAAAACTTCTTATTTTGTGTAAGTATTAGTCTCATAAGATTTCTCTATTTCTCATTACTTCAAAATCCTTTTTTAGAAGTGTAACTTATTGTTTAAAAAAATTGACACATAATTTACACAAAATATAATTTTTTAAATGAAATACATAATTTTATTTTATCTATCAATAACAATTTCTTTAGTATCGTCATCAAATGCTAGTGAATATCAAATCTGGTTAAAAGAAAGTGAGACACCAGAAATATGCGAAGTCAAACAAGATTATGCTTTTAATAAATATTTTACAAAGAGAGATAATCGTGATCTTTGGTTATTTGGGTTTAAAGCTAATTTTATAAAGGGCGAACTATGGGGAGTCAAATACAGATCTAATGATACTTTTAAAAAGAATCCTACGTTTGTAAGCGGAAATATGGCTACTCAAATAAATTATCCTGAAAATGATAAATCAGATAAAATTGAACTAACAAACGGGCACACAAAACAATTAACTAAAGATGAACTTTTTACTTGTTACAATAATCAAATTACAAGAAAAAAAATAAAATTTGACTCTTTTAATATTTTTACTCAGAACGATTTATTTAACGGCTTATCTGATAATGAAAAGATAAAAGCCTATGGTTATTTGGAAATACCAAAGTTCAAAGAGTGTAAGAGTGTTAAGAAATTCCCTGTAATGTTTTTAGTTCATCACGCAGGTGGAAATATTATAAGCAATTATAAGCATCGCCTTCAACAAAGATGCATAGCTACATTTGAACCTTATATATTTTTATCAAGAGGAATTTTTAGAAATTATTTTGATAATGAGGCAGATATAAAATGGATTACTGAGACACAAGGGACTTTAGATGCTTTAAAAGCTATCGATGTTCTAGCTAATGATAATCAAATTGATAGTTCAAAAATTGGAATAATGGGTTGGAGCTATGGGGGAATAGTAGCTATCGAAGCTCAAAATATGTTTAACATAGATTTAATTAAACCAAAAAATGAATTTGCATTAAATATCGCCTACTATTCTTATTGTTATCATTATGAAAATTCAAAGACCACTAATGCCCCATTAAGAATTTTTATAGGTAAGGCAGACAAGACTCCTTATTCAATATGTAATGAATGGGTTGACCAAATTTCTGTGAACAAACCACAGAAACAAATTGTGATTTATGAAAATGCTTTTCATAACTTTGATGCTGAACCAATTAGAATGGACTCTGGATCAATTCCTGATCCACAATGTCGAATTTATATTGATAATAATGGCACTGAATGGGTAAGACCAGATGACCCAGATATGTATTTTAACATTACTGAGAATGGGGGTTGGTATGGAAGAGAGGGAGACTCTATAAAAAGAGCAAGAGCTAGGAAGCTATGTTGGGAATTTGGAAGTTATCAAGCTGGAAGAGATCAAGAGGCTTATGAAGACTCATGGAAGAAATTTAATTCATTGATAGATATACACTTAAATCCATTTTAATAATTATGGTGCCGCCGAGAAGAATTGAACTTCCGACCCCACCCTTACCAAGGGTGTGCTCTACCACTGAGCTACGGCGGCATATCTAAAAAACATATTGATTATATTAGCTTATATCAACCCACAATATCTAAGTTTTTTTATTAATAAATTTTATTACCTTAATGTATTTTATAATTATAAAAATGAAGCCTCTAATTAAATTATTAGTCTTTTGTTACCTCGCCTTTATAAGTAGTAACGCTATTGCACTTACTTTTAAGGATGGTAAAGCAGTTGAAATTGAAAAATCCAAAATATTGCAAGTAGATGGAAAGTATTTTTTACAATGGGAGATTTTACATACCACAGTTGATAAAAAAACAATTATAGAAAGCTGGATTGATGTCATTGACCAAGTAAATATTTCAAATAAAGATATTAAAATCATATTTGGTAATGCTGATAATTTAACAGACAAATATAGAAAAACAGTAAATTTAAAATTTAATAATGAAGATATTATTTTAGAGGGAGATATCGACATCTCTTGTGATTGTCCACTTAAAATGAAAATAAATCTTAAAAGAGAATTTGTTAATGAAGAATACATTTATGAGGGTATGGGAGTTTGGAGTGAGGGAAAGGATAAGGTTGAAATTGTAAAAGTTACATTAGGACCAGAGCTTAATAAAAACTTTATTTCAGATATAGCTGATTACTTTGAATACTATTATACAAGTTATAATTTAGATAGTTTTAAACATTTATTTAATTACAGTTACCTAGAACTTAATCCAATAGAGATATCCGGTGATCTTTATATCCCAAAAAATAAAGAGAAATATTCTTTAATTATTTTCCAACATGGCACAGGTGATCCAAGTAATAGGTCGAATACATCTTTTCAAAGATTAGTAATACCTAAATTAATTGAAAATGGTATCGCAGTTTTTATAAACGATCATTACTCAAAAAGAAATATAAAGGGCAAGCAAAGAGCATGGCTCAATTTCCCCACACGGTTAGCTGATAGTATTCAGATCATAAAAAAATTAGTAAATGATAATAAATTAAATATTCAAAAAATTGGTTTTACAGGTTGGTCCTACGGTGGGATGGAAACTATGTTTTTAGCCTATGAGCCGATTAAAAAATTACATAATAATAATGTAGATGCTTTTCTATCTTTTTACCCTGATTGTCAGTATATGATAGAGGGAGATATTGATAAAAATTTAAAAGTTATTTTAGCTGAAAAAGATAATTCAACAAATCCAATCATTTGCGAAAAATATTTAATACAGAATAACATTGACTATTCGATTTATGAAAATGCTAATCATGGGTTTATTAGTGGAAATGGATATAAATTTTTTGAAAAAACATGGACTTGGTATAATTGTCCTGGTGGAGGAATTATAAATCAAAATGGATATGTAAAATTTGATGGAAAACTATTTGGAGGAACTCAAGACGAGATTGATTTAGCCATAACAAATTTATGTGGAAGTCAAGGTGTGGGATCAGGGGATACGAAGATAATTCAATCCAAAGCTAAAGATGATTTAATTGATTTTTTTAATTTAAAATTTAAAAAATAAAAAATGTCACAAAATTGCACAAAAAAGCCTAGAAATGTTGATTATGTGGGGCTGAACTTTATTACCAAGGGTGTGCTCTACCACTGAGCTACGGCGGCATATTAAAAGAGTATTATAACTTATTAATACATATTGAAAAACATTAACAAAAGACATCCTGCAGTAAGGTATTTAAAACATTCATAAACAATTTTCCATTTATGATTATTTTCGCTTATACGCCATGTAGCAAATGTTATAGCTAAACAACCAAATGAAACAAACCACATAAAATTAGGGTTTTTAGTTAATTCAATGATAGCTGACATAATTAATTTACAAGATAAAATTTATCTACTAGAAAGTTGATTAACAAGACTAATCCAATCATAAATACCCAATATAATTTTTTGTTCTTTCTTATGAATGGTATTCCAATAGCGCTGTATCTAAATAACTTATGAAGTCCCCAAATAGCTAAGGGAATTAAAAATAACCAAAATACAATTTCCCAAATCATTTCTTAATTAATAAGACTATCCTAATTTTAATATTTGAACTAAAGTCTTTATTTTTTGGGAGATAATTTAAAGGTCTCGATTTATATATCAAATCAAAATCAGATCTAGATTTCAATATATTTTCAAAATTGAGATCTTTCCATAGATCTTCTCTTTGAGTAAAAATAAAATATCCTTTTTTATCCAAATAATAAGAAACTAAATTAAAAAGTAATTGATGGTTTTCACAATATGTCATTGCTCCAATTAGACTTACTATGTTGTATTTATTAATTATGTTAATCTTTTTTTCAAAACTCTTTTTATATAGACTTCTATATTTTCCATTTTCTTCTGATTTGCTCAAAATCTTTTTTGAAATATCTGAGCCATCACATATGCAATTTGGATAAGTTTTTAAATATTCTTCAACAAAAAGCCCTGTACCACATGCTAGATCTAAAAGATATCTTGGTTTCTTTTTAACAAATTTTTTTAAGATATTTACTGATTGTTTTGGAGCTTTATAATTCCAATTATACAAAGTCTCATCGTAAGAATTTGCCCATTTATCATAAAATATCTCAACATCTTTTGAGTTGCCAATTCCTTTGCGAAGAGATTTCATAATTTCTAATTATGATTTGAATTTATTTTCCAAAAATTCCAATTTTAACTTCATAGTCTACAGCTACACTATAATCAGGATCATCATCACTATCTACCATCAACTGACCTGTTTTAGACAGGAGTCTATGACAGTCGCGTGTTAAATGTCTTAATTTTACTTTTTTGCCTAAATTAGAATATCTATTTGCTATATCTTCTATTGCTTTTAAGGCAGACTGATCAATCACTCTTGATCTTGCAAAATCAATAATAACTACCTCTGGATCTTTTGAAGGTTTAAATATATCTAGAAAACTGTTGGTAGAACTAAAAAATAGGGGTCCTTCTATTTCATAAACTTTCGCCCCACTCTCCGTGGTAGAAGGTCTTTCCACAGCATTAATCCTAGATGCAGACTTCCAAGCAAAAACTAAAGCAGATACAATTACACCAACGACAACAGCTATAGCTAGGTCTTCAAGAACTGTCACGATAGTTACTAAAATTATTACCAAAGCATCTGATTTGGGAACTACAAATAATAACTTTAAAGAATTCCAAGCAAATGTTGCAAGTACAACCATAAACATTACTCCTACTAATGCAGCGATGGGAATTAATTCAATATAAGAGGATGCAAATAAAATAAAAATTAATAAAAATAAAGCTGCTGACACCCCTGACATTCTAGTCCTTCCTCCTGATTTAACATTAATCATAGATTGACCTATCATTGCGCAACCACCCATGCCTCCAAAAAAACCAGTTACAGTATTAGAGATACCTTGAGCTAAACACTCTTTACTGGCACCACCTTTTTTATTTGTAATTTCTCCTACTAAATTTAATGTTAACAAGCTTTCAATTAATCCTATGGCTGCCAATATAACCGCGTAAGGAAAAATAATTATCAAAGTCTCTAGATTTAAAGGAACCATTGGTATTGAAAAAGACGGAAGGCCACCAGCAACACTTGCTAAATCACCAACTCTAGGAATAGGAATATTAAAACTTATCACCAAGCCTGTGCTTAACAAAATAGCAACTAGAGTTGAGGGAAATACTTTTGAAAATTTAGGTAATATCCAAATTACAATCATCGTAATCACAACGATACAATAAGAATATATGAGGGTATTACCTGACATCCAAACGGACTCACCAGCTGAGTTGATTGTTTTAAATTGATTTAATTGAGAGATACCAATCACGATGGCTAGTCCATTTACAAATCCAAGCATAACTGGTTGGGGAACCATTCTTATAAATTTACCTAATCGAAATATTCCAGACAATATCTGAAGAATTCCCATCAATACTACAGTAGCAAATAAATACTGGGCACCATGGTCAACAACAAGGGAAACCATTACAACAGCTAAGGCTCCTGTGGCTCCTGATATCATCCCGGGACGACCACCAATTATTGCGGTTATTAAACCCACAATAAAAGCAGCATAAAGTCCAGAAAGAGGGGTGACGCCTGCAACAAATGCAAAGGCTATTGCCTCTGGAACTAATGCGAGGGCAACAGTTAATCCAGATAAAATCTCAATTCTAAATAATGAAAAAGATGGGCCTTCTTCAGGTATATAATCTTTAACTAAAGAATTTGCAAATGATGAAATATTTGTACTTTTCATTACTTATTAAAATTTATTAATATTAAGAAAAATTTATGAATTTAGAGAATTCTTCATTATTTTTTTCAAATTGGTCAGGTATTTTTTCACCAAATTTTAAATTCTCTAAATCTATGACTTTATAAAAATCTCCTCTTAGTTTGTCCCATTTATAAAAACCGTAATAAACAAGCATCACATTATTTACGAATGAATTAATCCACTTTTCTAAATCTTCATTTGATAGTTTTATCTTTTCAAATTTCATATGATTAGTTATTTCCTCTTTCAATTTTGCATGAGACTTTGCATAACTAGTCTCTGTTTTGCTTTCAGGATTAGGAGTATGCTTAGGGAAATTCTTTCTAATGACAATATTAATAAACCTATTTCTCATATAACTTGTTTCAGGAAGTGTAGATTTATTTAATATCATCCATCGGTGATATTGAATTTGAAAAGCTAGTGCTTGACCATCGGTTGTATAACGATAGTCATCTTTGAAGTTTTCAGTTTGTAAATTATTTTGTTGATTAGGATTTTCAATGTTAAAAATTGCTTCGTATATAAGCTCAGAAGCGTTATCTAGGACCTTGATATCAAGATTTTTTGGCGCTGATTTTTTAAATGCTACAGCTAGTGATATTAAATAAGCATTTTTTGTTTCAATAGTTTCAAAAATATTATGAGCTAGGCTTATTGCTGAGGAAATATCAGATAAAAAATCTTCTTCTTTATCTCTCCATAGAAATTCTAAAGGATGACTGTCAAATATAGGATTTAACATCACTTTGTTATAAATAGAATTATATTCCTCTTGACTGGCAACTTGGTTTTGAATATCAGGATTAGAATAAATTTCTTTTAAAGATAAAGAGAATGTCTCAATTAATTTTTCTTTATCTTTAATTGGGTAGTCATTATTAGACCATGTTTCAATAGTTGATGGAGATTTGTTATACATATATTCTTTAAGTTGCAGAATTTAGCTAATTAATCTAAATTTATCAACTAATTTCATACAATTGTAATTATCCAAAAACAATGGTATCAAATATTAATGGATACAAACAAACCAAAACCTGATTGTGGATGTTCTTGCTCATGCTGTTGCACTTGTGGCGACGGTTGTTGTCAGTAAATAATTTTTAACAGAACAACTATTGCTAAAATAAAACCGAATACAATATCTACATATTTACCTTTCATTTTAAACATTAAGAAAAAAGAAAATAAAGCTAAACTAATTACTATTATACTTGCTAGATTTGCCACAAAAGGAGAGGGTTCCATATTTTAATCTTCCCATTTAAAGCGATCGAAAGATTTAAAAATTTCAAATATTCCTTTTTCCCATTGTTTTGAAATATATTGATAATCCTCATCATTGATTTCTAAAGACTGCCGATAAACTATTTTTGATAAGTTATTTTTATAAACCACCAAGTCGATAGGTGGTCCGACAGATAAATCTGCTTTCATTGTGCTATCCATACTTATTAAAGCACACCTGGCAGCATCACCAAGATAAGTATCAGATTTTACAACTCTATCTAGTATTGGTTTTCCGTATTTTATTTCTCCAATAACAAGGTAGGGTTTGAAATCGCTCGATTTGATAAAATTTCCTTGTGGGTAAACTAAGTAGAGATCAGAGTCTTGATCTTTAATATGTCCTCCTACAATGAATGTTGACCCTAACTCTAATGTTACCTGATTGATGCCATCTGGAGAGGAGTGTCGGACTGTTAATCTACCAATATATTTCGCAATCTCATTAAGGTTATAGAGATTGTTCAAACTATTTCCATTTGTGGGATCTTCTAAATCTTTGTTAATTGAATTAAAAACAGCTTGAGATGTTGCCAAATTACCAGATGTTAAAATAACAATATTTCTATCAATACCATTGTGGACATACATTTTGGAATATGAATTATAATTGTCTAGTCCCGCATTAGTTCTTCTGTCTGAGGCAAAAACCATT
>CABXXO010000017.1 GCA_902516235.1 uncultured Alphaproteobacteria bacterium
TATTACCACCCAAAGTAGCAGTAGTGAACGGTATAGCGACATCACAAATAATGTTATCTCGCTCCCTTTGAAAGAGTTTGTGATTTTTTACGTTGATAAAAACATAAAGATCCCCATATGTGCCCCCTCTTTCTCCGGCTTCTCCCTCTCCACTCATTCTTATTCTGTTTCCTGTTTCAACACCTGCAGGAATTTTGATTTGAACTTTCTTATTTTGTTTTACTCTGCCCGTATTGCTACATTTTGAGCATCGGCCCTTCATTTCTTGGCCTGTTCCGCCACATCTTCCACAAGTTCTCTCCATAGAAAAAAAGCCACTTTGTGTTCTAACTTTTCCATATCCTTGGCAAGTAGAGCAGCTTTTATAGCTATGTTGTTCAGGACAATTAATCATTTTAGGTATAGTTACATCCAATGCTTTTCCTGCAAAAGCTTCCTCTAAATCAATTGTAACATCGTAACGTAAGTCATCGCCTCTACTTTCGCGTTGCGCGCCTTCACCAAAGGCACCAAATATATCTTCAAAAATATCTGAAAATCCACCAAATCCCTGCTGACCAAACCCACCGGCTCCACCGCCGCCCTGTTCAAAAGCAGCATGCCCGAATTGATCGTATGTTTGTCTTTTTTTTGGGTCTTTTAAAATTTCGTAAGCTTGGCTTACGTCTTTAAATTTTTGTTCAGCAGAAGCGTCACCCTGATTACGATCAGGATGATATTTCATTGCTAATTTACGGTAGGCACTTTTTATATCATTGTCACTAGCTTCACGGGATATACCTAGAGTGTCATAAAAATCCTCAGCCATAATAAATTAACGCAAGCTAAGATTTACTGTCCGCTTGCTTTTTTATCGTCGTCTACTTCTTCATAATCAGCATCGATAACATCATCTTCATTTTTATTTTCATCAGATTTATTTTCTTGCTGTGGTTGTTCTGCACTAGGTGCTTCAGTTGATTGCTGATCTTTGTACATAGCTTCGCCCATCTTCATGGATGATTGAGTAAGATCTTGTGTTTTTTGCTTTATAACTTCAGCATCATTTTTTTCAAGAGCCTCTTTTAAATCTTTCAAGTCAGCTTCTATTTTAGACTTATCTTCAGGGCTTATTTTATCACCATGCTCTTTGATATTCTTTTCAACTTGGAAAACTAAACTGTCTGCTTGGTTTTTAACATCAACTTCTTCTCTTTTTTTCTTATCTGTTTCTGCATTAGCCTCTGCATCTTTTACCATTTTGTCGATCTCATCATCTGACAAACCTCCGGAAGCTTGAATTTTAATCTGCTGTTCTTTTCCTGTGGATTTATCTTTTGCAGACACATTGACAATACCATTGGCATCGATATCAAATGTTACTTCGATTTGAGGAGTTCCTCTTGGCGCTGGGGGTATGCCAACTAGATCAAATTGACCAAGAAGCTTATTATCAGCAGCCATTTCTCTTTCACCTTGAAAAACCCTTATAGTAACAGCATTTTGATTATCTTCTGCAGTAGAAAAAACCTGACTTTTTTTTGTCGGAACAGTCGTATTTCTCTCGATTAACTTGGTAAATACTCCTCCTAATGTTTCAATACCAAGTGAAAGTGGCGTTACATCTAAAAGCAATACATCTTTTACATCACCTTGAAGAACACCTGCTTGGATTGCAGCACCCATGGCTACAACTTCATCAGGGTTAACACCCTTACTTGGATCTTTCCCAAAAAAGTTCTTAACAATTTCAGTTACTTTAGGCATTCTTGTCATTCCACCAACTAAGATCACATCATTAATATCGTTTGCTGAAAGGCCTGCATCACTTAAAGCTTTTTTACAAGGTTCAATGGTGCTTTGAAGAAGATCATCAACCAGCTCTTCAAGTTTAGCTCTTGTTAATTTTACATTTAAGTGTTTTGGCCCAGATTGATCCGCTGTAACAAAAGGCAAGTTAACATCTGTTTGTGTAGAACTTGAAAGTTCGATCTTTGCTTTTTCAGCTGCCTCTTTTAAACGTTGTAATGCTAACTTATCATTTTTTAAATCGATGCCTTGCTCTTTTTTAAATTCACTAGCTAAGAAATCAATAATTCTTAAATCAAAATCCTCTCCACCTAAGTGAGTGTCACCATTAGTGGACTTAACCTCAAATACACCATCTCCTACTTCTAGAATCGATACATCAAAAGTACCACCACCTAAATCATATACAACTACTGTACCTGATTGTTTTTTATCTAATCCATATGCAAGGGAAGCAGCTGTTGGTTCATTAATAATTCTTAAAACTTCTAGCCCAGCTATTTTACCAGCATCTTTTGTTGCTTGTCTTTGTGCATCATTAAAGTAAGCCGGAACGGTTATTACCGCTTGAGTAATTGTTTCCCCAGTATAAGACTCAGCTGTTTCCTTCATTTTTTGAAGAATGAAAGCAGAGATTTGACTAGGGCTATATTTTTCACTCTGCGCTTCGACCCATGCATCTCCGTTGTTACCTTTGATTATCTTAAAAGGAGATAAGCCTAAATCCTTTTGAACGGTGTCGTCTTCAAAACTTCGGCCTATAAATCTTTTTACTGCATATAGTGTATTTTCCGGATTGGTAACAGCTTGCCTTTTCGCTGATTGACCAATTAATTTCTCACTTTCTGTGAAAGCCACAACAGAAGGTGTAGTTCTCGCACCTTCAGAATTTTCTATTACTTTTGGATTCTTACCATCCATAATTGCCACACAAGAGTTTGTGGTACCTAAATCAATTCCAATAACTTTAGCCATTTTATGTTCCTACTTTAAAAATAAATAATCTTCTATTTATATGGGTTAATACTTGCTTAATTCAAGGGCATTAAAAATGTTGAAATATATTATTTTTCAGATTGTTCTTCTTCAGAGTCTTTTTCGCCTTGATTTTCTTGAGGTTTTTTGGAGACACCCACCATTGCTGGCCTTAACAATCTATCATGCAATGTGTATCCAGGTATCAGTTCTTGAACAATAATACCGGGTTCACAATCATTTTTTTCGATCTCCAACATAGCTTGATGTAAATTGTGATCAAATTTCTCATTAAGACTCTCGATTTTCTTAATACCAATTTTTTCAAACGTGCTCAATGTAGATTGAGCGATCAAATTTAAACCCTCCACAACAGACTTAATGCTATTATTAGACTTAACATCATCTGAAATACTTGATTTTGCTCTTTCAATATTATCTCCGATGTTAATTATTTCTTTTGCAAAATTAGCTACTCCATATTTCAGGGCATCTGACTGTTCTTTTTCTGCTCTTTTTCTAAAATTTTCTAGTTCAGCTACTGCTCTTAACCTTTGATCTTTTAGATCTTCAATTTCTTCGTTAAGTTTTTGAATTATTTCTTCAGCTGCTTCAGATTTTTCTTCTACCTCAGACTCAGCAGCCTCTGTATTATCTAAAATTTCTTCTTCTGACAGAGTTTGATCGTTATGTTTTTTTTCTTCTTCCATTTTAGTCCTTCTATTTTTTAGAAATTGTTTCAGACATGTAACTTACAATAGGAACAATGCGCTGATAATCAATTCTTTTCGGACCTATTACACCAATAGCACCAGTAAGTCCATTTTTAGTTTTATAATTTGATAAGATCATCGATAAGTTAGTATTTTTAAAAAAGTTTGTGTTGCTACCAATAAATATTTGTACTCCTTTTGACTTTTTCAAGGCCTTAATCATTTTATTAGCCATTTTACCTGTTTCTATGTCACTCAAGAGTTCATTGATGCTATCAAGATCTGTATCTATATTATTTTTTATTAAGTTTGGTAGCCCTCTTACAAAGAATGTCTCTGAGTTTTGAGATCTTTCAATTTTTATGCCGTTAAGGAGTAGTTTTTTTGTGGTGTTGCTGATTTGATTTTTTGCAGATTTGATAAAAATTTTTATATTATTTTGTATTTCCAAAGGAGTCATAGCTTTTGGAAATTTATTAATAAAATTTCCAATGCTATTCAAATCTTCTATTTGAATATTTTCATTAATTTCTACTAATCTATTAGATGTGTAGCCATCATCCTGTTCTATAATGAATATAACTTTGTGATTGTCGATTTTGTGAAAATCAATTTTTCTAATTTTTGTCAATTTTTCATTATTAATTACAAGGCTAGCTTGTTTTGACAATCCATTCAAAGTATTAGTAATCAATTCCTGTTCATTTAAAAGATTATTTGTTTTAGATGATTTCTCAATTATCTCCCTTTCACTTTTACTAATTGCGCCTGGCTCTAAAAGAGCGTGTGTATAAAATTGCAAGCCCAAATCTGTTGGAATGCTTCCCGCAGAAAAGTGTCCTTTTTGTATCAGTCCGTGAAAATTTATTTCATTTAAAACATTTCTAATAGTGGCAGGTGAAAGTCTATAAGAAATTTTTGAGCTTAACGCTTTCGAGCCCATCGGCTCTCCTGTCTTTAAATAACTTTCTACAAGTGACTTAAATATAGACTTTGACCTTGCTCCAATATCAGTAATTTTTTTATTCATTAATCTTTATTAATCTTATAACTTAAAATAATTAAACATAAATGTCTGGATATTCAAGAAATGATAGGGAGCTTTCCAAAATTAGAAATTTAGAAATAATCCCAGGCTTTCAGCCTAATAATCAATCATCATGTTTGGTAAAATTAGGTGACACCCATGTCTGTTGTTCCGCTATCATTGAAGATAGAGTTCCTGGCTTTTTAAGAAATTCTGGAAAAGGTTGGTTAACAGCAGAATATGGAATGTTGCCATCCTCTACATCTGAAAGAATGGACAGGGAAGCAGCAAAAGGAAAGCAATCTGGAAGGACACAAGAAATCCAACGACTTATTGGTAGAAGTCTAAGATGTGCTGTTAATCTGGATATTCTTGGTGAAAAGACTATAAAGATTGATTGTGATGTTATTAGTGCCGATGGTGGCACAAGGACTGCATCAATAATTGGTGGGTATGTTAGTCTTGTCAGATCTATAAATGAATTTAAAGATAAATATAATCTATCAAAGGCTATTATTGTAAATCAAGTTGCGGCTATTTCAGTTGGTGTCGTTAAAGGAACACCTTGCATAGATTTAAATTATATCGAAGACTCTGGAGCTGAAGTAGACTGTAATATTGTAATGGCTAATGATGGACAATTTATCGAGTTTCAGTCCACTGGCGAAGAGGCTAAATTTAGCAAACAAACTATTATGGATTTTATTGAACTTGTGGAAAGTTCAATGCCAGAGATTTTTAATACTCAAAACTTAGCAATTGAAAAATAGTTTATTACTCTGCACTAGTAATGCTGGCAAATTACGAGAATTTATTTTTTATATTAAACACTTTAGCTTGTTTAAAAGTTTTCATATACATGATCTTAACGAATTCAAAGATCTCGGTGAACCTATAGAGGATGGTAAAACCTTTGAGAAGAATGCTGAAATTAAATCAAGATATTTTTTAGAAAAGACAAATTCTCTTGTATTGTGTGATGATAGTGGATTTATTGTAAACGACTTAAAGGACTATCCTGGAATAAATACGGCTAGAGAAGCAAGAAAAATGGGCGGTGAACAAAAGGTCATTGATTTTATTTTTAGTAAGTTTGAAAACTTAAATTATATTGCCTCATCGTTTTTTTGTTCTATTTGTGTATTAGGAAAGAGAGAGAAATATAATGTTTCTGGTAGTATTCCAGGTTTTGTTATAAAAGAAAAAAGGGGAGTGAATGGTTTTGGATATGATCCTTACTTTATTCCAAAATATAGTAATAAAACTTTTGCTGAAATGGAAAAAAGTCAAAAGTTATTAAATTCACATAGATATAAAGCGTTTGAAAAATTAACTACTCAAATATTACATGATAATTAATCATCAAATTATCTATAGACAATTTTCCAAAATCTTCATGATTAATAGTGCTTGGTAGAAAATTATTTTCTAAGATCTGGTTAGCAATAGACAATGATATTTTTACTGAAGTTTTGAAGAGGAATTCTCGATGGGGTTCAACCATATTAGCAATATTAATATTTTTTAAAAAAGTCCTTTTAATAGGATTATAGTAGTTTTCTAAATTTTTCCTTTGTTCTAAAAAGTTATCAATTAGATAAATCTTCTCTAGAGGGTAGGTCCCATCCTCAGTTGCTAAATAGCCAACTAAATCCTTATAGCTAAGACTATCATCAATTATAATTATATTGTCATAGGTGTTAAGATCTCCCATCAATTTTACTGATAGCTCTAAATCTACTGCACTATCTCCAAAAGGGGTCGATCTAATATATTTCAGAGGATAAATGTCCTCAAAGTATTTAAACAATTTTAAACCATATTCATTTTGTTTATACAAAACTCCTAAGGAGCTTGATTGCTTAATATAATCTTCAAGTATGCCAATATGTTGATAAGGACTACTAGATACAAAAATAATTTCATTATCGGCATATTTATTAATTACAGAATAATCATTAGATAATGAGATGATAAATGTGTTTTCACCAAGTTTAATGGGTAAATTAAATAAGTCTTTTGAATTCGTGGGGCCTATTATTAGAGTATTATTAATTTGGTTTTGCATCTCATCAATTGAATAAATAAACTCTATTTTTTTTATATTAGAGAAATTTTCGATTTCCTCTAAAAAAACCTCATAAAATAACGATGTCAAAATTTCGTCTTCTGATAAAAAAACTATTATTTTTTCAACATTATTAAAATTAATCAATTTATCCTCAGGTTTTGTAGGTTTTTTTATTGTCTCTAACTTTTTTGTTTCCTCTACTGTTTTTTCAATGACTTCTATTTCTTCAATTTTTTCTGATACTGTTTCTATAGGCTGTTTTTTTTCGATTGTAGTTGGGGCACAACTAAAAAATGATATTAATGTAAATAATATAAATATATTTTTAAATAAATTCATTATGAACTCTGGCTTTTATTTAGTTTCAACCCCAATAGGGAACTTAGATGATATCACAATTAGAGCTATAAATGTTTTAAAAAATTCTGATTTGATTTTGTGTGAAAATACTTCGAATAGTAAAAAACTTTTTAAGAAATACGATATTAAAACATCTTTATCAAAATATACAGACCACGATTTTCACAAAAAAAAAAATTACATATTAAAATTATTAAATACTAATAAGATAATATCTTTGGTATCAGACTCTGGTTCACCTCTAATATCTGATCCCGGTAATCAACTAGTAAATTTTTTATTAACAAATCAGATAAAAGTGTTTTCAATACCTGGTGCTAGTGCGCTAGTCTCATGTATTCAACTAAGTGGTTTTCTTAATAAAAAAAAATTTACATTTATCGGTTTTCTTCCCAAAAAGAAGGAACAAAAAGACAAAATCCTTTTGGAAAATTATATTAACAATCTCATAATTTATTCTACTAAACAACAATTACAGAAAGACATTGACTCAATTGCATCTGTTTCTAAGTCTTTTGAAGTTATAATACTTAAGGAATTGACAAAAATATATGAGGAAAGAATATTCATTAATAATAAAAACTATAAGAATTTTAATTATTCTGGTATTAGAGGCGAGATAGTATTAGCTGTAAATTTAGAAAAAGGGACTAATAGCATTAATGAATATGATAAAAGAGAAATATTAGCAATAATTGATGATGTAGGTGTAAAAAATGCTTACCATCTAATTAAAAGTAAGTATAAAATATCTAGGAATGATTTTTATAAATTATCAATAAATTTGAAAAATGTTTAAATATTTAATTACTTTATTGTCAATATTTTTTATTGGTTGTGGACCAACTCTCATATCCACAGGGGCTAAGACTATAATTAAAGAAAATGAGGATGAGAAAACGTTTGGTGAGAGCTGGGATGATGCCACTATTAAACTTGGAATTAAAGAAAAATACTTTTCATATGATGCAACGTTGTTTACAAAAATTGATGTGGAAGTTGAATTAGGAAAAGTTTTATTAACAGGTGTAGTGCCCTATGGTGATATGAAGTTGGAAGCTGTAAGAATAGCATGGCAGCAAGAGGGTGTTACAGAAGTACTAAATGAGGTATCAATTGATACAGGGTATGGGCTTGATGATATTGCAAAAGATAAGTTCATCAGCACTCAACTTTATACAAAGATATTTACTGATCCCAACATAAAGAAGTTCAAATATGATTTTGAAGTTCAAAAGCAAAATGTGTATCTATTTGGTGTCTCTAGCAACGAACAAGAAATAAATAGAGTAATTGATCATGCTAAAGATATAAAGGGCGTTTTAGACATAATTAATTACATCCAAGATAGGTAGCTAATTATCTGATAACAAATGAAGATGAAAATGGAATACCTCTTGGCCGCCATCTTTACCTTTATGGGTTTTAATTTGAAACCCTTTATCTCTTAAACCTAAAATATCTATAATTTCATTGACAGATTTCCAAAAATTAGTTTGATATAAGTTGTCTGCATTTTGTAAGAAATCAGAAATATCAAGAAGAGGTTTCTTAGGTATAATTAAGATATGTGTGTTTGCTTTTGGGCTAATATCTTTGAATGAAAGCACATGCTCATTTTCAAAAACCTTATCACAAGAAATTTCACCTTTTAAAATTTTTGCAAAAATATTTTCTTTATCATAGCTCATAATCTAACAGGGACACCTTTACTACTAAGATATTTTTTTACTGTCTTTATTTTATATTTTCTAGAGTGAAATACGCTTGCAGCTAACAAACCAGTGGATTTTGTCAAATGACCTAAATAAAAATGCTCAAGACTTCCAACACCGCCACTAGCAATTACAGGAATACCTACATTACTGGTTACTTTTTTTAGCATATTGGTATCGAAACCATTTTGAACACCGTCTGTATCCATTGAGGTCATTAATATTTCTCCAGCACCAAGAGATTGTACTTGTTTTGCCCAAGTTATAAGTTCATTTTTGGTAATTTCTCTTCCACCTTTGACAACAACTTTCATTATATTTTGATGCCTTTTTCCATCAATTGCTACGACTATGCATTGGGAGCCATGTTTTAATGATGCATGTCTAATCAATGATGGGTTTTTAACAGCAGCTGAATTAATTGAAACCTTATCTGCACCGGCATTTAATAATTGTGTTATGTCACTTAAATCTGAAACACCTCCGCCGACTGTAAAGGGAATATTGATCACTTTTGCAATTGACTCTACAGTTCTAATAAAAGTTTTTCTTTTTTGATAAGATGCATTAATATCCAACATACATAACTCATCTGCACCTGATGATGAATAGTATTTTGCAAGCTCTACAGCACTTCCCATCACTTTAATATTCTTAAAATTAATACCTTTAACAACCTTGCTCCCTATGACGTCTAAACAAGGAATAATTCTAGTTTTGAGCATTAAATTTTATCAACCTTTCTAATGAGATTTTATTTTCATATATCGCCTTACCTACTACTACATTTTCAAAGCCTAGTGATTTGCTGAGCTCCAAATCGTGTAAATCTTTTACCCCACCGCCAATAGTTATTTTTTTACTAGTAAGATTTTTAATATTTTGAAAGGTATCCATATTTAATCCGGATAGCATTCCATCATTAGCAACATCTGTTACAAAATAAGAATGAATATTTTTTTGGTTATATTGATTAACAATGTCCTCTAAAGTGTTGTTATCTGTTTGTTGCCAGCCATGTGATGCTATTTTGTTATCCTTAATATCAATAGCTATAGATAATTTATTCAGTATTTTATTTTCAAAATTTAAAACATCATTTATTTTTTTAATAGCAAATGTGCCTATTACAATAATATTAAAACCCTCATTAATTTTAGACTCTATAGCTTCTTTGCTTCTAATGCCTCCAGCTACTTCAATTTGAATATCTATATTTTTTCTGATTTTATTAAGAACCTTACTATTATCGCCTTTACCAAGAGTTGCATCTAAATCGACTACATGAATTGTTTTAAAGCCAGCATCTTGATAGATTTTAGCCATATCAACTGGGGAATTTTGATAGATAGTTTTTTTTTCAGCTAAGCCCTTTTCTAAGCGAACACACTTGCCTTCAATGATATCAATTGCTGGGTATATGTTCATATCTGTATTAAGAGGAGTTGTCTAAAAAATTTAAAAGGTCGTTTTCAGCTTTTTGTTCAATATTTTTTTCAGCAAGAACTTTATGTACACAGTTCAAAGAAATCCCTATCCAAGTATCACGTTTAAGACTATATGCTTTTGAAGATAGATTATTTTTTAAGTATTCAGAGAAAGGCCTATCAGGAAACCTGAATTGCAAAGAGTGAAGAAAAAGTGCATTATCAGAATACCTATCTAAGTCATTTTGAAAATCCTGATACCCTGGATTATTTTTATCAAAAGTAGAGTTGTAAGACTTTCTTGCCCACGGAATGATGTAGTCGTTATCATCTAATGTCTTAACCATTAAATTAAATGCCTTTTCATATTTATCTAAAAGTTCATCTGAGATTTTGACATCATTGACATAAGCTAATTCTATCGCATAAGAAATCTCGCCTAATGCACTGCTGTGGTACCATAGTGCCCTATCTCCTCTTGTCGTTCTATTTTTTATACTACCATCTTTTAAAATATTTTTATTAATATTATTTAATAAATTTTTTACTAATCCCTGAAACTCTTTACCTTGATAATATTTGAAGTTTATATTTGGAATAGCCCAATCCATATATATACCAAAATTAAACTTGACATGCATGGGTGTTCTCTTTTCCCATTTTTTTAACCATGACTTTATAGTTTCATGCCTCGTATCTTTGGTTTTGAAATTGACGAAGTATGTGTGATATACCTGATACAGGTTATGAACAATCATCACTGCATCAATATCATCTTGTGAGGGTGCTGGGTCCTGGCCATTCTTGTCTCTCCAATAATTTTCACACTGACCCTCTTTTATGGTTCTAGTTGGATTTCTTATTAGACACTGTCTGGTCTCAAGCAAAGCATCATCCTTTGCCCATTCATATAGTTTATTAAATAGTCTTTCTTTTATTTCTTTATCGTTCGTAATGAATGAGAATGTTGCTGCTTTACTATATTCCTCTAAAACGTTCTCAGCATGATACCCCTCTACATCATACGCATTATCTTTTTTTGAATTATATCCTTTGATTTTATTGGGTAAATTTATGTCAATATTTCCCCATGAAATGAAAAATTTTTCATCATAGCCACATAGTTGTTTTTTGGTTTCAATTGATACTTCACTAAATGCCTTAAGCATCTCATTATTTATAAAAGGGCTATTTATGAAATCCTCAGCATGTAGGTTAATTGTTAAAAGAACAAGAAAAATAATTTTTAGCTTCAAGAAAAAATATTTTTTAAGATACTTACTTATCATTTATAAATGATCTTATCAAATTCACTCCGTATTTATGGCTTTTTTCAGGATGAAATTGTACACCATAAATATTACCTTTGTTTATAACTGATGGAAAATTTTTACCATAGTATGTGGTAGCTAAAATGTTGGTTTTACCTATGTTTTGATAGATGTAACTGTGTACAAAATAAAAGTCTTTTAAATTAAATCTTTGATCGAAAACGGGGTTATTTTTTTTAATGCTAATAGAATTCCACCCCATATGAGGAATAATTAAATTTTTTTTTTTAAATTTTTTAACATTGCCGGATATTATACCTAAACCATTTGTAACTTTATCCTCATAACCTTTGTCAGACAAAATTTGCATTCCCACACATATCCCTAAAAAAGATGAATTGTTGATTAAATATTGCTTTAAAGGCGAAAAAATTTTAAGTTTTTTTAAATTAGAAACCAAAGTTGCATAGGCACCCTGACCTGGAAGAATTATTTTATCAAATTCATCTACGTCAAAACTGCCATCAATAACTTTTAATCTGTAGGGCTTATTCTTAATTATATCTTTTATCGCTTTTTTGATTGAACCAATATTACCGGATTGCCCGTCAATAAGTCCTATGACTTTTTTTTTCAAAGCTTTCCTTTTGAACTTGGAATATTTGTATTATTAGGATCAATTGTTATTGCTTTTTTCAAGGATAATGCAAATGATTTAAAACAACTTTCAATAATATGGTGATTGTTTTCTCCATATAATGTTTCAATGTGACAATTCATTCTAGACTCTGTTATTAGTGATTTAAAAAACTCTGGAAAAAGTTCTTTTTCCATATCTCCAACTTTCTCCAAAGAAGTTTTAACATTCCAAATAAAATATGGACGATTACATAAATCTATAACTGATCTTGTTAGTGTTTCATCAAAAGATACATAAGAGTGTGCAAATCTTGTTATCCCTTTTTTATCACCAAGTGCATTTTTTATACTTTCACCTAGGGCAATTCCTACATCTTCTACAGTGTGGTGCATATCTACTTTTAAATCACCATCACAACTTAATTCTAAATCTATAAGGCTGTGGGTGCTTATTTGCTGTAGCATGTGATCAAAAAAAGCAATACCTGTATCAATTTTATTTTTTCCAGAACCATCAAGATTAATTTTTATTGATATCTTTGTTTCTTTTGTATCTCTATTAAATGTAAATTCTCGCATTTGTAATAAGCTATTTAGTACCTATATTTATAGGAATAATGGATAAAAATAAAACAATAATACGCTCAACAACTGTTGTTTGTGTTCGTGATAAAGAAAGTGTTGTTATAGCCTCAGATGGACAAGTAACACTAGGAACTTCGGTTATTAAATCAAATGCTAATAAAATTAGAACATTTCATAAAGACCAGATTATAGTTGGATTTGCTGGATCGACTGCCGACGCTTTAACTCTTTTTGATAGACTAGAAAAAAAATGTGAGGAATTTTCTTATAACTTAAAAAGAGCTTGTGTCGAATTAGCCAAAGATTGGAGAACAGACAGATATCTCAGAAGGTTAGAGTCAATGATTATTGCTGCTGATAAAAGTGAAACATTTTTGATTAGTGGAACAGGAGATGTATTAGAACCGCAAGAGGGAATTGTAGCTATTGGGTCTGGTGGAAACTTTGCATTGAGTGCTGCAAGAGCTTTGAAAAGAAAGTCTGATTTATCTGCCAAAGAGATTGCATCAGAATCACTTAAAGTTGCAGCCGAACTTTGTATTTATACAAACGATACTTTAAACATTGCAGAGATTAAAATTTAATGGATAACCAATCCCTTACACCAAAAGTTATCAAAGAGGAACTTGATCGCTACGTAATTGGTCAGGACGATGCAAAAAAAGCAGTTGCTATTGCGCTTAGGAATCGTTGGAGAAGATTGAATGTTAAAGATGAAACATTGAGAGATGATATCATACCAAAAAATATTTTAATGATTGGGCCAACTGGATGTGGTAAAACAGAGATAGCGAGGAAACTGGCGAAACTTACTCAGTCTCCATTTATAAAAGTAGAAGCAACAAAATTTACAGAAATTGGTTATGTTGGAAGAGATGTGGAGCAAATTATTAGAGATTTAATTGAAGTTGCAATTAATTTAGAAAAGAAAAAAATTAGAGATCGTTTCATTGATGAGGCTAAATTAAACGCAGAAGAAATAGTTTTAAAGGCTTTGCTTGGAGACAATCCAAGTGAAGAAACAAAAGAAAAATTTCGTTTAATGCTTAGAGATAATCAACTTAATGATAAAGATATTGAAATAGCCCTAGACCAAAAATCAAATCCGTTTCAATCTCTAGACATTCCAGGTATGCCAGGAGCACAAATGGGAATGATTAACATGAATGATATCTTTGGCAAAGGTATGAAAAATAAGAAGAAGACAAAACTTAAAATAGGTGAGGCTTATGAGCCGTTGATTCAGGAAGAAATTGAAAAGATTGCTGAAAAACAAAACGTTGTACAAAATGCAATTAAAAGTGTTCAAGAAAGTGGAATAGTTTTTATTGATGAAATAGACAAAATTGCGCCCAATAGTGAAAGACGAGGTGGTGACGTCTCTAGAGAAGGTGTACAAAGAGATTTATTGCCTCTTATTGAAGGCACAGTTGTCAGTACAAAATATGGCACAGTTGAAACAAATCATATTTTATTCATAGCATCAGGTGCTTTTCATCAATCTAAACCAAGTGATTTACTCCCTGAGCTTCAAGGTAGATTGCCTGTAAGGGTAAGATTAAACGCTCTCAAAAAAGATGATTTTATAAGAATTTTAAAAGAAACTGATAATAGTTTAACAAAACAATATAAATCTTTATTTGCAACAGAAAATATTGAACTGCGGTTTGAAGACGAAGCTTTAGAAGAGATAGCATCACTAACTGAACAAATAAATACTGAAGTCGAAAACATTGGTGCTAGACGCCTGCAAACAATGTTTGAAAAGATACTTGAAAGAATTAGCTTTGATGCAAACCTCAGTGATCAAAAAACAGAAGTTGTTAATAAAGCTTGGGTCACAGATGCTGTAAAGTCAGAGATAAAACCCACTGATGAGAAGAAATTTATTCTTTAGTTTTAAGCTTGACATAAAAGGCACCCAACCCACCATGTTGTATTTTACAGGGTGAATAAGACTTTATCATAAATTGAAACTTTTCTGTGTCTAACCAAAAAGGAAATTGCTTTCTTATCTTCCCAGTAAAAAATTCTTCCCCTTTAGCCTTATTACCAAGACCCGTCACAATTATGTGAAAAAGGTTTTTTTTCAAATAATTTATTTTGAAATATTGATTTAATTTTTGATGGGCATGGTCAACTGTTAACCCATGCAAATCTATCTTACTAAATTGGTTATTCTTAAATTGTTTGTAAAGGTTATTGTCCAATAAGACTGCTTTGGTTAATTTTTTTTTGGGTTTTAATTTTTGATTTTCTAATTTATCATCATTATTAGTGCTTACTGTTGCCAGTCCTATAGAAATGCTAATTTTTTCGTTAGGCTGATCTTCTAACTGTTTTTTATTTTTGTGATTAGATAAATTAAATTTTATTTTATGAGACAAGTTTAATAGAAAAAAGTTTCCAGTTAGGGTCAGATGATTTTTTATCTTTTTCGAAACCCCACTCTTCTTCGACATTTAAGATTTCATTATTTGCAACATTGTAATGTTCAGTTTGGAACTTAACAGACTTAATTAATCTTAAATCATCAGATTTATCATCTAAAATACTGCTAGATTTAACTTCTGAAAATTTAATTTCTTTAGGGGCTTTAGCTTGTTCCATAGCTTGCATAGCTTCTGGTGTTAGAAGATCTTTTACCTTTTCAATATTATTACTCTGGTAAGCCTGAACAATCATCTCATATGCTTTATTTGCGCCATCTAAAAATTCATTATTTTCATTTTTAGAAACTATTTTTGGTTTAAATTTAGATTGAGGGTTTTTTTTGGTTCTAATATTTACAATTTTTCCATCAGAAGATCCGAGAATACTTCTGAGGCGATACACTAGAAAAATGGCGATAGCCCCAAAAAGTACAATATCTATAAATTCACTACTCATAGTTTTCTAACATTTTAGCCCAATTTGAATTAGGTATTTTACTTTTTATAAACTCTTTATGGGCTTCTGTCTCTTCTTTTGTTAATACGACAGATGAGTAATTCGGCTCACTAGCTAAGGTAATTTTTTCAGATTTTTTCTCACTTAATTGTAATCCTATTTGATTAATACCCTGTAATTCCAAATATACATCAGTTAAAAGCATTGCGTCTTTTAGGGCACCATGTTGGTCTCTGTTTATAAGAGTGTTTATTTTTAATTTCTTAATAAGTGCGTCTAATGATACTTGTTGCCCGGGAAATCTTTGCCTTGCTATTTTGATTGTGTCTATAACCCTATCTTTTGCGATTTTAGGTTTAGATAGTTTTTCAAGTTCAAAATTCAGAAATCCAATGTCAAAAGACGCGTTGTGAGCAATAATAGAACTGTCTTTAATAAAAGTGAGAAAATCATCAGCAATTTCATCGAAAAGTGGTTTATCAATTAAATGTTCATTAGTGATACCATGTATTTTAATATTATCTTCTGTAAGAGTTTTAGAGGGATTTATGTATTGATGATAGCTGGTGCCAACTTCCTTACTATTTAGTTCAATGCAGCCGATTTCAATGACACGATGCCCTTCTTTGTGTTCCAAGCCTGTTGTTTCGATATCAAGAATGATTTCTCTCATAGTCTATTCAGTAATCTAATAATATTTAACCGTAAGTTCAAGATTGAACCGTTGTTATCTAATGTAAAAGTAGATTTAATTTTTTTTATATTTTCGTTGATTTGCTTGTTATTCATTAATGTAAAGTAGTTCTTACTTACTCCCCTATTTAAAACTCTTCGCCTTCTTTTATTTATATCTGCTTTAATGAAAACAGTAACATTGTAATCATGAGATAAGTTTTCCTCATAAAGCAATGGGACCTCGTAAAAAGTAGGTTGATGTGTTTTATGTTTTTGAGATAAAAATTTTTTTTTTGAGTACAAAAAGGGATATATTACTTTCTTTAATCGCCTATTAAATACTTCATTATGTATTTTATTTATAATTTCTTGTTTATAGTTTTCCTCATTAAGATCTAATTTTTGTATGATAATGCTCCTTGTTTTATCATCTTTGTATAGATTCGAGATTATTACATCAGAAGAAATATAAAAGAAGCCAAGCTTAGAGATAAAATTGATAAATTCACTTTTACCTGAACCTATATTTCCTGTAACTGCTACTTTAATCATATTTTACCAATTAGTGATTGATAAATCTTATCATCAATTTCAATACTTTTTTTTGACCAAATTTCAAAAGACGGTTTTGCCTGCTCTACAAGCATTATTAATCCCCCTAATGATTTTATATTATGTTTCTTAGCCTCTTTTAATAGATCAGTTTCAATCGGATTATAGACTATATCAATAACTCCCTTTGTTTTTTTTACAAGTCGTAATATATTTCTATTCATTTTATTACCATTACTCATCCCTGCATTAGAGGCATTGATTATTAAGTCATACTTCTTTTTTAATAATGTGGTCTTATTTGTGAAATTTTTAAAATTAAAATTTTTTGAAAGACCCTGTTTTTTACTAAGAGATGTTGCAAAAATATCAATATTTTTAAAGTTTTTTTTATTAAGGAAGTATAAGATGGCTCTAGACGCTCCACCTGCGCCAATTAATAAAATAGTTTTAGTCCTTTTGATTTTCAGTAAGTCAAAAATTTTTTTAAAACCGATAACATCTGTGTTGTCGCCATAAATCATGTTTTCTTTTTTGTAAATTAAATTAACTGAACCAATCTTTTTTGCTCTTAGAGAAACATTATCACACATATTGATAAATTTTTCTTTGTAAGGAATTGTGATATTAAAACCAATAAAGTTCTTATCGTTTTTATAATTGTAGAAAAACTTTGTTAATTTTTTTTCTTCTATTTCATATTTTTTATACAAAAAATTACTCTTAGTTTTTTTAGACCAATATTTGTGTATCGTTGGAGACAATGAGTAATCTAGCTTTTCTGCAACAATGCCAATCTTTTTTTTTATCATCTAAATACTTTTTAATATTTTTAGAAAATTAATAATATCTATTCCAATTACATTAAAATAACTTTTCTCAATATTTTTGAAGAATGATTTTCCTTTATTTTCTATATTATAACAGCCAACTGAGGATAATATTTGTTTAAAGTTTTTTTCAACATAATTATTTATATCTATAATTTTTTTTTGTTTAAAAACTATTTTTGTTTTTGTCAAATAACTTTTAATTAAACAATTATTAATCATAAAAACCATTCCTGTATAAAGGTTATGGGATGTATTATTAAAAGATTTAAGTGTGTTTATACAACACTTCTTAGTGTGACATTTATAAATAGTTTTTCCCATATGCAAAATTGAAGTGTCAAATGTTATAATTATTTTGTTTTTATTCTTTTTGGAAAGGTGCGTGGCTTTTGCCTTTGCTATTTTTAAAGCATCATATTTATTGTTTTTTAAATTTTTAACAATTTTTTCATTTATATTGGCGGAACGATACTGAAATTTCAAATTCATCATTTTAAATAATTTTTTTCTTGATTGACTTTTTGTGCCAATAATAACCTGTTTAGTAAATTGTGAATTAAATAAGTTATTCATAAAATCAGAGAGTTTTAAACATTAAAAAAAATATTAGTTTGTTAATATTAAGTTATCTACATTTGTTATTAAACATTAAAAATTCAATAAAATAGCGGTTTTTCTCAATAGTAATGTGTTAATCCCCATTATTCGACATACAACAACAAGTCTTATTATAAATATATATATTTTTTTTTTATTTTTTGTTATAAAACATATTCAAAATATCTATCCATCTAGGTAACTTCCAATATGCATTTAAACGAGCTAAAAGACAAAAAACCTCAAGAACTACTTGATTATGCTGAATCATTAGGTATTGAAAATGCCTCTGGCCTGAAAAAACAAGATATATATTTTTCTATTCTTAAAAAATTTGCTGAAAAGAACGAAGAAATAATTGGGGAGGGAGTTTTGGAAACAATGCAAGATGGCTTTGGATTTCTTCGCTCTGCAGATTCTAACTATTTACCTGGTCCAGATGATATATATGTAAGTCCAAATCAAATTAAAAGATATGGTTTAAGAAAGGGGGATACTTTAGAAGGTCCTATTCGTCCTCCAAAAGATGGAGAGAGATATTTTGCACTGGTTGAAACCAATAAAGTAAATTTCATAGATATTGCAAAGAATAATAAATTTAAAACTAATTTTGATAATCTAACTCCACTGTATCCAGAAAAAAAATTTAATTTAGAAACAGAAAAGCCTGATACAGATCTATCATCAAGGATTATTGATATCATTGCTCCAGTCGGCGCGGGTCAAAGATCATTAATAGTTGCACCACCAAGATCAGGCAAGACTGTTATTTTACAAAAAATTGCAAAATCGATTGCAGAAAATTTTCCTGATGTATATTTGATGGTTCTACTAATAGATGAAAGACCAGAAGAGGTTACGGATATGCAACGATCTGTAAATGGAGAAGTTATAAGTTCTACATTTGATGAACCTGCTGCTAGACATGTACAAGTTGCTGAAATGGTCATAGAAAAAGCAAAAAGACTAGCTGAAAATAAATATGATGTTGTCATTCTTTTAGACTCCATAACAAGGTTGGGTAGAGCCTACAATACTGTTGTACCTTCAAGTGGAAAAGTTCTAACAGGTGGCGTCGACGCAAACGCTTTGCAAAGACCTAAAAGATTCTTTGGTGCTGCTAGAAATATTGAGGAAGGTGGATCGTTAACTATTGTTGCGACTGCTTTGATTGAAACTGGTAGCAGAATGGACGAAGTAATATTTGAAGAATTTAAAGGAACAGGTAATTCAGAAATTGTTCTTGATAGAAAACTTTCTGATAAAAGAACATATCCAGCCATTGATGTCCAAAAATCCGGTACTAGAAAAGAAGATTTATTATTAGATGCAGGGGACCTTCAAAAAGTCTTTATTTTAAGGAAGATATTATCCTCTATGGGTACAGTAGATGCCATGGAATTCTTACTAGACAAGATGAAAGACTGTAAAACCAATGAAGAGTTTTTCAGCAGCATGAATCAATAATTTTAATTCCAATTATTTATAATTTTACTTTGATTATTATTTATTTTTGAAAAGCTTTTGGATATTTTATGCCATTTACTTCTAATTTCTTTTAAAAAACGAAACATATTAATTTCATAAGCGTTGATATCATTTTCAAATGTATATTTGAAACTTTAAAATATTTTAAGGAAAATACCTACCTGTTCCAATGTGTCTATAAATTTAAATGTGTTCAGGTTTAGATAAAATCAAATTAAGCCCATTTATTTAGATAATTCTTACTATGATAAGATAAAAATATTTATTTAAAAATAGATATATCCAATTTATTTAATTTCAATTTACAAGTGTCAAAATTCTCGTCACTATGATAAATACCTGGAAATGCAATACACTGTATACCAGCCTTAATTGCAGACTCTGCACTTTCTATAGAGTCTTCAATTGCTACACAGTCCGTTTTATCTAAATTCATAATCTCTAATGCTTTAAAATAAATATCTGGATATGGCTTAGGTTTAGATACTAAATTTCTATTACCTATAAAACTAAATTCTTCTCTGTATATTTGACCACTTAATGCTTTGAATAGTGTATTAATATTTTTCTCCGAAGTAGATGATACTAGACCAATATCAATATTATTTTTCTTTGCATATTTAAAAATTTTTAAAACACCTCTTCTGGCACCAATATTATTTGATAAAATAATTTTGTTAAAAATATCTGTTTTATTTTTCCATATTTTTTTAGCATTGATCTTCATACCATTTTGTTTTGCAAAACCTTCAATTCTTTCTATTCCCCCAGATTTTTTTAACAACTTACTATAAGTCTTTCTACCCCAATACCAGTCTAACCCTTCCTTTTTGAATGCTAGGTTAAAAGATTTTCGTTGGATGTCAGATGTTTCTATTAATGTCCCTATGGATCCAAATAAGACTGCTTTCATTGCTAGACTAGCATAATTATAAATTTATAATGTCAAAGCTTTGTTTAATTCAGGTACAGTTTATTCAAATTTTACGCCATTAGTTAAATCGCCCGTTATAGGCTATAGAATATCGGGAGATGATGTTTTATTAATTTTGAAAAAACTCACAAAAAGAAATTTCTCAAAAGATCATTCAATGATGAAATTAGTGAAACTTCATAATATAGATGGAACAATTTTAGATAAATGCAGTGTTGTATATTATAAATCACCTAACTCTTTTACAGGAGAGGATGTTTGTGAAATATTTATTCATGGTTCGCCTCTTATAGCTAGTCAGCTTGAGCAAGTATTTAAAGATTATAAAATACCTGGTTTTAGATTAGCAAAAAAAGGTGAATTTTCTTTTCGTTCTGTTTTGCATAACAAATATTCACTTAAGCAGGCTAAAGCAATCAATTTAATTATAAATAATGAGTCTTTCTCATCATTAGAATATAATAAGAAAATTCTTTTTGAGGGTGATATAGTTAGTGGACTTTCCCCACTTAGAGAAGATATTGTTAATTTATTCTCTGAAATTACAGCTTCTATAGATTTTGTTGATGATGAGGATTTCAACTTTAAAAAAATAATGAAAAAAACTCAAATCTTTTTCAATAATTGTAATAAATTATTACATAAAAATAGAACAAAAATAGAACAAAAGAATATTTGTAAAATCATGTTGATTGGTGCTGTTAATGTTGGAAAATCGACACTTTTTAATATGATTATAGATAAAGAAAGAGCTATTGTTACTGATATTAAAGGAACTACCAGAGATATACTGTCAAATCAAATAATAGTTGATGGAAAAAAGTTTGAATTATTCGATACAGCTGGTCAAAGATCTAAGCAAGGAAAAATTGAAAAATTTGGCTATAAAAAAGCGCAAAAACTGTCTAAAGAAATTGATCATTTTTTTGTTTTAAAGGATAAAAACACAAAAAAAGCTGAATTAAACAAATTATTTAATGATTTCAATATTAATAAAAATTTCACCATAATAGAGACTAAATCAGATCAATTTAACTACAACTCCAAAAATATAAAAATTAATCATTATTTAAATAGAGAAGAACTTTTTAGAAGAATAAAGATATCTTCTATATATAATAAATATGTAAATCATAAAAATCATAGACTGGAATTTAACTCAAGCGAGATAGAATTCTTAGAGAGAATACTAGAATATAAGATTGATATTCTTAATGAAAGAGATATTTTAATAATTGCACAATTAATGAGAAATATATTAGATGATTTTTCATACGAATTTGGATATATTAATAATGAAGATGTTTATGATAGAGTCTTTAGCAATTTTTGCATAGGGAAGTAGATTGTTTCACGTGGAACATTATGATGTAATAGTAATAGGAGCTGGACATGCTGGTATAGAGGCAGCCAATATATGTGAAAAATATGGTTTAAAAACAGCTTTAATTACCAAAAATCACTCAGATTTGGGCAAACTATCATGTAATCCTAGTATTGGTGGGGTCGGAAAAACTCATATAGCCAGTGAAGTTGATATTTTAGGAGGGGTTATTTGTAAAATAGGAGATAAATCAGCAATTCATTATAGAGTATTAAATTTATCAAAAGGACCTGCTGTATGGGGTGTAAGAGCACAGATTGATAGAGATCTATATACTAAAAACATGCAAAAATACATTAAATCCACTAAAATTGAACTTATTGAGGATGAAGCAATAAATATTTTACAAAAAAATAATAAGATTATTGGGGTTGAATGCATTAACGCTGGTAAAATCAAATCAAAGGTTGTTATACTTACAACTGGAACCTTTCTAAATGGTAAGATTTATTTTGGAAATGAGGTAAAAGAGGCAGGAAGAATAGGAAATAGCTCTTCGAAACTGCTTGCAAAGTTTATCAATAAAAATTTTAAGACAATGAGACTTAAAACTGGCACCCCTCCTAGAATTTATACTCAATCTATCGATTATGATATTCTTGATCCCCAGCCATCTGAAAATAATGGTATTTTCTTGTCGTATTTTACAAAACAAAATACGAACAAAAATATTAATTGTTATATCACTAAGACTAATAATAAAACACATAAAATAATCAGAGATAATCTTGATAAATCTGCAATGTACTCTGGTATTATCAAGTCACAAGGTGTTCGCTATTGTCCATCAATAGAAGATAAAGTAACAAAATTTGGCGACAGAA
Organism: uncultured Alphaproteobacteria bacterium; assembly: GCA_902516235.1. Classification (GTDB taxonomy): domain Bacteria; phylum Pseudomonadota; class Alphaproteobacteria; order HIMB59; family HIMB59; genus HIMB59. Next base: position 22,748 of record CABXXO010000017.1, read on the forward strand.
ACGGCCACAATATTTTCTTGGAACCAGAGGGACTAAACTCTGATCTTGTTTACCCAAACGGCATATCAAATTCGCTAAATAAGAAAATTCAATTAAAATTTCTAAGATCTATTAAAGGTTTAGAAAAATGTGAAGTAGATCAATTTGGATACGCTGTTGAATATGATTCAGTAGATCCTAGAGAATTAAAAAATAATTTTGAGACAAAAAAAATAGAAAACTTTTTCTTAGCAGGCCAAATTAATGGAACTACTGGGTATGAAGAGGCAGCAGGTCAGGGTATATACGCAGGAATTCATGCTGTTGTAAAAATAAAAAAACTAAAATTTGATAATAAAGTTTTTAAAAGAGATAACAGCTATATAGGAGTTTTAGTTGATGATCTCACGAAGCTTGGAGTAACAGAACCGTACCGCATGTTTACATCAAGAGCAGAAAACAGATTGAAACTAAGAACAGATAATTCTTATGAAAGATTTGCTGCAAACATTAATACAAAAATATTTAATAAAACTGAATACAATTTAATTAATAAAAATATAGATAATGAAAAAAAAATAATAAAAAAACTAGAGTCACTAAAATACTCTCCCAATGATTTGATGAAGAAGAAAATCAAAGTAAAAAAAGATGGTAAAATTAGAAATGGATTTGAAGTATTAAAATTTTTAGACCCTACTACAAGTAATTTTAAAAAATTTTTTAATATTACTATAAATCAAAAATTACTCACTAAAATATATTTTGATTCAAAGTATGAAGTCTTTTATGAGCGTGAGAGAAAATCTTATGATCAGTTGAACAAAAATAAAAATATGAATTTAACTAATATTGACTTTAACAAAATACCATCTTTATCTCGAGAG
>CABXXO010000018.1 GCA_902516235.1 uncultured Alphaproteobacteria bacterium
CTAGAAGAAATTAAGTCTTTATATAAAAAAGAACTAATTGATCAAGAAATGGAAACTGAGGAATTTAAAAAAGTTCTTGCTAAATTTCCTAATGCAAAGATTATAGATGTAGAAGAAATAGAAAGAGGTGATGATAATGATGGGTAATATGGGCGGCATGATGAAAAAAGTTCAGGAAATGCAAACGAAAATGCAAGAAATGCAAAAAGAATTAGAAACAAAAACTGTTGAAGCACAGGCTGGTGGAGGAATGGTTAAAGTTACGATGAATGGAAAACAAATCGTTCAATCTATTGACATAGATCCATCCTTACTATCATCAGATGAAAAAGAAGTCTTAGAAGATTTGATCAAAGCGGCATTGAATCAGGCTAAAGAAAAAGTCGAAGAAATGTCAGCTGAAGAAATGAAGAAAATTACTGGAGGAATACCCCTTCCCCCAGGTATGAAGATGCCATTTTAAATTGTCTCAAGACGATCTTCAAAAATTAATTAATCTCATTTCAAGGTTACCGGGGATTGGTCAGCGCTCCGCACAAAGAATTGCATTATATTTAATTAAAAATAAGCAAGAACTGATGTTGCCTTTAGCTGAAAGCGTAAAAGATACTGCATCAGCAGTAAAAAAATGTACTGCCTGTGGAATTTTAGATGTAATCACCCCTTGTAAGATCTGCTCATCAGAAAATAGATTAAAAACAACTATCTGTATTGTCGAAGACATGGCAGATGTGTGGGCATTTGAAAGATCTGGATATCATAAAGGCCTTTATCATGTCATTGGAGGTCTCTTATCAGCTTCAAAGAATTTCACAGAACAGGATTTAAATTTAAATAAACTCAAAGAAAGAATTATAAATAATCAAGTACAAGAAGTCATTCTAGCACTAAGTGCTACTATTGAGGGGCAAACTACTGCCTTAGTAATAAAGGACAAACTGGAAAGTCTAAATATTAAAATTACCCAACTAGCATATGGTGTTCCTGTAGGAAGTGAAATTCATTATCTAGATGATAATACTTTAGGCGCAGCTCTAGAGTCCCGTAAAAACTTAGGTTAAATTATCTAGAGCTAAAACTAATAAACTTTGATTTATTGTCTCAAATAACTTTATAAATTAAACTATATTGAATGCTATGTTGAAGCTCATTTATGCACCTGATCCAATATTAAAAAAAGAGAGCGTGACTATACCTCAAGTAGACAATCACCACAGAGAATTGATAAAACAAATGTATGAAGTTATGTACTCTGCAAATGGTGTAGGTTTAGCTGCTCCACAGATTGGTTTAAATATTAGAATATTTATCCTCGATGCAGGTTCTAGAGATGAAGAAAAAAAACCTATTACAATTATAAATCCAAAAATTATATCATTAGAAAAAAATAGGGTACCATATGAGGAAGGATGTTTATCTTTTCCAGAACATTTTGCAGAAATTGATCGTCCAGAAAATATTAAGTTAGAATATCTTGATGAAAATAACTCTAAAAAATCTTCTACATTTAAAGGTTTTGAGTCAAGAATAATACAACATGAATTAGATCATTTAAATGGTATTTTATTTGTCGACCATTTAAGTCGTTTAAAAAGAGATGTCATTATTAGGAAGATGAGAAAGTATAAAAAAGAAAAAGAATTAATCTAAATGAAAAAACAACGCTTAGTTTATTTTGGCTCACCAGAATTCTCTCTCCCTCCTTTAAAGACACTTTACCTTGGTGGTTATAAAATAGTTGGAATTTATACTCAAGAACCAAAAAAAAAATTTAGAGGACAAAAAAAATATAATACTCCAGTACAAAAATGGGCAGAGAGTCAACTTCTTCCCGTTTTTACCCCCGAAACACTCGATGATATATCTTTAAAAGAATTTCAATCATTAAAGCCGGACGCTGCAATACTTTTCGCTTACGGAAAAATAGTTCCATTAAATTGGCTAAATACACCATTACATGGCTTTATAAATATACATGCCTCACTACTTCCAAAGTGGAGAGGGGCAGCACCTGTTCAAAGGGCAATTGAAAATAATGATAATATGACAGGCATTAGTATAATGAAAATGAATGATCAAATAGACGAAGGCCCAATATTAGCCCAGCAGGATATTAAAATTAATAATACTACTGATGGAAAACAATTAATTGATCAAATTAGTTACGACTCATGCTCATTATTATTTAATACATTAAAAAAATACTTTCTTGGTCAAGTGCCATTAAAAGAACAAGATCATTCACAATCTACTTATGCAAAAAAAATAAATAAAGCTGAAACACAAGTAAATTGGGGACTATCTGCAAGTGTAATTGAAAAAAAAATAAGAGCCTTTTATCCATCACCAGCAATGTGGTTTAAATATAAGGGACAAAGATACAAAATTTTGAAAGCTAAAATTTCAAATAAACAGGATGTGAATGGAAAAATAATTAATTTACCACTTACCGTAGCTTGTAGTGAGAAAAGTTTGGACATTTTAGAAATTCAAGCTGAAGGAAAGAAAGTATTAAATATTAAAGAATTTATTTTAGGTAATAATCAATTTCAATTAAATGAAAACATAAATAATGGCTAATATAAAACTGACAATTGAATATCACGGCTTGCCATATTGTGGTTGGCAATTTCAGAAAAATGAAAAAACTATTCAAGGTGAAATAGAAAAGGCAATATTTAAATTTTCTGGCGAGAAAATAATAATACAAGGTGCTGGGCGGACAGATGCCGGAGTTCATGCTATTGGACAATGTGCTAGTTTTGAGTTGGAAAAAAAATTTGATGACTACCAAATTTTAAATGGCATTAATTTTCATCTTGGCACTGAAAAGATTAGGGTCACCAAAGTTGAAAATGTAGACGATAAATTTAATGCACGTTTTACAGCGAAAAGTAAAATTTATAATTATCAAGTATTTAATAGTTTAGCACCATCAGTAATTGAGAATGACTTTAGCATACATGTTCGACAACCTTTAGATTTAGAATCAATGAGAAATGCAATTAGGTTTTTATTAGGAAAACATGACTTTTCCTCTTTTAGAGCGCAAGGTTGTCAAGCTAACAAACCAATAAGAACTATTGATGAAGCTTCAATTGACATCGTAGATCAAAAAATAATTTTTATATTTAAAGCTCAGTCTTTTCTTTATCAACAGATTAGAATAATGGTTGGATCTTTATTAGAAGTTGGTTCAAAAAATAAAGATATAAATTGGATAAGTGAACTAATTGACGCTAAAGATAGAAAACTTGCTGGACCAACTGTTCCTTCAAAAGGATTAATTTTAAAGGAGATTAGTTATTAATATCCTCATATACACTCAATGTTTTGCTCCAAAAATAGGGGGTATAGAGTCTGTAATGACAAACATAGCTCAGTATGCATTCACTTCTAAAAACAAGGTAACAGTTTTATCTGATGGTTCTAAACTCTCCTCTTCAAATTTTGATAATAAATGTAAATTTAAAATCTTTCGATTTGACCAAATCAAATTCCTTCGAAAAAGAATTAAATCAAGCTTTGCTCACAATTTTTTAAAAGAAAATAATATTGATCTAATCTTTTTTGATAGTTGGAAATCTTTAGAGTCACTGGGTATTGATACTGATGCAAAAAAAATTTGCTTAGTTCACGGTAATGAAATTTTAAACCTTAGAAAAAAAGATAGAATTTTAAATTCATTTAATAAAGCAGATTTAATAATCTTTAATTCTAATTATACTAAAAACAAAACAATCAAAAACTTTAATAGTACTAAAAAAATTGAATACAAAATAATCTATCCAGCCTTTATTAAAAATATCTCAAAAAATAATATTAATAAAAAAAAATATGATTTGTGTACTGTTGCAAGGCTAGAATATAGAAAGGGTCATCATTTAGTATTTGAAGCAATGTCTATTTTAAGAAATAAACATAATATTATACTTAAATACGCTATACTTGGAGACGGCCCAGAATTATCAAGGCTTAAAGACTTGGTAATAAGGAACTCCCTTCATGGTCAGGTAGAATTTATAAATCAATATCATCCTATTGGGAAAATATTTAAAAATTCATCTGTTCATATTATGCCAACTTTAACTACACCAGAGAGTGTTGAGGGTTTTGGCATATCTAATATTGAAGCAGCGTCTTATGGACTACCATGTATCGTAAGTAATAGTGGAGGCACTCCCGAGTCATTAGGGGATAATGGAATTATTGTTAAAGAAAATAATATTAGAGAACTGGTCAGTGCAATTATCAATATTTTTAAAAACTATAAAACTTACAGCAAAAAAAGTTATATTTTTTCAAGCAACTTTGAATCTAAAAAAAAGATTAAAGAATATCTAAATACTATTTAAAATTGCTTCAAAGCTAGTTTTTTTAAATTCCCCAGGGTTTTCGGTAATCATCTTTATCACCTCTAAATTCTCAACGAGTATAACAGACCTAATTAGTCTGGTGCCCATAAAATTATTTTTATATTCTCTCTCAAGTTTAGATAATTTCATAAACTCTTCATTTCCATCAGAAAAATATTTTATTATGGAGTCACCTAATTCTTTTCTCCACAAATCTAGAACATATGGGTCGTTTGTAGTAATACAACAAATCATATCTAATTTTTTATCTTCAATAATTTTTTCTGCTCCAGTAATAAAAGGAGGTAAATGTTGAATATGGCATGTAGAAGTAAACGCACCAGGTATACATATAATAAGTACTCGTTTATTTTTAAAATTATCGTGTAAATTTATATTTTTTGTCCCATCAGATGATACTAATCTTAGATTAATATTTGGTATCAATTCACCTTTTTTCATAATTTAAAAAAATTTTCTAGCGTTTTGAAATAAATTTTTTCAGTAATTTGCAAATCTTTTACAGAGACACATTCATTAACTTTATGAAGAGTTTTATTGATTGTCCCGAACTCAAAGACAGGACATACCTCTTGCATAAATCTAGCATCTGATGTTCCACCACCTGTATCTTGACTTGCCTCTAATCCAGTTACATCTTTTATTGCTTTAATACAATGCTTTGTAAATGGGTTATCAAAAGCTTGGAAGGGCATACCTCTAAAGGTTAATTTCAAATTATATTTACAATTATTTTCTGAACAAAGCCTAGTTAAGTGTTTATCAAAATAGTTTTGTATTTTTGCTTGATCCCAATTATCATTAAATCGCATGTCACCTACAGTAATTAATTTTTCAGGGATAACATTCTTTGCTTTATTATTTAAATTTATTTGGGTGAACTGTAGAGTTGAAGGTTCAAAGTATTCCGCTCCATCATCAAGTTTTTGATCATCAAAGAAGGAAATCAACTTAGACATAAAATGTATTGGGTTTTGAGCTAGTTGAGGGTAAGCAGCATGCCCTTGTTTACCAATAATTTCAATTTGAACATCTACAGCTCCTTTTCTTCCCACTTTTATTTGATCGCCAATTACTTTCTCTGAGGATGACTCGGTAGCTATTGAACCATCGATTCTTATGTTATTTTCTTTTAACCATTTTACGACCTTCTTCACTCCGTTAACAGAGTCAGCCTCTTCATCTCCTGTAATAATAAAACTTATAGTGCCGTTAAAATCCTTGTTTTCCTTGATAAATTTAAAAACACTTACCATGCTAGCTGCAGTACAACCCTTCATATCCTCAGATCCACGACCATAAAGATACCCATCTTTAATTGTTGGCTCAAAAGGATGAGTGTCCCAATCTTCTAAGTTACCAGGAGGCACCACGTCAACATGACATAAAAAATTAAAATGTTTTCCATTGGTGTTAGTTGGTCCATATGTAGCCATGATATTTATGACTTCGTAGCTTCCATCCCCATCAAAATTTAATTGTTTTGTTACAAAACCATTTTCTTCAAATGTTTTAATTAAAAAGTCAAAAATATCTTGCTTCGCAGGGGTAACAGAATCAAATGATATTAATTTTTTTGATAGTTCTATTGTGTCTAACATCTTAATCTCTTAACAATTCATTAACTGAGGTTTTTGATCGAGTTTTTTCATCAACAGTTTTAACAATAACAACACAGTACAAAGATGCATCACCTTTTGAACTTGGAAGACTACCTGGTACAACTACTGAATAAGGAGGAACTTTTCCCATATAAATTTCTTTAGTTTCACGATTATAAATTTTAGTTGAAGCTCCAATAAATACTCCCATAGATAACACTGAACCCTCTCCAACTATCACACCTTCTGCAACTTCAGATCTAGCACCAATAAAACAATTATCTTCAATTATTACAGGATTTGCTTGTAAGGGCTCTAATACGCCACCTATACCTGCACCACCTGAAATATGACAATTTTTTCCAACTTGCGCGCAAGAGCCAACTGTTGCCCAAGTGTCTACCATAGTTCCTTCATCAACATAAGCACCTAGGTTAACAAAACAAGGCATCAAGACAACACTCTTTGCAATAAAAGCTGACCTCCTTACAACACAGTTAGGAACTGCTCTAAAGCCAGCTGATTGAAAATTTTCCGATGTCCAATTTTGAAATTTTGAGGGAACTTTATCCCACCATGAAGTATTCCCATCGCTAACACTTGGGCCGCCAGTAATTATCTCCATATCCTGTATTCTAAAACTTAAAAGTATCGATTTTTTAAGCCATTGATTGACGTGCCAAACATCATCTTTTTTTTCGCATACTCGAAGTTTTCCTTTGTCTAATAAGTTTAGAACGCTCTCAATACTTTTTTTTGCTTCACCATCCTCAATAAAATTAATTTGATCTCTTTGATCCCATAACTTTTCAATAATTTCCTGATGGCTCATACTACCTTTATATTACGTTTTTTAAGAAATTTTCCAAATTATCAGTAACATGAGAAATATAACCTTTTTCATGAATAATTTTTTGGATATCTGATTGTTGGTTAACATCTTTATTTAAGTTGTATTCTAAATTGTTCGTTACCCAAACTGTTTGCCATCCCATATTATGAGGCTCTTTTAAATTAATATGAAGGTCCTCAAACATAGCCGTTGAATTGTTGTCTAAATTGAATTTATCTTGGAATGAGTCATAAACTACCTTATGAGGTTTTGGCATATAATTACTCTCAGAAATATCAAAACATCCATCAAAAATATCTGTCATATTAAGTCTTTCTAATACCTTTTCGACATGGTCGATGTTTGCATTTGTAAAAATATATTTTTTTCCATTTAAGCTTTTTAATAATTTTGCAAGTGGGATATTTGGCTGAACTACTTCATAATTAATTTGATGAACGTAATCTAAATATTCATCAGGGTTAACCTGATGCTCGATCATAAGTCCTCTTAGTGTAGTCCCATACTGATGATAATATTTAGATCTTAATGCTTGCGCTTCTCCAGAGCCTAAGTTTAATTTATCCTCTATAAATCTACCCATAAGTATGTGAACTTTATCAAATAAGCCACACTCTGCTTTGTAAAGAGTATTATCTAAGTCAAAAACCCAATTAGTGATATTATTCATAAGCGTGTTAAATTAATGTTTATTCTATAAAAGCCAAGAAAATTTATAAAATTTCAAAAATTTTTTTTTGAATTTCAAATATATTATCGTTCGTTTTTGAGCTAACAATGTAGTTTTCGAATTTATTATTTAAATTGTCTATGAAAGGTGACTTTTCTTTTATTTTTTTATCACTTTTAGTGTAACAAATAATAACTTTTTGATTTATTTTTTTCACAGACTCAATCATCTCTATATCTATTTTTTTTGGACCTAATGAATTGTCAATTAATACAAATATTTTTTTTAAGTTTTCACGAGACGTTAAATATTGAGATACAAGATCTGATATTTGATATGCCTCTTTTTGAGATATCTTTGCAAATCCATACCCAGGAAGGTCAACAACCATCATTGAGTCACTATGATTAAAAAAATTAATTTGTCTTGTCTTACCAGGAGTATTTGAAATATGTGCTAGTTTTTTCATAAAAATAGCATTGATCAAACTAGATTTTCCAACATTAGACCTGCCAATAAAAGCAATTTCAGGAAAACTTACATTAGGATACTGGCGAGGCTGTGTGGCGCTTAGTATAAAGGTTGTTTGTTTTTTAAAATAACTTTTAACATCGCTCATTAACTCTTCATAACTTTTCTTTGTATTATGTATTGTTGAGCCATTGATAAAACATTGTTTGTTGTCCAATAAATGACTAGACCTGCTGCAAAACCGCCTAAAATGAATGTAAATATAATTGGTAAAAAGCTAAAAATCTTAGCTTGCATTTTATCGACAGGTGCAGGATTTAATTTAAATTGTACGTACATCGATATACCCATTAAGATTGGCCAAATACCTACATTAAGTAATTGTAAAATACCTGGTACATTCCAATCTACAAATCCAAATAGAGTAAGTGCTCCAAGTGGGTCAGGTGCAGAGAGATCATGTATCCACCCTATAAAAGGAGCATGCCTCATTTCAATAGTAACAAATAATACTTTGTACAAAGCAAAGAATACTGGTATTTGAAGTAAAATCGGTAAACAACCAGCAATTGGATTAGCCTTTTCTCTTTTATATAAAGCCATCATTTCTTTTTGCATTCCAGCTCTATCGTCACCATATTGCTCCTTAAGCCTTTGCATCTCGGGAGCTAGTTTTTTCATTTTAGCCATCGACTTAAAAGATTGTTGAGCAAGAGGAAAAAAACAAATTCTCATTAAAATTGTAAACAATATAATTGACCAACCAAAGTTACCTACGTATCCAAAAATAAATTCTAAAACATTAAAAATAGGCTTAGTTAAAAAATAAAACCAACCAAAATCTACTGAGCGATCAAACCCATCAAACCCATATTCTTCCATATACCTGTCAATAATATTTACTATTTTTGGTCCTGCAAAAATCTTAAAATTATGAGATATACTAACGTTATCGGAGACAAATATTTTTTCTCCAACAATGTCAGTTTGAAAATTGTCAACAGTGTCTACAAAACTATAACTATATGTTTGTTGAACAGGTTCGTTTTGATTAGGTATGATGGCTGTTTGCCAATATTTATCTGTCATCCCAATCCAACCTCCAACAGATGAATGCTTAATTTTTTTATCGTCTTTTAGGTCTTCATAATCATATTCCTCCAAAACACCATCGGTTATTGATAAAGGCCCTTCATGTAAGATAAAGAAATTTTGCATTTCAGGAATTCCTTGTCTTTTTGATAAACCATAGGGGTAAAGGTCAAAAGAAAGGCCAGAATTATTGATAACTCTTTGATCAATACTAAATAAATAGTTTTCGTCTAGAGAAATTATTTTTTCAAAAGTAATATTCTGATCATTTGTCCAAGTAAGTTTTACAGGATCATTAACACCTATAGAATTTTTATCAGCACTCCATATGCTAGTAATATCAGGCAGTTCAATTGTAATATCAGAGCTTACCCAGCCAGTATCTAGATAATAAGCATTATCAGACCCTAAAGGATTTAAAAATTCTATTAAGTCAGAAGTAGGGTCTAGGGTTTCTCTGAATTCTTCCAAGATTAAATCATCGATTAGACCACCATTTAAATTTATAGAACCTTTAATTTTTGAATTATCAAAAACTACTCTCCCTGTTTCATTTATTACTTCATTTCTCTCAGCTAAAACAGTAGCTGTGGATTTTTGAATACTTAAATCAACCAAGCTTTCACCATTTGTTTGTTCTTCAGTAATTGGTGTTCTCTCTGGTTGAGGCACTAGTAATTGAAAACCAAAAATGATTGCCATTGAAATAATAATTGCTAAGAATAAGTTTTTTTGATTTTCCATATTATTTTCTTACAGGGTCGTAACCTGATGATCCTAAAGGATTACATTTAAGAATTCTAAGAGTTCCCTTTGTTATCCCTTTTAAAACACCAAATTCTTGAATAGCTTCAATTGTATACTGAGAGCATGTTGGAAGATGTCTACAAGTATTCGGCAACATTGGTGATATGAATATCTGATAAATTTTTATAGGAGTAATAAAAACTATTTTCCAGAATTTTTTAATATTATTTTTCATATGATATGAATTTTTCAATATCTTGTTTTAAATCAATAAAAGGCACTTTCAAAACTGTTTTTTTTAGTATTAACACAAATTTAACTTGATTTAATGTATTTATAAAACTGCTCGTACGAATTGCTTCTCTGGTTCTTCTTTTAGCTCTGTTCCTTTCAACTGCATTTCCAAGCTTTTTACTAGCAATGATACCAACTAGAAAAGACCCTAAATCAGCGTCATGGAGAATATAACCATTAAAGCATGTACTTTTATAGAAATGACCTTTATTTCTAATTCGAGAAAATTCGGATGATTTTTTTAATGTTGGGAGTCTCAATAATTAAGCTGATAGTCTTGATCGACCTTTAGCTCTTCTTGCATTAATAACTTTACGACCGCCAACAGTTGCCATTCTAGAGCGAAAACCGTGTCTTCTTTTTCTAACTAATTGGCTGGGTTGATATGTTCTTTTCATTATTATTACACCTAAAAAATAGGTTCCTAGATTTAACAATTATTGATATGAAGTCAATAAATAAAAACAAATTATGCTGATAATTAAAGATATTTCTAATTTGCAGTCCTATTTGAATGCTTATCAAAATCGAAAATATTCAATTGGTTATGTGCCAACAATGGGCGCTCTTCACAAAGGACATGGCGAATTGATCAAGCAATCCAAAAAAGATAATCACAAAACTATTGTAAGTATCTTTATCAACGAAAAACAATTTTCTAGTAAGGAGGATTTTGAAAATTATCCTAGGAATAAAGGTTTTGACTATGATTTCTGCATAGACAACGAGGTAGATATACTTTTTGAACCCTCATCTGAAGAAATATTTAACAATGATGAAAAAATAATAAAGAACAAAAATTTTAAAGATATGCTTTGTGATAAATTTAGAAAAGGGCACTTTGATGGTGTTATCACTGTGCTTGACAAATTTTTTTCAATTATAAAAAGTAATAAAGTTTATTTTGGTGAAAAAGATTATCAGCAACTGAAGATTATTGAAAAATTTATTGAAGAAAAATACAAATCTTTAGATTTGATATCTATCCAAACAAAGAGGCACGAAGAGGGAATAGCTTATTCATCAAGAAATGAAAAATTAAGTAAAAAACAAACTCAAGATTTTATTAGTTTTCACATACAAACTAAAAATTTTATTAGCTCTCTTGAAAAATCATTAGATATAGAAAATGCTAACCTAAAAGCAAATGAGTTCATGACATCACAAGATGTCGAGAAATTTGAATATTTTGAATTCAGAAATAATACTGACCTAAGTTTTATAGGCTCTATCTCTGAAGCCAGACTTTTTTATGCAATTTATAAAGGGAAGGTAAGACTGATAGACAATTTGAAAGTTTAAGTTGGCGGTTCTGCAAGGATTCGAACCCTGAATTCTTGATCCGTAGTCAAGTGTGATATCCGTTTCACCACAGAACCATTATCTTGATTTATATACTCTTTTTTTTAAATAATAAACTCTAATGGATTTACTATACGGGATGTATACGGGCTAAAAGATAATTAAGGTTTATATTCCAGCCACTAATAATCTTTTCTAGATTTTAATACTGCTCTAATTCCACCTCTAGGGTTTTTATCGTCTCCCTTTCTTCTGGGAATCAAATGTATGTGAGTATGAAAAATTGTTTGACCAGAAACTTCACCATTATTACTCCCAATATTAAAACCATCAATTGACTTGTCTTTTTTTAAAAGCATTTCTTTAGTATCAAATACAAGTTGATTAATGGCATTAAGTTCTGGTTGATATAAATCAAAATATTGCTCTGAATGACGATAAGGTATTATAAGACAATGATATTTAGTTACAGGATACTCATCATATACTACACAGGCTAATTCATTTGATTTAATAATTCTAGATTTTGGAATATTGCAAAAAATACATTCTTTATCTCTCAGCTTGTAGCTCTCTAAAATTTTCTTAAAATTTGTATTATCTCTATTTCCTTTTTGAGCATTACATTTGTAACAAAGTGCCTGAAAGTTACTTAAGTCATCTTTCCCCCCTAAGCTTCTTGGCTCAATGTGGTCTACTTCCAGTGCTCTTTCATTTGATAGAACTCCACAAGCTTCACACCTATTTTTTGCTTTTGTAAGGACTTTGTATCTTATACTTCCAGATATCGCTCTTGATGCTAAAGTTCTGTGTTTAAATATTTTCTCCAAACCTCTTTTCTCTATGTATTGTTGTAATTTATCATAACAAATTTCTATAATTTCTTTTTTTTCTTCTTTGCTTAAATCAAAACCTTCGTAGTAATAATTCTCTTTATCCCTTTTTATATTTTTCAAATGTTTCGATAAGTACTTAAATGGCATCATTTTTACTATTTCCCTGTAGTAATCAATTTGTGTCATGTCGTAACTTAAAAATGATTTAGAAATCTTTTTGCCACTCGCTTTTCCATTACCTTTCATTAATTCAATTAACATTAATGGCTGATATATATGAGACATTCTCATATTTTTAGAGATATAATTTTTTATAATTTTGAAATTATCCATTTTAAAATTTATATATTCTATAAATTAATAAATTTTATCACCTTTTTTAGAATTACAACTAAAACAAAGTGGTTGTATATTTTCAATAGTATTTTTTCCTCCCCTACTGATTGGGATTATATGGTCCGCCGTCCATGGGACTTTTTTATGTTTTGGTAACTTAATATTTTCCCATTTCACATTGCAATGAGGGCACCTCTCATAGTCCTTAAGTTTTCTATTGAACTCTATAGATGTAAAACTACCCTCTGCGTTGATTAACCTTGCTCTGCGAGTTTGGGCAAAACCAAATTTATTGCACTCTTTGCAAGCCGAAAAATATGTTCCCGTAGTACGTCTTGTAAAATTGGCTACTGTAAGAAATCTTAGACATTTATAACAGGTTCTATGAGTTTCAGTATGCTTGAGTTTTCTTCTTTTATTTTTTCCTAAATGCAATTCTTCATTGCACGACTTACACATTCTATAGTATTTCCCATCTTTTCTTCTAGTAAATTGAATTAACTCTTTATCAGTTTTGCATCTGTAACATGTTTGATTATCGTTCAACATTTTTTTGATAATATCAAAATTGTATTTAGATTGCGCTTATATATGAATAAATTTCTATACGGGTTCTATACGGGCGACATTGATAAAATGTTGTAGAAGCTCTCACATTAGTATTGATAATAAATGAATTAAAGAGACGTAGGATATCCGTAGTCAAGAGTGATATCCGTTTCACCACAGAACTATTAACTTGATTTATATATTTTTTTATAAATGATAATTAACAAATGATTTACGATTTTGAATTGTTATCTGATACTGCAATTTTAGGAAATATGTTTTTTGCGAGTACAATTTTTATAACTTTAACAATAACTAGATACTCAAATTTAGATAAACTTATTCGTGACTCAAGAGATGAAATAGAAAAAGGCGTTGTTAAATTCATAAATCAAGATGAATATTCATCACATATAACTAACTATAAGGATAGACTGATTATGCTCCAAAAAATTTTATTTTTATCTTGTTCTGGGGGTGTTTGTATATGCACCTGTTTTGTAATGGTTATTTTCAAATTACAAATAGCTGCAGTTTTATTTTTTACTGTATGTATAATTTTATTTGTCTTATCAATAGTTTTATTAGTTATTGAAATATCGTTATCATTCAGAGCACTTAATGAACATTTGAGTATTATGAAAATATTAAGGCATAAATTATTTAAGTGAATTATGATTTCCAAGATTAAAATAAGATTTTACTTGTGGTCTGAACATTATTGTTAATGCTATTAATTGTATTATAGTATTCAAAGACAAAACTGTTCTTACACCAATTTCATTTAAACCTATCTCAGGCAGAGGAGAATAAGGAGTTGTAAATGTTAAAGATAAAGCTCCAATTAAATCAAATATACCAACTGAATTCCAAGCAAGTAAAATACCCCAAAGAAATGATGATGGTTTTTTCCATACTAAATACGCAAGAAATAAAGCTGAAGTTCCAATCATAAAATCCCCTAGGAAAGCTATAATCCATTCAGGTGGAGCTGACCGAGGACTTCCTAAAAAAGTAAGACTAAGAAATAAACCAGACCCAATAGCTCTAAATAACATCCATACCGTGGCAAAAATTAATATTTTTACTTGAATAAGCATTTTTATAACAATAGATAAATAATGTGGATAATACAAATAAAGAAACTTGCAAAGAGCAAATTATCAAAATTAATTTTAAATAAATATCTTAAAGACATGATAAAAAACAAATTATTTTTCCGGATAAAAGAGAGTAAATTTTTCCAGTATCTTGTATTGATCATTATAATATTTAATGCATTCACAATAGGACTTAATACATACGATTTAAGTAAATTTTCTCGTGATTTTATCAATTATTTAGATTATGCAATTACAATTTTCTTTCTCATTGAAATAAGCATCCGTTTTATTGGAGAACCAATAAAAAAAAATTTTTTTAAAAGTGGTTGGAATATTTTTGACTCTATAATTGTACTAGTGTCTCTTGTACCTATTCCAAATAATTCAAGTTTTTTATTATTAAGGTTATTAAGAGTTTTCAGAGTTTTAAGAGTAATTTCAATTATGCCTGAACTTAAATTAATAATTGAGTCATTAATTGGATCATTAAAGAGAGTGTTCTATGTCAGTTTACTGTTATTTTTAATTCTATATATTTACGCCACAATTGGATCAATTGTATTTTCAAAAGATATCCCAGACAGATGGAGTGACGTTGGGGTGTCGATGATTACACTTTTTCAAGTATTGACTTTATCCTCTTGGGAGCAAGTTATGTTACCACTTCAAGAAGTTTATTGGTGGGCATGGACATATTTTTTTAGTTTTATAATTGTGTGTGCTATAACAATGTTAAATTTATTAATCGCAATACTTGTTGATGTAGTTGTAAATCAAAAAAAAAGTGATTTAAAAAATTTATCCAAAATTCCAGAAGTAGAAAAATTAAACGAGCAATTTTCTGATGAGATTAATTTAGAAAGATTAAAAAAAGATAATTAATGACGGCTAATATCATAATGCCAATTATTTATTTTGTATGTCTTCTTATTTTGATTGGGCCATATTTTATTGAGACAAACTCATCATTAAAACAATTTTTTAGCAATTTAAGTATCTGGGCTCTAATTGTATTATTGATAACTTTGGGTTATCAAGCTTATGAATATTTCATAATTTAAAACTAATATTTATTAAAATGCATAACTACTAAATATCTTTATATTATTCTCATCTTTAAATGAAGATTGATGGTAATCTTTTTCAAGATTTAGTGGGACATATAAATCTATTCCTCCTTTAAAATGACTATAAAACCTACTCTCATAGCTAAATGTTATTGCTCTTGTCCCCTTATCTAAGTCATTTTGTAGTGATATAAAATATTGTGTGTCATCGATATCATTTAAGACTAACCTAGCTCCATAAAATAAATCATTTTGATTACTGTGATGAGACTTAGACCCTCTTGAGTCATAAGAGTACTCTATGATATTTGACAGGTCCCAATTTTTTTCAAACAATCCATATAGGGTGTGTTCAGTACCGACAATAAAACCATAATAATCATCAATATTTCCGTCCAAATTGTATTGATTACTTCGATTTATAAATTCTCCCTTATGTAAAAAATCTCCTTGAGTGGCTTGCAACTCAATTCCAATTTGAGTTATCTCTGAATAATTAGGAACTAACTGATTTGATGAAATATTTAACGCTGGGTCTTTTGTATTTCCTTTATAGAAAGTTAAACCATAATCGTATTCATCGATATATCCAGACCAACGAAGTCCTATGCCTAAATTTTCTTTTTTTGCTCCTTCAGAGTAAGTATTTTCAGATTTTATATTTAATGTTTGTTGAGAACGAACTTGAGATTTTGGATATATATTTGCAATTGAGGGTAGTATGTAAAAATCAAGTTCACTAGAAGATAAATATCTTTTGATATTGAACATCGTTTGTCCTATTTTTTCTCCAGAAGCTAAACCCAGAGAAAAATCTTTGGAATTTACAATATCCACTGGATTGAAGAATTCATTTTTCCCCCAAAAAACAATATTGTTACCTATAAGGATATTGGAATTTTCTAAAGAGTAGTCTAAATAAGCCTCATTAAAATCTAGATTTTGTCTAGACTCAGGATAAGACTCTTTGACATTAATTTTGAGCTTTCCAGTTAAATTATCTATTTCAAAAAGATAATTATACTCAACTTTTGTTGAATTTAAAAAATTTTTTCTATTATCTCCTTCAATGTCCATTAAAAATATAGTGGAGCTTAATTCTATTTCTCCATAGTGTTCGGAATACAACTCAGCTTTTGAATAAGAACTGATGAATAGAAGGCATAATAAAATAAAAAAAAAATTTGTCATCTAGCCATTTTGGCTAATTTTTCTGGGTTAAAATCGTTAATTGATAAGTTTGTTTGGAATTCGTAATTTTCCCAAGTAATGTTTGTTGATTTTCCTGTTTGTAAGTTCTTCATTTCTAATATATCAGCTCTCCAAAACTTATCTAAATATTTCTGATAACTTTTAAAATTAAGTTCTTTTTCAAGATCACCACGTCTGTTATGAAATTTAACAGTTTGGTACCTTAGCTCAAAAACGTCTATATAAATTACTCTTTTGGAATAACCTGATTTTTTATTTTTTGGAGTGGCTTCAATGACATGACATTGCAGGCTTTGATCAGCAGGACAATTTATTTCCTCTAACCATAAAAAATTATAATCTTCAGGCTCATCTGTAGATAAATCCTCATATGAAAATTCTGATGAAACAAATTTTCCTGTTCTATTTGAAGAGGATATTCTTTTTACTCTTTTTAAAGCTGGAAGATAGAGCCATTGATCATCATCTTTTGGTTCAATATTGGCGTGGGTTAATAAAGATGTTCCTTTGACATCTCTTGGTTCAGTAAAAACAATAATACTTTTATCTCCTAAAGTTTCATCAAGCTCTTCAAATATAAAATTTTTAAAACTTCTTATGCTTTCATTACCGGATTTATCTTTAAGTATCATTTTTCCTACAACAGTGCTGTCAACAAAACCATTATCTAAAGCAATACTTTTTTCAATGATATCTAATCCTTTTTCTTCTGCAGACTGAGCAAAAACTTGACTGCATAGTAGAGTCAAAATTGAAGTTAGAGTGATGATAATTTTTTTCATGATGTTTTCCTTTTTAATTTTAAGTTGTCAATCCAGATCAATACGGGTGGTAAAAGTAAATAATCAACCACTAACGCAAATACAACTGTTATCGCAGTTAACTGTGCCATATCTTTATTTACTGCAAAACCTGATTGCGCTAAGACACAGAAGCCTAAAAAAAGACCAATGGTTGTTGTTGTTAAAGCCATACCTACTTTTTCAAAAGCCTGTCTGACACTATCTTCTGGGGACTTTCCTTCTTTTCTAGCTTTAGCATATTTAAGCATAAAATGTACAGAGTCATCGACAACAATACCTAAAGTCATTGCTACTACAATTGAGACAGCAAGAGTTACGGAGCCAGTAAAATAACCCCATAATCCAAAAGCCATAGCTGCTGGAAGTAAATTAGGTATCAGACTCATTAATCCATATTTAATGTTTCTTATCACTAGTAATATTATGAAAGAGATACCTATCAATGCTAAACCAGTACCTTTCAACATGGCTGGAACATCTCGAGAAGATATCTTGGAGAAGACCTGCGATGTGCCTGTAGATTTTGTACTGAGCTCAGGTGCATTTTCATCAAACCAGCTTTGGACTTTTTTATCTAGCTCAAGAAAACCTTTGGTAGTAGTTTTTGACACATTAGCAGTCACCCTTAATGCAGATTTATCGACATTAATTTGATCTGTTAAATCTAAACCATAACCTAAAGATAACTCATACAGGAATAAGTATTGTGCTGCTTCAAGTTCTGAGTTAGGCACTTTATAAAAACTTTCATCATCTTCATTTAAGTTTTGATTGAGTCGTTTTACAACATCTGTATAGGACCTCACGCTTGAAATATTCGGCTGACTTCTTAAGAAATTCACAAGTGACTCAACTTTCATTAAATATTCAGGATCATTAACTCCATTTTCTTTACCAGAATTGACTGAGTACTCCAATGCATTTAAACCTGCAAAATTATCTTCGTAATAATCGATTGATTGCCTGAGTTCATACTCTGGTCCAAAATATCTAAGAAAGTCATCCTCTAGAGAAATTTTTGATATTCCAAAAACTAGAATTGCTATTAATGCTGCGGTAAAAGCTAGTAATGAGTTCTTTCTTCTTATTACAAATTCTGCAAGATAACTCATACTCTTGTCCATGGTAGCTTTCTGATTTTGTTTTTTTAAAGGTAACAGACTGATAAGAGCAGGTAACATTGTGAGCGTATAAAACAAAGCTGCAATTACTCCAACGAATACGATGTTACCTAATTGTCTAAAGGGAGGTGAAATTGAAAAATTTAAAGATAAAAAACCTATAGCTGTTGTTAAACAAGCAACAGTAATTGCTGGACCGTGATCTACTATAGCTCTTCTAACCCATTCATTTCTGTCAGGGGTAATGGTCATTGTTTGCCTGATTGAGGAGAGTATGTGAACTGCACTTGCAACAGCAAGTGTCATAACCATTAAAGGTGCTACAACAGTAGCATTGTTTATGTTTGTACCAGACCAACCCAAAGCCCCAACAGATGAACCAGCACATAATATTATAATAATAAAAATTAACCCTACCCCAAATATGGTTCTAAGGATTATTGCAACTGCAATTAGTGTAACCAAGATCATCATTGGTGTTAATTTAGCTGTATCGTCTTGACCTGAGACACTGTACTGATTATTTAAGGGAACAAATCCTACCATTCTAAGTTCAATCCCAGGAAATTGACCCTCAAATTCTTTTTTAAGAATTTCTACTTCATTCATGACATAAGGAATTTCAACAATTGCATCCTTGCCAGGTAAACGAAATAGAATATTTACTTGGGAAATTGAGTTATCAGAATTAATAAATGCATTTTTTAATTCAATTCGAGAATTAGCAACTTCTTCAGCATAATTAGCATCCTCTTCTGAAATATTTTCAATGTCTGTTATTAAATCTTCAACGATCAGACTATCACCGTCCGCATAGCTATTTTGGTAATTAGTTAACGAATAAACTGTCCGAACATAAGGCAATAACCATGCTTTTTCAGTGAGTATGCCAATAGCATTTAGATTTTTAGGTGTAAAAATATCACCATTTTTAGGTGATATAACAAAAGCCAGATTATCATCTTTTGAGTATTCCCCTTCAAAGTTTTCTAAAGCTATTCTGTCAGGATTGTTTTCATCAAAAAAAACTCTGGCGTCAGTATCAAATTTAATATTAGGGGCTCCAGCCATTAAGGTAAAAGCTATTACAAAACCAATTAGTATAAAAAAAATTCTTCTTTTGATAACTAACTCTGCAAGTTTAGGGAAAAAATTACTCATCTTGAATGAGTACATAATTTTTATGACAGTTACATTAAAAAAAGTTATTTTTATTCATTCTTTTATATCATTACTTTTATGCAAGATTTTAATAAATCAATTAAATTTTTCTTGTTTGACCGTGGGCCATGTAAGAAAACTCATCATTTTTTAAATTTAATTTTTTAGATAGTTGTTTAAGTAATTTAATAGGTTCATCCATTGGTTCATCAGTAAGTTGAAAAGTTCCCCAATGCATCGCAATAGATTTTTTTGAATTAACATCTCTATGAATTTGAATTGCCTCTTCCACATTGCAATGAGAGTCTTTCATAAACCATCTTGGGGCGTATGCCCCAATAGGTATTGTAGACAAATCAAATTCACCAAACATCTTTTGTATGTCTTGAAAATCTTTTGAGTAGCCAGTATCGCCTACAAAAAAATATTTAAAATTATTCGTCTTTACAACCCACCCACACCACAATGTTTTGTTTGTATCGTTAAATGTTCTTTTACTCCAATGTTGAACTGGAACAGAATAGATTTCTAAATTTTTATATTTAGACATTTGCCACCACTCATGCTCAATCACATTATTAGCACCTAATTTTGAAATAGTTTCTTTTAATTTTAGGGGCACAAAGAAAATAGGATGGTTAACATTCTGTTTTTTTAACAATAGCTTAATAGTTTTTGCATCAAGATGATCATAGTGATTGTGAGAAATTAAAACTAAATCTATAAAAGGCAATTCATCAATATTTAAACCTGGTGGTGTCGTTCTAGAGGGCCCCATGAAACTTAAAGGAGAGGCTCTTTTAGTAAAATGAGGGTCAGTAAGTATATTGATCCCATCAATCTGTATTAAAAAAGTTGAATGCCCTACCCAAGTAATTGTTTTTTTAGATTTGTTGGATTTTAAATAATCTGGATTATTTTTGACTACGGGAAACCTAATAGGTTGGGGTTTATTTGATTCTTTCCTCCATTTCCAAAAATCCTTGAAACTGCTTTTATGCAACTCATAATTATTAGAAAATTTACCATCCTTCATATTGAAGGGTTTGATGAAAGAATTTGCCATAATTTTTGTTTTTAAAGATAAAAAAGCTAATGAAAATAATAAAATTTTTTTTATAAAATTTCTTCTTTGCATTTAAATTATGAAGATAAAAAATTAACTTTTAATTATATTAACGAAGTTTTTATACATTTGGTTGCACTGTTGCATCATTGTATCAATTTCTTTGTCTACCATGTCTTTCATTTGAGGTAAAGCATCAGCACCAAGAGATTTTTCTAGGGCATTTTTATACTCAGGAACCTTAGCCCAATCATCAACTGTGGTCTTTCGAATTTCTAAATGAAATTGAATTCCATAGGCATAGTTTTCATAACCAAAAATTTGATATTTTGTTGAGGGTGAAGTGCCAATAAGTTGAATCTTAGAATTATTATCTAATCCAATTACTTCATAAGAGTGCCACTGAAGGGCTTTGATCCTTTTTGGTAGAAAATTAAAAACACCATCATCTTTAGCATTTGTCTCTATATCGATATCTAATACACCTATTTCTGGCGGTATTGACTCTACAACTCTACCTCCTAGCACTTCACCTAAAAGTTGACAGCCTAAGCAAAAACCCAAAAACGGTTTCCTTAGATTTAAGACATATTCTGCGATTGCTTTTTTTTCTTCAATTAACCAAGGATATTCATTTTCCATAAAAGTATCCATTGGACCCCCCATACAAAGCATTGCATCATAGTTATCAAGATTAGTTGGAATCATATCTCCCTGGTCTAGTTGTATTGTTGTGATTTCATGACCATCCGCTAAAAGATAATCTTTAAAAGTTCCAGGATCTTCAATGTCAATGTGTTGAAGAGATAAAAACTTCATTAAATCAAATGTCTATTTAAAGTGAATTCAAAAATTTTAAATAAATTTTTTGTTATTTAATTGTCGCCAGTAACTGTATCTTTAACTTTGTTGTAACCTTTTGATACTGCCCCTGCTACTGTGTCGTAAGCATTATTAGCCCTCTCACTTACTGTGGCACAACTTGTATTTAAAAATAATGAAGAAATTAATATTAATAAGAGTTTTTTTGACATATTCGGGATTATGAAAAAATCATATTAAAAGTCAATTTATTTAAACTTAAAATTCAAATATAGTAAATCTAATAATGTTTGATGATGAAGAGCCTATAAAAAAAGCGAAGCTATTAGATTTTGATGGCTTGAGTGTTGAGGAAATTGAAGAATTGATTGATAAACATAAACTAGAAATCGTCAACCTAGAGGAATTGTTAAAGAAAAAAAAAGATAAACTAAAATTAGCTAGTACTTTTTTTAAGAAAACCTAGTATCCCTCAATTAAAATCAGGTCACTTTTTGTACTTTTTTGCCTAATATTCATTGCTTTTGAATAATCAATCGACTTATAACATTTTTTAGCACTTTCAAAGCTATCAAATTCTACAACTGTTGTTCGATCTACTGGCCACTCCCCTTCGAAAACTTCAAATTTTCCACCCCTTATTATGTACTTTCCTCCATATTTCTTCATCACTTCTGTGGATAAAATAGGATATTTTTGAAATAATTCAGGGTCACGAATGGAAACTCTTACAATAATGTATCCTTTTTTCATATTTGAAAATAAATTAATACTTTTAAACAGAGTTATCCACAGTAATTTATTAAGAAAATAACATATTGAAAAATATGTGATAGTTTTCAAATTTAATTTACTTTAAAAAACCAATTTTTATAACCTTTTTTATGTTTTTGCTTTTTTATAAGTAAATATTTTAACTTTCATGTGCAATTATTGAAAATAAACACTAATCTTTTAAAAGTTATGCACAGGCAATTCTTATACTTATTGAAGGTTGCTTTTCATATTATTTTTCAGGCTTTTTTTGTAATAAATTTGTCATATTCCGATCATCTTGAAGCAAAAGTTACTGGATTTGTTGACTCAACTAGTCCAATTCATATTTTTGGATATGATAGAAAATATTATTTCGAACATAATTCTGCGCCTTTATTTATCGTCATTGAGCCAGATATAAACAAATTTAATAAAATTAATTTAAAGGCATTTCCCCATATAAATATTGGATTGTTTGTGTTTCAAGACACAGACGGAGATGGGCAATTCACAACAAATTTTAAAGGACAGCCTATTGAACCATTTGGCTTTTCTTTAAACCCTAACTATAAATTTGAAGACGTTGTCTTTGAAAATATAGTTTTTGATATGACTAAGTTTACTCAAGTTAAAATTCAACTTAAACAATAATATTTAATATTTTTTTTACTGCTTCACCTAAAGAAATCCTAGAAGTATCAATTTCTAAATCTGGATTTATTGGTTTTTCATACACACTGTCTATACCTGTAAAGTTTGGTATTTTTCCTTGTCTAGCTTTTTTATACAAACCCTTAGGATCTCTCTTTTCAGCTACTTTTAAAGGAGTGGAAATAAAAATTTCTTTGAAATCACTTTTTTCAAAAAGCGATCTAGCCATTTCTCTTTCTAACCTGAATGGTGATATAAAGGCAGTAATAACAATAAGACCAGCATCGCTCATAAGCTTTGCAACTTCTGCTACCCTTCTTATATTTTCTACTCGATCTTTGTCTGTGAAACCTAAATCTTTGTTTAATCCATATCTGATATTGTCTCCATCAAGTA